>JAWODZ010000195.1:0-5712 GCA_046483025.1 bacterium
AGATCGGAATTCTTTCAGTGGGAGAAAACAACCGTTTTCACCTTCCCTCAAAACTGGTTTTACAATACTTTCACTTACTTGACATCCAGATCCATCGGACAGATAAACAGGGAGCTGCAGTCCTGGTATCTGATGGCATAACTGTTTCCCAAATTGATTGGAGATAATTGGTCACTATCCGGAATAATATATACCCCTCAGATCTGGAATTCAGATGGGGGAAGACAAGCATAAACAATAAAGGAAAAAAAATAAAATCAGAAAACTCTATGACTCCAAGACTCTATGAACAGAGAACTAAGATTAACTTAAATGAAATAATGACTTGTTCTGAAAACAAAGTAGTATTAACTTGTTTTATTGATCCTGGATGTTTACATGAAAAAAAATATGCGTAAGACAGACAATTTTTCTTGAATTTTCTTGCATATTTAGATATATTGACTTGAATATAATAGAAATGATATGAACATAAATACCAAAAAAATTTGTTTGATTGGAATTTGTATAGCTCTCGCAGTTGCAGTAGGTTATGCTTTCCTGTTAATTCCCAATATTGAAATAATCACTGCAACCATATTTATAGCAGGTTATCTGCTGGGCCTGCGGAATGGCATATTTATCGGCATTACTGCTGAAGCAATATTTTCTTTTACTAACCCTTACGGGATTCCTTCTCCTCCTCTTTTTGTTGCCCAAATAATTTCTATGGGGTTTACAGGTTTTTTAGGAGCACTGTTCAGCAGCCCGGAAATTTCCAACCATATCAAGACGCATCTGAAATTTGCCTGTGCAGGTCTCATTGCAACTGTGTTTTTTGCTGTATGCACTAATGTAGCATTTATAGTTTCTATGGGATTTCATCTTGACAAATTTTTTTCAACTATTTTGACCGGACTGCATTTTTATGTAATTCATATTGTATCTAATATGATAATCTTTTTTACCATTGTACCTTTATTAATCAACAAACTGCAAAAAAATAAACTATTTAAACAGATTACAGATTAATTATGAAAAAATTTTACTATTTCCTCGTTTTTTTTCTGGTGATTGTTTTCTATATCAATGTCAGACCGCAAACATCCCCGGACTCCCTGTTCATTCACTATACACTTGATATGGAGTGTGACCGAGCAAAACCTTTTCTCACTCTCCACAGCCTGTTGGAATATTTACCCGGCATCTATCAGTTTGGAGTGCAAACACCGGGTCAGTCCCAGTCTCTGTTAATGAATGGTACCAGAGATAACCACTCTGTGATTCTTATTGATGGCCTTCCGTTATATGATTACATAAAAGGAACTCCTCATTTACCACTTATCCCGGTGGAGACTGTTAAAAAAATTGAACTTTATCCCGGGCTTAACCCCTATGGGATAAACGCAATTGGCGGAGTTGTTAATATAACCACAAAAAAATTGATGAGTAATAAACCCTATACTAAATTTGTGTATCGGACAGGATCAGGCTTTTTCAGTGACTTTGATGTTACCTATGGACAAAGAATAGGTTCAAAAATAAAAATTCTCTCCGGAGTAATGATGAAAAAATTCGGAGAAAAAAAGAGTACCAATGAGATACTTCCTTATAGAAAATACAATGCCCAAAAAACCCGGACATCTTTTGAATACTCCCTTAATGACTTTACAAAATTTCAATACTCAATTTTAAGCAATCGTCATAATCTGACGATACCATTTAATATCCCCTTTGAAAAGGATTCGACCTGCACGCCGTCAAAAAATATCTTCAGAATTGACCATACTTTGCAATCCTCTTTTGATTTGCCTCGTCTGCAAACAAATCTCTGGTTAAACCATACCTCTGAGGAAATTAAAATAAAAGAATTTAGATTTTATCCACAGAAAAAATTTTCTTACCTGTCTAATCAGATAAAATTGTTACAGAGGATGAATTTTATTTTTCCCCTCAGCTGGGGGTTAACCTATTCACATTGTAATCTTACCGACACCAGCAGTACAAAAAATTCTTTTCATCAAGAAAATATCTTTATTAACCTGCACTTGCCTCTGTCTGATAACATACGTGTGCTTACAGAATTGAACTTTGAGAATTCAAAATTCACTCTCCCTGTTCTGAAATTTTCCGGCCTTTTTTCATATGTACCTACTAATACCCTGAACTTAACTATTGAATACGATCAAAATTCCAATCTGCCGGAACTCCCTAAAATTCATGGCTTCCCCATCTTTTTCAGTACGCCTCTTTCTAACAATGAAAATAAATTCAGAAAATACAACCTCTCATACAATAAAAATTCAAACCTGTTTTCTGAAAACAGTGAAAGAATACAACTGTTTTGTCAATATGGCAAAACTCAGAATCAACAACTATCGACCTTGATTTATTACCAGACCTGTAATAATCTGGTGACTATTAATCAACTGAACCAGGACAGTGAATCGCTGTTTACCTTTGATAATAGTCTTAGCACCGAGTATGCTGGCATCAACACTACAATTTCCCTTGAATTTTTCAACTGTTTTTCCCTCTCTTCATCACTAAATCTTATCAGATCTTTACAACAGGATACTCTGCACCATATTGATTTGCCTGATCTCCAGGGACTGACCACCCTGTCCTGGAATCACGATTTTTTCAAAAATGATCTACATGTTACCCTCTTTGCCTCTTTAAAATACTGGTCTGGATTTTCTCTTTTTTCCTTAACCAATGCCCACACCTTCACCAAACAATTAATCCTGCCCAATGCATTTCTGAATGTTAAAGCATCTTTTAAATTTATGGATCATACCTATATAACCGTTTCAGCAGATAACATACTTAACCAAAAAATTTCTGATAAATATCATGTTTTCATCCCCCATTCATTTGTTCGCTTTGGAATCAGTTGGGAACTATTTAATTAATGGGAAATCATATATATTTTATTTTTTTTAAAATCTTATGATTATTCAACCATTCCCTGATCTCCGCCATCCCCCTTCCTCCACATACGTACAAAACCGGAAGGGGGTACCATGTTGCTTTCGTTTTCCAGAAAAATTTATAATATCTCTTGATTTTTTCACAAAATCGTATAAATTATATTTAATCTACAGCAGGAGGGTACATGATAATTTCAAAATTAATTATCAATGCATTTAAATCTATCAACAGGATGACGCTTCCTTTTGATCCTAACATCACTTTACTTATTGGACCCAATGAATCAGGAAAAACAAATGTTCTAAAGGCTCTGGAAGCATTTAATCCTGACATTACCCTTGATATAAACGACACTTGTCAATTTTCTGATCTCTATAAATCTGGTAAGCCTCCCATCATCGATCTGGAATTTTCACAGCTCAATAAAAATGATAAGGTAAAACTATCTAAAATTCATTCCAGTTTCAGTTCTATCGACTCCTTTATTCTCAGAAAGGAAGGGAATAACCAAAAAAATTATAAAATAATTATAAAAGATAAAACTTTTTCCGTTGGTTCTGTCAAACCTCTGTTTTCTCTCATGCCCAAAATACTCTATTTTGATTCCCTGGATCTTATCAAAGATCGAATTAATTATGAAGAGTTAATAAAGGAAAATAATAAATATCAAGTAGAGAGAAATCTGATCAAAATCAGTGGAATACAAGATCCTTCCACGATTTTCGAGGATTCAACTCATGGAAGAAGAGCTATCGAAGAAGCCAGTCGGGTAGCTACTGAAAGAATTCAGCAGGTTTGGTCTCAGGAACCATCCCTGGAAATAAAACTGAGGGTAAACGGAAAAACACTTTATATTGATTTCAGCGATGAGACTACGGTTTATGATACACCACAAAGCCGGTCTAACGGATTTCTCTGGTATTTATCCTTTTATATCAATTTTCTGGCTGCCACCAATGAAGCCAGCACTAATGAATATATTTTTCTCTTTGATGAACCCGGGGTGCATTTACACCCCTCCGGCCAGAAAGACTTAACACGATTACTGGAAGATTTATCCCAAAAAAACCAGATTATTTATACTACTCACTCACCCTTCATGATTAATAGAAATTATCCGCACAGAGTAAAAGTGATTACAAAAGATAATAAGGGGACTAAAGTATTCAATGAAGCTTATAAAGACAACTGGAAGCCTTTAAGGCAGTCGATCGGACTTACTATTGGAGATTTGTTCTTTTTTAGTAATAAAGGTATTATCTTTGATATCCCCAATAAAAAGAAAAAATCCTGAACATAACTAGTAATATTTATTTTTGAGTGAAATAAAATATTCAGCTTGTTGTTTTTTCCCCCGCTTCAAAAAACCATTTGATAAAATATCACATTTTCTCTGAAGCATCTTTATAGTTGCTTTTTTATCTTTCAAAGATAAGTTATCTTTCTGCAGCATCTTTTCCATAGCTTTTACCCGGTATCGATCCATACCCCAAAATTTCTGCGACAGCTGATCTTCATGTCCTCCTTTTTTAATAATTAATGGCTGAGGAATAAAAGTTACAGGATAGTGATGACTAATCCGCAGCCATAAATCATAATCTTCACACACTGTCATCTGAGGATCAAATCTTCCTGCTTGTTCAAAGACATCTCTGTGAATCATGACTGAAGAAGGACTGATGATACAAAGTGGCAGACATCTCTGATAGATCCTGCCCGAATATTTTTGGTGAATTTTTTTGGGATTTACCCGCACTCCGTTTCTAATCCAGATTTCATCAGTATAACAAATCTTTATCTGAGGATCCGACCTGACTAATGTTACCTGGGTTTCTAATTTATTCTCTACCCATTCATCATCCGAATCAAGAAAACAAATGTAGTCTCCCTTTGATTTCTGTATGCCTGAATTCCGGGCTGCTGAAACTCCCCGGTGGGTCTGATAAAAATATTTCACCTTATTTTCATAGGATTTTATTGCTTTTTCAGTATTATCAGTAGAGCCATCATCAATAATGATCAACTCAAAATTCTGATAGGTTTGCCTTAAAACCGAATCAATGGCAGTTATAATTCTGCTTTTTCGGTTAAAAGTAGGTATAATGATACTGATGAAAGGAAGACTTTCTTTTAGAACTGGTTTCACTGTTATTTATCACTTACAGGAATATTTTATCTGTAGCATATCCTGTATTAGTATTGACTAAAAATACATCAACCTTGTATATGGGAGTATTGTCTTCTTTACTGAACACCTTTCCATAAATTGTCTGGGACAGAGAATGATTTGTAAAAAATAAAATCTGTATACTCAATAATAATAAATATTTTTTGATCACAGCATGCTCCTTCTTATTAATGTTTAATCTGCAGATTTCTGGTCACTTCTGCTGAAATACGCTGTTTGTCTTTGTCAGTCACTCTTATGGTTAGAGTATAATTCCCCGGAACCAGGTTACTGAAATCAACACCTATCAATTCCTGAGAATCATCCTGCATCACATCCCTGGTATAGTGTATGCTGATTGATTTTTCCGGAGAGCTGGTGAAAATACCACCAATTTTCTTGAATAATCCTTTTTTTTGTTTGACGGTTGTTACTTCAAGAGTCATCTCATACTGTGATTGAATTCCGCTTGTCTTAATATTATAAATCTCAAAATAACAAAATAACTGCTCAGAGTTTTGGATCTTTTCATACGGATAAGGAATAACCGTGATACCACTTTTTTGTATAACCGGATAAAAACCATAAGCCAGAGAATCATCAGTATCCTGGCAGAACTGAACATCACTGAT
>JAWODZ010000220.1:0-46040 GCA_046483025.1 bacterium
ACAACTGGAGTATCCCTGCCAGTTACGATACCTACAGCAGTTACCAGATCAAGATTACCAGCACCAGCAATGCATCACTGTACGATTACAGCGATAATTATTTCAGTTTAAAACAAAAAGACGATGATGTTTCTCTTGTTGGTATAATAACATGTTCTACCATAAATAATGGCGTACCCGAAGATATTAAATCTGACTTTACTTCTTCTGATGATTGGATATTTGTATATGCTGAATGGATGAATGGGACAGGAGATGAAACGATTTTTTTTAAATGGTATTATCCAAATGGTCAATTAAAAAGTAAATCATCAACATGGACAAATCCTGGTTACAGTTATTTCCATTGTTATAATGGACATTCTGTTAATTATGAATTTAAAAATAATCCAGGTACTTATTTAGTTGAAGTGTATTGTAATGGTCAATTAGATGGTAGTATAAATTTTAATTTTACAAATTCTACAGCGAAAACCAATTACATGAAAAAAACATTACATAAAAAAATGTTAAAAGGTGGAAATCATAAGATATTTAAAATAAAATAATATGGTTCTTCCGAGTTTTAGTTGTTCAGAAATACTTTTAACCTCCAATTTTAAGATGCTTTAGGAAAAGTTCTATTTGATTAATGTAAAGAAATAAATAACTAAAAAATGGGGAGAAAATATGAGATGTCAGAGTTGTCAAGTAGAATTACCTGATAGTAACAAATTTGCTACCATCAATATATGTGAAAAATGTTTTGAAGAATTATCCGAAGAAGAAAAAAAGGAAATAGAAGAAGAAATGCAATACCTTTCAAAAATATCAAGATATAAGGAAGCAAGCAAAAATTACTTAAAACTAATCATCGGCCTTGTAATTGCATCTGCTATACTAATTATTCTATCACAAATTGCTGGTCATTGGGCTTTATATATTCTCGGTGTTGGAATAGTATCAGGAATTTTCTATGCGATTTGTGAATCCGTTATTCAATTACTTGTTGGAATTGGAATAATTGCTGGTGGATCAATTTCATATTTATTAGTTGATAATGAATTTCTTACTCCTCTTACCAGTCCAGCAGAGGCTCTGCCTCTGCTAAAAATTTGAATATGAATGGTAACAAAAGTGTTACTGCTTATTTTATAGAGAATACAGGTGTTCTTGAAAAAGAAACTGTTACAGATTTTAATCTTAATCAGAACTACCCCAATCCATTCAATCCTGCAACCACAATATCCTATTCTTTATGCAAGCCATGTCAAGTGAAAATAAAAATTTATGATTTAAAGGGAAGAGTAGTCAGAACATTAATAAATAAAAAGCAAGGTGCTGGTATTCATGAACTCACATGGGATACCATAGATGGGGAAGGGAATAGAGTTCCCAGTGGAATTTATATCTGTCGCATGAGGGCAGGCAAAATAATAATGCAGCATAAGATGCTTTATACTAAATAAGATATGGATATTAATTTTATAAAATGTTAGTTTTCATTATATATTTCATATGAATTCATTAAAAATAAGAGGTGTATCATGATGGAAAAAAGAATATTAAAAGTATTTACTATAAGCATAATATTATTGATAATGGTATTAGGTATATATTCAACAGTGTTAAGTGAAATCATCTTTTTTGACAACTTTGAAACTCATGAAGGCAATCAATATCCCACAGGTGAATGGTGGTACGAACTCTACAGTGGTGTTTCTGCAAAAATTTCAACCAATTATACATACGGTAGCAGTCCTCATTCATTCCGATTGGAAGGGTTGTCAAATTGGTCACGAATTGATGGAATTAATATTAGTTATGATAATGAAATTACCTATCAGACGTGTATATATATTCCAAATTCTCAAAAAGGTGCGATGGTTGGCTTTTTTAAATCACAGGGAAATATGGCTCCTTCGTATAATGCTATAATATTCAGGAATGATGGAAAAATTTGTTTACGAGATAGTGGCCTTTCTGATATTGAATTACAATCCTACAATGCTGAACAATGGTACATTGTTACAGTATCAATTGATTTTTTTGATAATAGGTTGGATGTTTACATTAATGGAGAAAATAAATATTCTGGGATTCCTAGAAGTGAACGTACTAATTGTAGTACTTTTGCCTTAGAAACGAATAACTTTTCTACAGATGGAACTGCTGTTGCATATTTTGATAATGTAGCCGTATTAGATAATTATATCCCTACCAATACTGTGATATCTACTTTTGGAAATATTGGCTCATTTGCTTATGATTGGTACTATTCACAGAATCGAAATCGTGATGGTCGTTATGCTGAAACACGTTTAGACATACCATCTTCTGTTTCAGATTTCTCTGAAATTTCATTATCAATTTGGAACTGGTACTCTCAAGCATCTGGATCTGCACATTGTAAAGTATATATGTCAACAGATCAGCAAGTCACTCCTACAGATAATGATCATGATCTCATTACCTGGTGGGTTGGAAATACAGTAGATTTAGGCAACTTTGTTGGTGAATATGATGCTGTTAATACGATCTCTTTATTGACCTTAGATGTAAAAAATTATATACAGTTACATCCATCTGAACATTATTATATTGCAATAAAAAATGAAGGAAATGCTGATGCTGCTGCTTATGGTATTTATTTAACAGCAAAAACGTCTGATAACTGTTTATATATTGTTAACACCCCTGATCAAACAATTTCTGATATTTTACATCAATTAAAATTTAATGTAACAACGTCAACTACTATTCCGGCTAATTTATCTTCTTATGATCTTGTAATCTGTCGGGAGTATTCAGCATGTACTCCCTCCACTGCTTCATATATTAGTAATTATGTAAAAAATGGAGGTGGTGCTATTCTAATGGGCGGCACTCCATCTACTTTTTGCGGAGGGGGATATAGTTGTAGTGATATTTCCGAATGGTTCGGTACATCTCAATATAGTAATGTTGATGTCAGTTATGCTAAAATTGCTTTTGATAATCCGTTGGGAACATCATTGATGAAACATGACGTCATTGAAGAATGTACTGGTTGGGGTGGTGCAGCAGTTACAGATGTTAACTCAGATGCCACAATATTAGCAGAATGGGATTATGGATCTGATAATATTCATAGTTTTATTCGATCTTATCAAAATGGGCGTGTAGGATTCTGGGCAGGTGGCTCTTCGTATAATAGTAATACCAGTGTACTGTTTAATGCTGTATGTAAATGGGTAAGTGGTAAAATCAATATTACATCGGTTGAGAGGGAGAAACGAAATGTTATTCCAAAATATTTTTCATTAATGCAGAATTACCCCAATCCTTTTAATCCTGCGACTACTATTGAATATAATATTAGAAAATTATGTCATGTAAAGTTAAGTATTTATAGTGTACTTGGTGAAGAAATAAAGATTTTAGTAAATAAAACACAATCCCCGGGTAATTATTCTATTATTTGGGATGGAACGAATAAAAATGGTTTTAAAGTTACAAGCGGTATCTATTTTTATAGGATTCAAATAGATGGAATGGAAGAGAGTTTAAAACTGAACTTAATAAAATAATAATAAAATAAAATTACATTAATAACTCAAACAGGCAACCTGCATGGGTTCACTATTTCTCGGAAAGATTGAATCTGCAAAGAGGATGTATGAAATACATGCCTTTACCAATGGTTATCCTTTTAGAGAGATTAAAGCAGGTAGTATTGCTGATCATGCTTTTAATACAATTAAAAACAATCGCCAATATTTAATCTATTAAAAGGAGTTAACAATGAAATGTGAAATTTGTGGCCAAGAATTTCCTTCAAAAAAATCGTTTAAAATAAGCGGTATTTGTATAGACTGTTTTGATAATCTCCCTCAAGAAAAAAAACAGATTTAGAAAAGAAAATTAAGAACTTTTCAATTAAAGAAAAAGACAAAAATTCCAATGAGTACAAAGAATTCAATTATACAAGACTTATAGTTATTGCAGTTTTTGCTATAATAATTTTTTTTATTATTTATAGTTTAGGTGGGCAATGGATTCTTTATATCCTTGGTGTTTCACTTGTCGCGGGAATTATTTATGGAATATATGAAAATATTGTCGAATTTCTTGCTGGATTAATTGCAATTTTGGGTGGTTTATCAGTTTATTATTTAACAAAAGAAAATATACTTACATGGTACTTTTCTGTATTGATTTGTGGAGTAATAGTGGGTTTTCTTATAACCCCATTTTTAATAATCGTTGATGTTAAAAAATTAAAAAGAAGGGATTTATAATTTAATATATCATCCTTAATAATTAATATAAAGGAGAGAAAGATGAAATGTAAAGTATGCGGTGAAGAGTATCCTTCTAAATACTATTTTAAAGAAGATATGATATGTAATTCTTGTTTTGAAAAATTACCTAAAGAAAAAAAAGAAAAGCAAGAAAAAGCTGAAGCAATTAAGAAAAAAGTTGATGAACTGGTAATAGCTCAAAGTAGAAAATATTTTTGGATTGGTTCTGGTGTTGGACTTGTCATTGCATTTATTTTTGAATTTTTACATACTCCATGGGGTTTCTTTTTAGGTCCATTGGTTGCAGGTCTGATTGCACAATCAGGAGCTCGTGGGGCTGGTGCTGGATTTTTATCATTGTTTGTATGGGGAGCAACTTTTATTTTTCGAACTCCTGTTGTATCAGAGCTTGGTTCAATCATGCCATTCATTGATGTAGCTGGTGGTAGTGTAATTGCAGCTTTAACTATGGGGCTTGGTTTTGGTATTTGGCCAGGTGCAATTCTCGGATTAGTTGGTGGACTAATAGGCAAATTAATAAGTAAAATTAAGACAAGTGCATAGTAATTCAATTTATTATTTTATTTACAAAATTAATGTTATATAAAATTAACCGGCCCTGCAGAGACTCTACCTCTGCTGAAAAAAATCGATCTACATCACAGACAATCCTGAAATCCGTTGGAAATCCTTTTTATTAAGAGTGTATATGGTAAAAATCTTGTTCTCTTTCATCCAGTTACCTACATATGCATCTACAAAATCAATATTTAACGTGTGGAAATCTTCCAGAGCCTGAAGTAATATATTCCTTTCCTGAATTTCAAAGGCTTTGCAGGCAACAATGGAACTGACTATTTCATCAATTTTTTCTTTTGAATATTTGTAAAAAGACTGCAGTGTCCATACAATTTCTGCAATAACAACCGTATTGATAACAAGGTGTACTTTTCCCTTCCGGGATTGTTCTATGAGTTTTTCCAGAATAACCGCCTGTTCCGGAATATCATTGGTAAGAAAGCGAAGAAACAGATTGGTATCAACAAAACATCTATTCATGGGCACTGTGCTTTGCCTGTCTTTTTTTAACCTGTTCTCTGATTTTGGAAAAATCCTGAGGGCCTTTTACTTTTACTGATCCCTTCAGTTCCATAATGTCCTGCACTGGTTTGAGTATTATATAATCTCCTTGCTTTACAAATACTACCTGATCATTTGATTGCAGATGGAGTTCATCCCTCAGCTTTTTAGGAATTGTTACCTGGCCCTTTTGGGTTATTGTAGAGCTAAACATTTTTATCACCTTTAGCTGGTATTACTCTTTATAAAAAGTAATACTTTTATTTGTAAATGTCAAATTTTTATTCTTCTACATTAAACCCTAAACACAGCGATTTAGAAACCCGGAGTGCAGCTCCTTTCTGGGCTACACTCCCCAGCTAATCCCGACAAATATCGAAAAAAGATAGGAAAAGTATGGAACTATTCAGTTCTAACACCCCTTATGCTCTAAAGTTCTTAAGTTCTCAAGTTCTAAGCTTCTCACCTCCTCCTTTTCTCCCAGCCACAGAACAACACGGACTCTCGGGGATAAAAACAACATTATTTTGTGTCCAATCCGTGTGTATCCGTGGCTTGATATTTCTGATCAGGTTTGCAAGCAGATAGGTTTGGTCATTGGAATTTGTAATTTGGAATTTATTTGTTATTTGATGTTTGGGATTTTGGATTTTATACATCCAATCTCCTTTTCTCCATTCTCCATCCTCCCTTCTCCAGCCTTCCCATATATTACATGATATTCCTACTCAAACACAATATCAAAAGCAATCTTTCTCATCTGCAGCAAAACAAGTTTCATCCTACCAGCACAGCAAGAGACTCCGCCTCTACTGAAAAAAATCCGTCTACAGCACAGACAATCCTGGAATCCGTTGGAAATCCTTTTTATTAAGAGTGTATATGGTATCGATCTTGTTCTCTTTCATCCAGTTACCTACATATGCATCCACAAAATCTATGTTTAACGTATGAAAATCTTCCAGAGCCTGAAGTAATATATTCCTTTCCTGAATTTCAAAGGCTTTGCAGGCAACAATATCCTGAAACACCCTGACAGGGTCTCAGACCCTTGTCAGGATATTTTAGAAGGTAACCTTTTACCCCTCTCCCCAAAAAGGTTACCTTCTTCTTTTAAAACCACCCACTCTCCACCAACAGCGGAATCAATCCGTCCCCGAATCCGAAAGGAACCGGAGTAAAGGAAAGAACAAACACCACCAGAACAATTATTCCCAGGATCTTTCTTTTTCTGTCAAGAGGAACATAATCATTCATAGTGGGAGGGTGTTTTCTGAAAATTGCCAGTAGTATTAATACCAGAATCCACCCCACATAAAAAAACAGACATACGACCAGTAAAACAGAATAGAAAAAGAATGAAAATAACTTACTTTTGTTTCTGAAAAGAGAATATATTACATGACCGCCGTCTAACTGACCAATAGGAAGCAGATTCAAGGCAGTGACCAGCAAACCCACCCATCCAGCATACGCCAGAGGATGAAGCAGTACATCCTGTCCTTCGGGAATATATCCTAAAACAGCTCTGGAAAGAAGGCTGAAAAGCAGTGAATCCCCCAGGGTAATGGCATTTTCACCCAGACTGCCAACAGTAACAACCTGGGACATTTTTAAACCAATCACAATAGATGGGATGATCATTATCAGACCCGCTATAGGTCCGGCTGCTCCGATATCAAAAAGAGCTCTCCGGTTGGGTATTCTTCCTCCCATTTTTATCACTGCTCCCATAGTGCCGAAAGGAGGAAGCGGCAGGGGAATAAAATAAGGAAGAGTGGCAGAGACCCCATAATGTTTTGCAGTTAAAAAATGACCCATTTCATGGGTGAGCAGTATGATCATTATTGCCCCGGAATACCACAATGCTCCTGTAACACCTTCGGACAGACCCACAAAAAATGTGGTGCCAATGGTCAATACAAACAGTAAAATATGTATAAAATATTTTTTCTTGTTTCTTTTTCTGATAATGTGAGTATCCGGCTCTCTCATCTGTTCTCCTTAAAGTATCAATATATGATTATTATCATACAAATGTTTATGTGTTGTTTTTAGAAATGAAAAGATAGACCAAGAAATAAGGAAAAAAGGAGAATGGAATATGGAAGATGGAGGAGACTTTATGTAACACTCCCACGTATTCCTTTTCTCTAACCATAGACCGCGGACAGCGAACCGCAAATTGATACGCGGTCAGCGGTCGGCCGTCTGCTGTCCTCTCTGACCTCTGTCATCTGACTTCTGAACGCATATTTTCTTACGTTCTAAAGCTTTCACATTCTCACGTTCTAAAGCTCTCACGTTCTAAGGTTCTGTTTTATCCTTTATCCTTTATCCTTTATCCTTTTTCCTTTATCTTTTTTAGTCTTTTTTCTTTAGTCTTTTGTCTTTTGTCTTTTGTCTTTTGTCTTTTGCCTTTTTTCTTGCTCCTTCAACCACCACTCTATCCCCTACTCTAAAAGCATACTGCTCCTGTGCATTTCCCTCATTGACCGAGATCTCCAACATCCCACTGCTTCCGAACAAGGCAAGAACCTCCCCCTTACTGACCTCAGAATAGTTCGACTTAATTTCCCATAAAACCAGGTTTTTAATTTGTATCTGAATTTCCTTTTTACTTTCCAGTAATTCCGAACTGATATTTGTAATACAATTGCCAAAAGAATCAATATACATCACCTGACCAGTAATTTTATTTCCTTTTTTGACCGGTTTGATGATCTCCGGCTTGATGTAATTACTGATCTCTTCTCCTAAATCAGCAATATCAACTCCCAGGGAAAGGTGAGCTGCAATAGGTGCAAATATATCCCGTCCGTGGAAAGTAGTACTCACGTTATTTAAATAATACATGCTATTGTTCACTTCAATTACTCTGTAATCAGTATAATCATCAAAAATATATTTCAGGACTCCGTTATCAGGTGCTAAAAAGATATACTCTTGTGTATCAAGAACAATGATACGTCTCGCACTGCCGACTCCGGGATCTATCACAACAACATGGATTGTTCCCTGAGGAAAATAATGATACACCTGTTTAAGTATAAATGCTCCTTCTTCAATATTTTGAGGAGATACAGCATGACTGATATCCACTATTTGTATATCAGGATTAATAGTCAATATCACCCCTTTCATAGAACCAACATAGAAATCAGAAATACCAAAATCTGTAAGCAATGTAATCATAGTACAGCTTTCCTCTCTTGTCTTGAAACTACTGTAAATAAAATAATAAAATTTTGATAAAATGAAAATTATTTAACGATGATATCTTGATTTCTAATATAAAAAGGAAAAATATAGAGTAAATGAATTTTACAAACAAAATTAAGAAGAGTTACTTTGTGAATTTCGTGTCTTTAGTGGGTTTTCAATAGTCTCATTTTTCAAACCATAAATTCTTGGAGTCTTAGAGTCTTGATGGCAAAGATTATTTACTATGCAGGGTTAAGCTTTTAGCGTCTCAAAATCATCTTTCTCATTTCGGTATAATCATTAACTTCCATCTGTAACAAATATATCCCGCTGGGCAGGTTTCTTCCTTCAAAATCTGTACCATTCCATTCAACACTATGAAATCCTGCATTCTGTCGTTCTGCCACCAACTCCTTGATAAATCTTCCCAGAAGATCAAAAACCTTTATATTTACAAAACACTTCTCTGTCAGATAATATCTGATTGAAGTATTTGGATTAAAAGGATTGGGATAGTTTTGTCTCAGTTTCCATTTATGCTTTGTGGATTCATCCTGCAACCATTCAGTGATTTGTGTAGAAGAAGCTTTACAAAAGGTAAGATAACCAGTAGAATTTGTTTTGACTGTAACTTGACTGTCACTATAGCTTTCAACCGATAATGTACTCCAACTGTCAAAATTATTAAAATAAACCGGTAACTGATCAACTCCGGTAACCCCGGCTTGGTTTAATATATTTTCATTACAGGGTAAAGTAACAGTAATTTTTTTGTTTAATTGTAAACCAGGAGGGCCTAAATAATAATATTTTCCTATAACTACAGCTGAATCCGGAAGGGGCGGGACTGTGTCTGTTTCTCCGATGGTGAAATAAAGGGTATCACCTATTGCTCCTTGGGGAAAATCCACTCTGACTCGATTTGTTTCATTAATAATGGTTCTTCCGCCTGGATACACAATTCGTTTACAAGAATCAATGATACTAGTATTTCCGGTTAAATAGGTATAGGTTGTATCCAGTTTATTAATTACTGAATCCTTACACTGCACTTTAATAGACACCCACTTGTTTTGACCAATATCTTCTGGAATATAATCAACCAGATAATTCTTACCTATCTTAGAGATATAACTCTCATTAGCCTTAATATTATTTATTGAAACTTTAAGTGAACTGATATCAACTCCGGAACCTGCTTCAGGATCAACAATCTTAAACTGAACAGCATTGTTTACCGGAACCAATTTTTTACCTGGATAAGGATAAAAGTAGTTCAATTTTGGAGGAATAAAATCATTGTTTTCTAATACTATTAAATTCTTTAAAGTATCATTCTCCCAGCCCACCGGTGGGTCCTCAGAAACAATAATTTCACTGTTGCCAAGAGAGTTATCCTTATAAAAAAATAATGCTGAACAACTTCCGGAATCAATACTGACCTGAGAAACAGGATTCCATGATGCAGAATCAAGAGAAAACTCTCCGGTTGGAGAAGTTGTTTGTAAAAAAAGATTATAATCATACTCTAAACCAACCACTTTCCCGGAAGAATTCTGAACCTGTACTGTAACAGTATTTGAAATTTTATTTAGTTCCAAACATTGTTCTCTGGGATTAAAAAACAGATGTTTGGTTGTATCCAGAATCATAAACTGCTCTTCAGTAACATCTGAAAGATTGTCATCTTCATCTCTAACTCTTATAAAGCAGTCATGAGAGGGCGGTTCATCCACCATCCAGCTAAAAGTACTGTCATTAACTGCCTGGGCAGATAATGATTCCCACGTTTTTCCGCTGTCTCTTGATATATCAACCATTACTCCGTACTGACCACTGGGAATCCTCCACGAAATTGTTACCAGAGAATCCAGATAAAAAGTTTCTCCCCCTTGAGGATATAACAGAATGACCGACTGAGCTGTACTGAAAACATTATCCGGAGATATAATACTATCTGCCTCACTGTTCTCAGATATGATCCTGTAATGATAGTCAGTCTCAGGTTCCAGTCCAGTAAGTTGTACTTCATGTTCAGTAACATAAGAACTTGTATGAACACTCCCTTGGTCATAATCCTCAGTAAAACCGTATTTAACTCTGGAATCACAGGGCTCGTTCGTATACCAGGAGATCACCACACTGGTGGGATTGACATCTTTTATCTGAACGTTAAATATGGAAGGGAACCCCCCTTTTGTATAGCTGCCGGGGGAATAATAATTCCAGCTCTGTTTTACCTGCACATAGAGAGGATCCCGCCATTTATCTGTTCCGGAATTTTGATTTTTACTTTCATTTGTATATACTTTAATTCGGTTTTCATTATTGGAAACATCACAAATAATTATTTCTTCTCTGCTGTCTCCGTAGATATCAGCCACATAAAGCAGGGAAGCCTGAATCTGAGGATCATCATCTAAAGTGGACCAGACTACTTCTCCGGTAACAGCATTAAGTATGACCACATTCCCCCCGGGGATACCAATTTTATTAGTGTGTCTTGCCATCCCGACAATATATTCTTTTTCCCCACCTGACCAGTCAATTGTCCACACCTCATCAATTCCTTCTCCATTACCTGCCGGATTAAAATCAGCTGGTAAAACCTCTTCCATAGAATAATCAGCTATTTGATTCCCAAAAGCATCATATACCCAGGGATGCTGACCAATGGCCTGTTCAATAACTTCTCCGGACTCATTATAAGTTGAAAATCGTGATCGGTTCCATACTTCACAAAAATCATGGCTGTTATCAAAATTACCTGCACAGGTGTTCTGCGGTTCACGCCCGGAACCATCATTAAATAATTCCGTCTCTTTTCTCCAGATTATGGAATTCTTTGAAAACATGATTGTATGCCAGGAATTAACATCTTTAGGACCGTCATTATGATCTTCTTCTGTAATAATCCATTCCAGTCCCGGAATATCCGGTCTGAAATCTCCCACTGAAACAGCATCAATATGATCTATAAATTTATTTTTAGTGTTTACTCTCACCCATCTTTCCCACAGATATTTATAATTACCCGGATCAATAATATCTAAATCGCCGCTATTATAGTCAATTACATTTCCGCCAATAATCTCATCAATTCCATCAAGATCTATATCAGCACATACAGGGCCACCGTGAGCCTGACCGAAATATCCTTCATAAATTCTATCCGACACATCACCATCCTGCTGTACCCGCCATATCTCCTCACCGGTTTCCAGATTCAGGGCAATTAAAGTACGATTAATCTTCTTCCAGTAATCATCTATACCTTCTCTTCCGTTTGTCTGAATTATTACATCTCTCTTTTTTTGAGGAGAACCTGGATATCTCTGATTAACCAGTACAATATTAGCTGTAACCTGGGTAGTATCATCAACAGATATATTAAAACTATTTTCCTTGGTACCAGTCTTACCATTATATATTATAATCTCATTTTTATCATTTAATGCCACTATTTCAACTTCACCGTCCCCGTCAATATCCGCAGCACAACATTTATTACCTGCATTAACTTCAAATGTAAAAATCATAGAAATTTCTTTTTTCCATAAAAGATTCCCATTATGACTATACACGTAAAGAGCTTCCTCTGAACGAAAAATATAATCCAGTTTGTTATCTCCGTTAACATCATACACAAAAAAACAACCGTCCACAGGAGCGTCTTGTATGGAAAAAATAAAAGGATTGGATGTATACTGAGTAAATGAGTAATTGCTGATCAGCAATAAAAATAAAAAGAATGATAAAATTAAATTGTTTTTTTTCATTTTTATTGAATGTTATTATAAATCAAATTACTCAAAAAAACCTCGGATTATAATGATAATAAATAAAAATTTTTTACTTCTTTACTTTATATATACTAAACAATTTTTCTAAAAAAAACAAATAAAAAAATTGACATTTAAGATTTTCTCCTCTATTTTATATGGTTTTAAAAGCAAATAACTTTCAGAAAGGAGACTGTTTATTAGTGAAGTAACTATCTGGATAGGATTCATCATTGCCCTTATTCTTATCCTCTCTATTTCGATTAAAAATCTCTATATTGCCCTTTTTACTGGCTCGGTATTCCTTGGCATTTACAACCTTTCCATTGATAAAACCTTATCAGTGGCAATCAATACACTGACTGATCCTTCTATTTTTTTACTGGCTGTCTCTGTGGGATTAATAGCAATTATTGGTGGATTACTGCAGGAATCCCATCTTATGGAATCTCTGATTCAGAATTTTCGGGTAGGTAAGAAAGGAAGCCTGATACTTTCCCCTGCTCTATTCGGCATGCTGCCCATGCCAGGGGGTGCCCTGTTATCTGCTCCCATGGTAGACAGGTTCGGGGAAGACATTGATTATACCAAAAAGGCTATTATTAATGTCTGGTTCAGACATTTTCTTGTTTTTATCTATCCTCTGGGAGCGTTGCTTCCAACCACCAAAATGGCGGGGTTGGAACTATACAATCAAATCCTCTACCTTTTACCTTTGTTCCTGGTAATTTTTTTGATCGGATTCTTTTTTTTCATCCATAACATTGATGGAAAGATACAACACAAAAATAAATTCAGCCTCAAGGGACTGCTGATCCCCCTCAGTTTAATAATGATAGCCCCAGTAATCCATTTTTCACTCATTAATTATTTCACACTCTCAGAAATACCTCTCATCCTTGGAGTCTCAATCTGTCTGATAAGTATTAAGATTGCTACAAAACTATCATTCAACAGGATTTTTCGGACAGCGATAAAAGTCAGATTCTGGAAATTCACTCTGATAATATTCGGTATGTTCCTGTTCCTGAATATGTTTATAGCTGCAAACATTGCCTCTGTAATAGCCAATGCTGCTTTTACTCCTGCATTTCTTCTGGTAGGTATAGGGTCGATTCTTGGTTTTGTTACCGGCAGGATTCAGCTTCCTGTATCCATAATTATTCCTATTTATTTTGCTAAATACAGTACTGGTTATATCTCACCCATTTCCTTTGCAATTATGTACTTCTCGGTATTTATGGGATATGTAGCCTCACCTATTCACCCCTGTGTTTCTGTATCCATAGAATATTTTAAAACCAACCTGAAAAACTTTATGCAGCAGATCATTCTTCCTACTCTGATTGCTCTTATTATTATCACTATTATAGCAATAATCACTTTATATTGATTAATAACATAATAACTACTGCACCATAAAATAAAGGATCAGAATTGTATTCTGATCCTTTATGCATTATAACCAAATGGGATAGTTTAGTGTCATGTCCAGGACTGAATCATACAGCCTTCGCTGCAGTGTGCAACTCTTGGAATCATAAATTTTTTCATTCTTCTCCTCCAATAATAATTATTCTTTGTAATTTATATACTCAATAAATCTGATATTGTTCCCCGAACCATATTTTAAAATATCGAAAATTTAGAATAAAATACTTCTTTAGATATCCTGAACAAATAGTAATTCCACCCGTGGAAATACTATCTATTCTATTAATCTCCAACTCCATCCCAGCAGTAAGTACATAACTTTTCTTTGGGTAATCCAATTGCTTTTACCATATCATCTAATTTTTGGTATTGCAATGAGGTGAGTTTAAGTCTGTTTCGAATGGTCTCTATCATATTTATATACCTGTCAGAGGATGGATCAGTATATTCATCTAAAAATTTTTTCTCATCCCCTTCCAATTGCTTTACTGCTTTCCTGGTGGCCAGGTCCAGAACAGATCTGGAACGGGAAAAATTTAAATATTTACAGCCGTTTATCAGAGGAGGACAAGCCGGCCTCATATGCACCTCTTTGGCGCCATAATCAAAAATACGCTGAATAATGTCCTCCAACTGGGTGCCGCGCACAATAGAATCTTCACAAAAAAGAAGACGTTTCCCTTCAATAAGTTCCCGAATTGGAATAAGTTTCATTTTTGCTACCAGTTCTCTGATTTTCTGATCCTGAGGCATAAAACTCCGGGGCCAGGTAGGCGTATATTTCACAAAAGGACGCCGAAAGCTAATATTTGCCTCATTAGCATACCCGACAGCATAGGCTGTACCGGAATCTGGAATGCCGGCTACCACATCAACAACTCTGTTCTCATTCCTGGCCAGTGAAGCACCACATCGGTTACGAACATCTTCCACATTTATTCCTTCATAGGTTGAGGAAGGAAACCCATAATATACCCATAGAAAAGCACATATCCTCATTTCTTCACCCGGCTTTTTCAACTGTTCATATCCATCTGCGGTTATACGTACAATTTCTCCCGGACCTAAATATTTTTCTATTTCATAATCAAGATTGGGAAAAGCAGAAGTTTCCAGAGTGGCAGCATATGATCCTTCCTTCTTACCGATAACTATTGGTGTCCGTCCCCGCCTATCCCGGCCTGCATAAATTCCTTCATGAGTAAGAAGTAAAACTGAACAGGAACCTTCAACTGCTTCCTGTACACTCTGTATTCCTTCCGTAAAGCTCTGCTCCTCATTAATAATAGTTGCAGCCAGTTCAGTCGGGTTTACGCTTCGATCTTTTATTTCGGAAAAATGAGTTGTTTTATTTTTAAAAGCTCTTTTTACTAACTCTTCTGTATTCTGAATTGATCCCACTGAAACAATAGCGTAAGTTCCCAGATGGGAATACACCAGTATGGGCTGATCTTCATAATCACTGATTATACCTATACCCTGATTACCTTCCATTGTACTGATTTCTTCATCAAATTTAGTACGAAACTGGGAATTGGTAATATTATGAATATACCTAGTGAAGCCTTCGGGATTAATCACTGCAATACCACCACGCTGAGTCCCCAGATGGGAATGATAGTCGGTACCAAAAAAAACATCCCCCACACAATCTGATTTCGAAACCACCCCAAAAAATCCACTCATTTATAACTCCTCAGTCAAATTAACCTTTTTAATTATTCTTGTATGTGTACTAATAATTGACATTCTAGATGAAGTTTAATTATAATAAATCTTAAAATTAATTGCAACTTTTAAGCAACAAAAAATGTTTATAAACAGAATGTTCAATTTTCATAAAATCATCCCCACAGGAACAGTTCTTACCTGACTGCCGCGGGTAACCTGCACTATTATTACACCATCCGGTGTTTTCGTATGTCCTGTAATCCTAAAGCTCTATCAAAATATTATCGATAAGACGTGTCTTACCCACAAATACTGCCACAGCTATGAGAGCTCTGTCTTTGATAAAATCCAGCGGCTCCAGGGTCTCAGGATCAACAATACTGATATAATCGATCCTATTATTCTTTTTGGAGGAAATTTCATTTGCTATAAACTTGCATAAAATTTCAATTTTTCTCTCTCCCTGATGAACCATCGCTTCAGCTTTTAAAAGTGCCCGGTTCAGAGAAAGGGCATCCTTACGTTCTTCTTCAGACAAATAGGTATTTCTGGAACTCAGGGCCAGTCCGTCTGATTCTCTAATAATGGGACCGGTAATAATATCCAGATCAAAGTTTAAATCTTTTACCATTTGTTTTATTACTACCGACTGCTGAAAATCCTTTTTCCCAAAAACAGCAAAATGCGGTTTTACAATATTAAAAAGCTTGGCACACACAGTTGTGACACCCTGAAAATGATAAGGCCGGGAAACACCACAAAGTACTTTTGTTATTTTATCTACTGTAACTTTGGTTAAAAATCTTTCCGGATATATCACCTCTTCGGAAGGATAAAAAATAACATCCACGCCATTTTTATCTGCCAGACTTTTATCTCTGCTAAAATCCCGAGGATAATCATTAAAATCTTCACCAGGACCGAACTGAGCAGGATTGACAAATATGGAAATCACTACTACATCAGCTTTCTTTCGCGCTATGCGCATTAAACTCAGATGCCCTTCATGAAAAAACCCCATGGTAGGAACAAAACCAATAATTTTACCCTCACTTCGCAATTGATCAGCGAAATTCTGCATTTCCTGAACCGACCGTACAACTTTCATTTTTTCTCCATTTTTTCTCTGGTAGCTACTATTAATTTTGTAATTCCGCTGTTTTTGGCTGTATCCATAGCCCTGATAACCACCCCGTAATCAACAGTCTCATCTGCTTTAATGATCAGCCCCCTTTTTTTTATTTCCGGAGCAATCTCTTGTAAACGAGCTAAAAGGGATGTGTTATCAACTTTTTGCTCATTGATGTAAAGAGAACCGTCCTTGGTAATAAACAAGGTATATCCTTTTTCCTCTGTTCGTTTTTTCATGGTAGTTTCAGGTAACTGTAATTTCATGGCTGGCTGTTCAATGAAACGGGAAGAAACAATAAAAAAAATCAGCAGTAAAAACAATACATCTATAAGTGAAGTGATGTTGATATTAACCTTTCGCTTTGATTTATCTCTGAACTTCATCTAATCTCCTGCTTTCAATAAATTAAGATTGAAATCATCCTTTTACTACTCCCATTGGTCTCATTCTGGCAACCCTTTTTGATATTCCTGCTCCCTGAACAATTTCTGTTATCTTATCAATTTCTTTATAGGCCCCGGGGGCTTCTTCAAAAAGAGTACGTCTTCCCCTGCTTCTTATTATGATCCCCTGTTTTTCAAATTCATTCTGTATAGATGTGCTCTGGAAACGTTTAACCGCCTGTCTTCTGCTCATCACTCTTCCTGCCCCATGGCAGGTTGAACCAAAAGAAAGTTCCATAGCTTTATGTGTTCCTGCCAGCACATAGGAAGCTGTACCCATATCTCCGGGTATCAAAACCGGTTGACCAGCCTTTTTATATTCTTCCGGAAGCAAAGGATGATGAGGAGGAAAGGCCCGGGTAGCCCCTTTTCGATGAACAATTAATTTTTGCTTTTTCCCTTCAATTTCATGGGTTTCAAACTTGGCTATATTATGTGCTACATCATACACTAAATCCATGCCCATTTTTTCTGCACCTTGTCCCAGTACTTGTTCAAAACTCTCCCGGACCCAGTGCATAATAACCTGCCGGTTGGTCCAGGCATAATTTGCTGCTGCAGCCATTGCGGCAAAATATTTCTTTCCTTCAGAAGAGGTAACCGGCACACACGCAAGTTGTTTATCCGGAAGAGTGATATTGTATTTATTAACAGCCCGAACCATTGTATTAAGACTGTCATCGCAGACCTGATGTCCAAATCCTCTTGATCCGGTATGAATCATTACTGTAATCTCCCCCTTCTCAAGACCGTAAATTCGGGCAATTTCCTCATCAAAAATCTCATCAACTACCTGAATTTCCAAAAAATGATTACCTGAACCCAGTGTACCTAACTGAGGCATTCCCCGGTTAAGAGCCCGGGTGGAAATAACTCCCGGATCTGCACCTTTAAGACAGCCGTTCTCTTCTGTATATTCAATATCATCTTCCCAGCCAAGTCCCTGTTTAACAGCCCAGCTGGATCCATTCTTCAATACCTTATTCAACTCTTTCCTGGACAGTCTGAGTTTACTTTTCGAGCCTACTCCACAGGGAATATTTCTAAACAAGGTTTCCACCAGTCTGACCAAAACATCTTTTATGTCACTAACAATTAGATTCGTTCGTAATAAACGAACCCCGCAATTAATGTCATATCCTACACCTCCCGGAGAAATTACTCCCTCTTCCACATCCAGGGCTGCAACCCCTCCTATGGGAAAGCCGTATCCCCAATGGATATCAGGCATTGCCATTGAAGCTCTCACTATACCGGGCAGATGAGCTACATTGACCACTTGTTGAGGCGCTTGATCCTGACGGATTTGCTGCAGCATCTCTTTATCAGAAAAGATGATACCCGGCACCCGCATACCTTTCTGAAATGTTTCAGGAATACGCCAGCGAAAATCATCCAGCCTTTCAAGTTTTCCTTCCCAGTTTTTCCCCATAACGAAATTCCCCTTATTAATGAATTATTTTGTTTGACTCAACCCTTTTTCAAACTGACACAAATTAGAAAAATTTCAGCTTTCAGTCAAGTGAATATTGATCCGGTCTTCTGTCTTTTAGAATGTGATTTTCCGGAGTAATATTTTTATCCTGAGATTCACTGGGATTGATGTCTGCTTCCTGAAAAGATTCATTATTTACTCCCAATCGAAATAATACTTCTCCTCTGGGATTAACCATCTGACTTTGGCCGGTAAAGGTGAGACTTTCTTTTTCTCCCCGACTCTCTGTTCCGGTACGATTTGCAGTAATAACAAAAACTCCATTTTCTATCGCTCTGGTAATCATTGCTTCCTGACAAAATGGTAAAATTAGATTTACCGGCTGACAGATAATCTCAGCACCCTGCAGGGCAAGAGAACGGGCAGCCTCCGGAAAAATCCAGTCAAAACATATCATCATCCCGATCTTTGTTTCACCGATATCCCATACTCTGAATCCGATATTCCCTGGAGAAAACCATTTTTTTTCTTCTCTGAAAAGATGCACTTTACGATACTTTCCAATATAACCCTCAGGTCCGACAAGCACAGATGAATTGTATAATTTTTCACCGTCTTTCTCAGCAATACCTGCTGTCATATATATCCCTGCTTCTTTGCACATGGCTTCAAATGCTTTAACAGTGAAAGAATCGGGTATAGGTTCACAAAGACTCTCTGTCTCTTCCCTTGAAATAAACTGGTATCCGGTGGTACAGAGCTCAGGCAGTACTATAAGTTTTGCCTGAGTATTTTTTAAATATTTACCGATCTTTTCTAAGTTTCTCTTTATTTTGCCAAACTCTGGAGTAAACTGTAACAATGCTGTCTTCATATATATGCCTTTCAAATTGATAAAAGTAAATAAATATAAAGAAAATAAAGACCCATCATCAAACCCCCTTCCCAGCGTTTTAAAGTAAAATCGGTTTTCATTAAAGGAAAAATCAGTACACTTAATCCCAGCATAAACAGCAAATCTAAAATTTGAATGTTAACTCCCTGAATCGGACAAATAATTGAAGAAAGTCCTAATACACATAAAATATTAAAAATGTTGGAACCGATTATATTCCCGACAGCAATATCCTTCTCACCTTTCCAGGAAGCCATTATTGATGTGGCAAGTTCAGGAAGACTGGTGCCCAGAGCAATAATTGTCAAACCAATAAAAGCCTCGCTTACGCCAAGAAGATCAGCTGCTTTTACACTTCCTTTAATTAAAAAATTCGATCCGAAATTCAAAAAAACCAATCCAATTCCGATCTGTAAAAAATATTTCCACAACCCGGAGTACGGAGCAGGTGGATTATTTTCACTTTTTTTAATAACCCCCTTCTTTTTTTCTCTATTTATCGATACAATATTAAATACAATAAAAAAGATAAATCCGACAAATAATACAATTCCTTCTATACGATCCAGTCGTAATCCCAGGGAAAAAAATATAAAAATAATCGATGAGATGAGCATAAAAGGAACGTCAAAACGAATAGTCTGAAGCTGAATGTTAAGAGGACAGATTAAAGCTGAAAGGCCTAATATAAGTCCAATATTACAAATATTGGATCCAATAACATTTCCCAGAGAAATATCACCAGTGCCTGCAACTGCTGCCTTTAAACTGATAACCAGTTCAGGGGCACTGGTGCCAAAAGCTACTATAGTAAGCCCCACTACAAGATGAGAAATCCCTAAGCGAAATGCTATCACACTGCTCCCTTTTACCAGAGCTTCAGCTCCTGCATACAGTAAAATCAGTCCGCCCATAATATAGAGAATAATTATCACCTAATTACTTCCCCTTCCGGAGCATACGAAATTTCCTTGAGAGATTCATTTTCCGATATAAACGAGGAGATTTTGGAAACATCCTCTTGATTATGTTCCTTTTATCCGGAAACACTCCTTCCTTTACGGAAAGAACATTTTCTATTGAATAGAATGCCCCTGGATTAATCCGTTCAACTAATTTTATAACTCTGTCCAGATCACTCCGGTCAATAATGGTATAGATTACATTAACTCTTCCTCTGGCCCCCTGTGCCGGAATATTGGTTACTCCATATCCTTTGCGATTTAAAACTTTTATCAGTTTAGACGCATCTTTCTGAGTGATGATCTGCATAATCCGTTTTCCTAGAGCAATTTTTTCTTCCAAAAGCATCCCGATAAAATTACCTGTAGCAAATCCTCCGGCATAGGCTACATACCCAACAACATTGGATAAATTATATAATATCTGACGGATGGCCAAAACCCATATAAACACTTCTATAAATCCCAATATAGGGGATATCCATTTATCTCCCCGGGAAATAAATACTATGCGGATAGTGCCGATAGTTTGATCACAAATCCGGGCCAGAAAAATTAACAGAGGAAGTACAACCCACTTGAATATTTCTGAATCAATGAAATCAGGCACATTCATTTTTTTCTCCTATCAAAAAAAATAAAGTCCTCCCCGTTCTAAAACATATTCAATCACCAATTTCTCAATCTCTCCTCAGTATCGCTATCAGTATCGAATTCTGTAAACCTCACTTTTCAACACTTACACCCTGTTACTCTGAATCAGTTTCAGGGGTAATAGCTTCACCCTTGTGAACAATCCCATACATCAAATGCAGTGCTGCCAGCCAGGTTACAGTGGATTCTGCCCCCTGATTCAAATTCACCCCGCCTCTCTGCAGCCCGTCATAACACCCCCCGGTTTTGAAATCATAGAGACACTCATTAATATCATTTTTTCCCAAAAACCAGGAAAAAGCCTTATCCACTTGCTTTTGCCAGATGTCATCACCAGTTATTTTATATGCCCGGACACAGGCTTCCATGATCGATAACACTTCAACTGGTTGTTGGTCGTACTTGGGTTTTGATCCTCCCTTCCGATACCATCCATTGTTTCCGATTAAAGACAAGTGTCCTCCATTTGATACAGTCTGTATGTCAACAAGCCATTGTAAAGATTCCAGCCCCTGTTCCACCATATGTTCATCTCTGAGATAATTACCCACTGCTATTAAAGCTTCAGGCAGGCGGGCATTGGCATACGTGACAATATCCTCAAACCAGTGCCAATTCTTATCCTTATTACGGCTGTACATGGTAGAAAGCCTTTTCCCTAATTCAATAACAATATTCTTGGTTTCCGTATCACCGCTGAACCCTGTCAAATATAACAGACATCCCAATATAGTATACGCCCAGGCTCGGGGGGAACTGAATTGGAGTGTTACTTTCAGACCTTGTTTAAACAATTGGTTTGATAAACTTAAAATTGCCTCATTGGGAGCTGTACGAATGGTGTACCCCAAACTTCTCAATACTCTTCCGTGACTGTCCTCCGAGCCGATATCTTCCAGCCATTCCCGGCTGTAGGACATAAAATTTCTGAAACGTAAAAGTCTGGGATGAAAGGAATGGTTCAGGAAAGCCAGATAAGTATGCAGTAAATCCAAAACTCTCTGCTCATGAAACATTTCAAAATGTTCAGCAGCTATCATTAAAGCCCGGGCATTATCATCAGCAGTGTATCCCTCGAACCGACTTGGAGTACGATACACAGCATGCTGCAGAATACCTGTATCATCCGTAAGTAACTTCAGGTGATCTAATTTGATTTCGGGAAGAGCAGGCTGATCCACTGAATCCCAGGATAATCGTGTTTTTTTCTTTTTTCGTCCGTATTCGGTAACCGCCTGTTCAAAAATATTATCGTAGTTTCTGGCTACTTCCCGCCAGGTCATCCGCCGTCCATATTGATAGGCATTCTTGCGCAGTCGGTTGCGTTTTGATTCATTCCCTAATAGTTCACTGATCTGATCTGTCATTTCCGTACTGTTCTTGAAAGGAACCAGGACTCCACGATCGTCTTTCAGCAGCTCCTCAGCATACCAGTAAGGAGTGGAGATAATAGCCTTGCCACAGGCCAGAGCATACGCTAAGGTACCGGAAGAAATTTGCCCTTTGGACAAATAGGGAGTTATGTAGATATCTGTCGCCACTAAATACTGAATTAATCGTTCCAAAGAGACAAACCGATTATGAAAGATAACATTCTTCCCTAAGTTGAGCTCATTAATCCGGCGTTCCAGGAAAATTCGATATTTCTCTCCATGTTCCCGTTTTACATTGGGATGGGTTGCTCCCAGAATTACATAGAGCACCTCAGGATATTTTTTTACAACCGGAGGTAAAGCATTGATTACATATTCGATACCCTTATTGGGATTTAAGAGACCGAATGTCATGAGAACCTGGCGGTCCTCGGCCTGAAAATTTTCTTTATAATACGAAGTGTCCAGAAAGGGAACATCCGGTGCCCCGTGAGGAACAACAACAATTTTTTCTTTAGAAAAACCATACACCCGAGTGAGTATCCGAACAGCTTTTTCAGCTAACACCACTACCAGGGTTGAGAGAGAAAAAATGGCTTCCAGAACTTTTTTTTGCCCCGGGGAAGGGTTATCCAGGACGGTATGTAGAGTTGTTACTACCGGTTTCTTGAGATTATTCAGCAGGTAAACTATGTGACTGCCGTCATCACCTCCGAAGATTCCATATTCATGCTGCAGATTGACCACATCCACAGCTGATTGATTTAAAAATTCCGCTGCCTCCCGATAGTCACTTCTATACTGTTCCCGAATTGTTAAATTTACTTCCTGAGGATAGTCATACCCTTCAGAAACATTATTTACTGCAATCACCTGTAAGTAATCTTTATTCAGAATGCCAACTTCGGATAATTGCTTTAAATTCTGCACCAAGTCATTGGTAAAGGTGCCAATTCCACATTCCCGCGGTGGATAGGTTGCAATAAAAGCACAATGTAACGTACTTACATTTTTCATTGTATCCCCTGTTTAATTCAAAAAAGTTTTAATGATTATTTAAACTAATAATACAAAAACATTTCTTCCCCGGCTTATATAAATAAAATATGAAAAAAATTATTTTCTTGCAGTTTGGATAAAAAATAATTTGCATTTTAATGATAAAGATAATACTTTTATAGTAATTAAGCAACCTTTTATGTTTAATAATATATAATTCAAGGATAGGGAGAGGACATGTCTATTAATGTAATACGTCAGAAAATTAAGTTTTACCCCAACCCTGAGAGAGTTATTGCCCGGCATTACATACCAGGAAATAAAAGTCAGGCCCAAAATATAATTAAAAAAATTCTCAAAATGTCCGATCAAGAAATCAGAACCATATTTGATTATATATTAAGAAATTTTTCTAATCGTTATCGAAACATCACCCGAATATTTGAAAATAATTTTAACAATATCAAACCTGTTTTAAACGAATTGAACATAGATGAAGATACCCTGTCTTCTGAAGTAAAAATAATAATTGGTGCATATTTCACCCGGGAATACTCCATTGAATCTGCCGCTTTTTTCAACCCCTCTATTGTAGTAGACCCCTACCAGGGTGATCTGAAAATGGGTCAAAAAAGAATCATTGTCAGTTTCCGGGCTACTGGTGAAGGCCATATTTCTTCCATTGTTTTCCGTAGTGGTATTATTGATGAAAACAATAATCTAACTTTTGAACCGCCCGGTGAGCTGGTTGATTTACCTGAAATTATCACCCGCTACGACTACAAGAAAAAAAGTTTTCTCCGCAAACTTGCCGAGATGAACATCAAAAAAGATGTCATTAACATGGTTATGGACCAGCTTGGTGATAAATTTACCTATGGTGAACTCCAGGCTGCCATTGCCAATACCAAAAAAAAGAATCTTTCCTATACCAGACAAAAAGTTATCGAATCCATAAACTGGCTGGCCACCTCCCACTATGAGGTCAGTTTTTCTCTGGACACTGCCATATCTGAGCGTATCCTCTATCCGGTCTCTTATACGGAAAGCAACGGCATTGAAGATGCCCGGTTTGTCCGCTTTGTGGATGATGATGACTCTGTCACCTACTACGCCACCTATACTGCCTATAACGGGTATACCATTCTTCCCAAGCTCATTGTAACCAAAGATTTTTACCATTTCCAGGTTGAACCCATGCACGGTGAATATGCCCAGAATAAAGGTATGGCTCTGTTTCCCCGGAAGATTGACGGAAAATACGCCATGCTTTCCCGCATAGACGGGGTAAATAACTATATCATGTTCTCAGATGATATACATCTCTGGCAGGATGCCCGGATTATACAGGAACCGCTTCATCCCTGGGAACTGGTAAAAATCGGCAATGCTGGCTCTCCTCTTGAAACCGAACACGGCTGGCTGGTTATCACCCATTGTGTAGGTCCTATGCGTACCTACAGTCTGGGAGCTATTCTGCTGGATCGCACAGATCCCACAAAAGTTATTGGTCGGCTGGATGAGCCGCTTTTAGTTCCTAACAGTAAAGAACGTGTCGGTTATGTACCGAATGTGGTCTACTCCTGTGGATCAATTATACATAATGACGAACTGATCATAGCTTACGGTATGTCCGATTATACCTCCGGTTTTGCAGTTGTACAGCTCAATGAATTAATGTACGCTTTACTGCCTGATACTTCCCGAAGCAAGTTTAAACCTGTCTCTGAAAAACAGGCTTCTATTCTGGTGGTAGAGGATGATCCTAATGTCCAAAAAATAATCCATAAATTTCTTACCCAGGAAGGACATGAAATCACTCTTGCCTCTGACGGTATTGATGCTCTCATGCGCGTTGCCAAACAAAATTTTGATCTCATCATCTCAGATATTCTTATGCCCAATCTTAATGGCATTCAGCTGTTGGAACAAATGAATAAAAAAGAAATAAAAATACCAATCATGTTTATCACCGGTTTTCATAATCTGGAGTATGAATTAAAGAGCAAGGAATTAGGCGCAGTGGGGTACATAAGAAAGCCTATCACCAGAGATGTACTGCTTAAAAAAGTAAAACAGTTAGTGGATACTATTGAATAGTAGTTAAAACATTTATTATTAAAATTTAATTATATATAATTTTTTTACTGCCAATAATACCCCTGAATATCCAGATTTGTAAGCCCGGCCTGCTCAGCCCAGTTAACTGTATCTGTATATTCTTTACGGGTTATAGGTCGCGCTATTTCAGGATAATCATCCGCTTTGAATACAGGTCTGTACTGAGACATAAGATTCAGATAAGTATCCTTGGGAAGATTCTTGGCAATCCATTCTATAACTTTCCTTGTTCCGCTTACTTGATTGGGCATGACAAGATGCCGAATCATTAATCCCCGGTACATAAGTCCTTCCTGTGCTGGCTTTGCAACTCCTACTTGTTTATGCATTTCAAGCAAAGCATTTTTAGTAACTTCTGGATAAGTGGAAGCATCAGAAGAATATTTTGCGGCCATTTCTCCCTCCGAATACTTGAAATCAGGTAAATAAATATCCACGATTCCATCCAGTATTTTCAATATTTCCACCCGCTCCCAGCCGCAGGTATTGTACACCAGGGGGAGCCGGAGACCTTGAGAAGCAGCCAGATCCAAAGCTAAAACAATGTGAGGTGAGTAATGAGTGGGGGTAACCACATTGATATTATGGCAACCTTTTTTCTGTAACTCCAGCATCATATCAGCAAGATCCTCAATACTTCTGGGATATCCCTCACCTCCCTGACTGATTTCCCAGTTGATGCAGAAAACACAGCGCAATCCGCAGTGAGTCAGGAATATGGTTCCCGAACCTCCGGTTCCCACCAGGGGTTTTTCCTCCCCGTAATGAGGACTGAAAGATGAAATCTCTAACTGTGCATCCGCTCCGCAGAAACCCTTTTCACCCTTAAGCTTGTTTACTCTGCACATGCGGGGGCAAAGCTCACACTTCTCCATCATATCCCACAGTATTTTTCCTCTATTTTTCAACGCTCCGCTTTTATGCAGCTTCAGATATCCAGGTTCAAATTTCTGATGCATCTTTTTTCCCCCTCTGATTAAAGAACCACTGAATAACGATGTGATCCCTCCAAAAACAGTAAATAAGAAAGATTTAATAAAATTTCTACGTGATTGTACCTGCATAACACCCCCATATTTATTCTATTGTATTCATCAATTTACCAAAAATTACCAGCTTTTAACATGAAGGATTAAAAGGTTTAGGTTTAGATTAATTGGGAAAATTAATACACCTTAATCTCAACCTTAACCTTAAAATTCCATTCCCCCTTTTTCCTTTCTCCCTTCTCCATTTCCAATATATATTTAACTTTAGATATTACATACATTTTACTTATTAATTAAGTTTATTTATATACAACATCACATCCTGTTCCCGCCGCCAACATATAAAACCTGTCCGGTTATCCAGTCTGCCTGCCGGGAGGCAAAAAAGAGAATTGCTTGGGCTATATCTTCAGGTTGTCCGATTCTTCTCAGGGGATAATCCTGAGCAAGTTCCTTTTCCAGTTTTTCCGGCATCCAGCCCGTCTGCACTGCTCCGGGTGATATTACATTAACCGTTATCCCATACGGTCCCAGCTCATATGCAGCTGCCCGGGTATAACTTTCCACCGCATATTTACTGGCTCCGTAGGACACATTACTGGCATGGCCAGCTGCACCATCTGTACTGATATTGATAATGCGTCCCCACTGTGCTTTCCGTTTAATATGTCTTTTGGCAAATTCTGTCATCATCAAAGCTGTTGCCCGGCTGTTAACAGCAAAATGTTTATCATGTGAATCTGAAGTAAGAGGATGCATACTGAATTCATCAACGAATAAAGGATTTTTGGCTAATTCTTCTTCGGGAATAAAGGTATCAGGATTATCAAAGGCAGCGTTATTAACAATGATTTCAACTTGACCCAATTGTTTCTCTGCCCTGTCAAACAATTCCGGAATGACAGCAGGATCGGACAAGTCCGCTTCCCAGACACAGCATTTTCCTCCCAACTGCTTTATTTCAGATACAACTTTCTCTGCGGATTGAGAGATCATTTTACTATAATAGGCACTTCCAGGCTCGGTTGCTTTCTCAGCTGCTTCTTTTTTCACACCATATAACTTCGGGGATTGACAAAGATAATTTATCATTACTTTTGCACCCTGCCGGGCAAAAGCAACTGCAGTAGCAGCTCCGATGCCGTGATTGGCACCGGTAACGATAACAACCTTATTTTTGAGTCCGGGATCAATCATAATGATATCCAATCAATAGTTACTAATTTTATACTTTAAGCAACAATATGGGAATATTGTTGCTATATAATTTAAAATCATTATCAGTAGTATATATTGGTAACTGATACCTGTAAGAAATTGAACAAATAATAAAATCCGTATTTGAACCCTGAATTCCTTTTTCTCTGTTAATATTATAATATTCAGCAGCTAATTCAAAATCCTGTGTCTGAAGAGGAAAATCCGGGAAAGCTGATAAATATTTTTTCAATTTTTTAAATTGTGCTCTTGATTTAACACCGGATAGTACTTCCTGTCTGATAGGACCTATCATCTGAACTCGAAAGTCGTTTATAAGCTCTACCATTTTATTTTTATAAATATTTTCTATGTTTTGATCTCTTCGTAAAACCATTGACCAAATACAAGTATCAACTAAAACATTCATTTCTTCATTCTTTGCTTCTTATAATTATAATTTTCATCATAATCAATTTTACCAAATAAATCTACAATTTCACGCTGCTTGTGTCTTTGAATATATTCCTTTAAAGCTTCAGTAACAGCTGCTTTTTTTGTTTTATGATGACCTACATTTTTTGCTGTTTCGATTAATGAATCATCTATTGCTAAATTTGTTGCCATTATACCTCTCCTATCTTTTTCTATAATCTACACAATTGGTTGTGTAAAGTCAAGGAAATTTTCAAGCTCATTTAACAATTAAGCAGCTTATGCACCTTCGATATAAATAATATAGAAAAACAAAATAAATATATTGAAACTCAGTTTCCCTCCAAATTAGGCTCCCAAACTCCAAAGTATGGGAGCCTAAAAAACTTTTAATATGATTATCTGTTTTTATTTCTCGATCTTGTTTTCATCTTTTGACAGCTGTGAGAAAATATAAGCACTAATAAAATATACGTTTATTTAAACCATTTTCATCAGAGACTGAACCCGATCTCCGATCTGAATGCCTCTCACGCACTGTGCAGTACAGGTGGAACAATGACGACATGCTTCCAGTCCCTGATCATTTGGTAATTCTGCCAGAGTTTCTCTTGCCTGAGTAAAATTCTCATACCCTTTGTAATACATGTAGGCACGCATAATAACCGGAATTTCAGCATTTTTAGGACATGACGATATACACTGACGACACTGCTGACAGTAGAGCTTGCCGGGCAGTATAGAAGAAAGCTGCAGATCGCGCTTTTCCTGGTCTGAAAGAGTCAAATCATTCATCACTGCCATATCAAGGTCCAGTTGATCAAAAGTAGTCATTCCAGGAATAGCAGTACATACATTTTCATCATTCAGTACCCATTTCAGAGCTGCCTGATGGTTCACTTCAATGGACCCGTCATGTTGCAGACGCCTTCCTCCCTGTGTTTTCATGGCAATCACACCCACTCCCTTGTCCGCAGCATATTTGATGGCACTTTTAATCTCATTCCTGTGATCCTGAGTAAAATTGTAAGCAGTCAGTACCACATCATATATATCTGCATCTGCAAGTGCCCGGATTACACTGGGTTCATTACTGTGAGTTGAAACACCTAAAAACCTGGCCTTACCTATTTTTTTTGCTTTAACAAGAGCATTCATAAGAGATTCAGTGGTAACCATTTCCGGGCTGGAACAAGCGTGCAGATGAAGTATATCAACATAATCTGTCTGTAAGCGTTCCAGACTGATCTCCAGCTGCTTCATCAGATTTTCCTCACTTGCTCCAGGTCGGCTCTCACCATCTTCAAGTCTGAATACACCCTTTTCCCGATCCTGAGCAAAACTCATCTTGGTACCGATGATCACCTCTTTCCTCATTCCCATTTCTTTCAGAACCTGTCCGATCATCTTTTCATTATTTCCCCGCTGATATCCATGAGCTGTATCCAGATGCCGTATCCCTACTTCCAGTGCCTTCTTTACCAGATGAGGATTATCCGCATTCATAACTCCCATACTTACAACAGGTAATTTTATTTTTGTTCTGCCCAGAGTCCGGTACACAAATTTCTGCTTTTCCGCTTTTTCTTTCTGATCAGTACTTAGTGCAGAAAATCCAAGACCGGATACAGCCAGCCCCATGGATGCTTTACCTAAAAAATCACGCCTGTTCATATTATTAGATGCCATACTGATATCCTCCTTTTTTTTAATGGTATGTAAAATTTTTTTTGTTTTTTAATTGATATCTCAAAACGGACAAGTATGATAGTACAAAAAATATAATAAAAATTACTATATACATATGGGTTGAAAAATGTATCTCATGACCAAGCAGGGCTAAAATAAAAAATCGCGGAGTTCTGGAAATAAAAACAGCCAAAATATATCTTAATACAGGATAACCGGCAAATACAACTAAAAAACGGAAGGGATGAAAAGGTATAGGAGTAAATCCAGCAATTATCAGGGCTAAGAAAGGAGCTTTGTTAAATAAATCTATCAACTTGGTGGTCAATCTATTTTTTTTTATTTTATCCAACGACTTTATTTCTGTAACATATTTAAACAATGAATAATTTAACCTTTCTGTAAGTACAGTGCCGGCAATAGCTACCAGGGATACTGTCAAAGGATGATAAAATTCACCAAAATAAAGAATTACCGGTTCATGAGGGACTAAAGGGATAATAAATTCAGACGGCATGCTGTACAAAAAAAGAATCCATAAACTCTTGTTCTGGCGGATGGATTCACTACTGATCCAGATAATTAGCAGGACTGAAATAAACAGTATCTGGAAGATGAAAAAATATGTTTTTTTGTTTGATAACGATAAAAATAATTGTGGATTATTTTTAAAAAAGCTCATTTATAAATATAATGGATTCTGATTATTCAAGCAAGAGGGTCAGGACCAAACCTGTTTTCCCCCTCTGTTCCTTTAAGAAACCATACTTCAATGATAATCCATATAGCAAAGATTACATTTACAAAAGGAATAAGAAGAGTTAGTAAAAACAGACCAGATCGATTTCTGTCATGTAAACGTTTTGTAGCAACTGCTATTCCCGGCCACAAACTAAGAAGAGAAAGAAAAATCGATATTCCAGGCTGCCCTGATGATTCAACTTCAGCATAATAAATAATATTAACAATTATACTATATGAAAATAATATTGGAAATGCCTTTCCCCAATATTCAGATCTGCAGATTCTTCCTGAAAAAGAAAATAAAATTTCTCCTAAACTTTTTTTTTCGGAAGAAGATTGATTTGTAGATTTGGAATTAATTTCCAAGATTTCATCAATATTTTCACTCATTACGCCTCCTGTTATTTTTGTTTAGTATAAAGTATAATAAAAAACAATATTAAACTTCCCATACCAATAAGATTGAAGATTGTTCCAATAACACGGTTCCAGTGTAATAAATTTAAATTTAAACACAATATCCACAATAAATTTAATCCCTGGCCAATAATAACAACTAGTGTTGCATTCTTTAAACTCATGATTCCTCCTTTAGTGATTAAATTACAATTTAAAAGATAATAAATATATCCTCTACCAAATACTATTGATATACGTTACTAAACATTTATTTTCAGTTAAAAAGGCTTATTTTATTAATTTTATATAATATATAAAGGTCGAACTTAGCTCAAAAGCCCATGAAGCCGTGCAATTTTCTCCGGAATCTCAAGATTCTGGGGGCAGTACTGAACACAGGTTTTACAGTTTATACAGACATCACCTTTACGGGGAAGCTCAGCATACAGTGTTCTGGCTCTATGCCAGTCATGATCATCCATGGCATACCGTTCAAAACGCAGGATTTCAGCTATAGGTACCTGCTGAGGGCAGTGGGGTTGACACTGTGTACACAGACGACAGGCTGTCCGGTCAGCCTGAGCTGTCATCATCTCAATAGCCCGTGTGTCCTGGGCCCGCAGTTCCTTTCCTGCACCTGAGTAGCTATCAACAAATTCATCCAGATTTCTGACCCGCATAACAACAGCATCAAGCCTGGTCTGAGTAGTCAGCCAGCGAACCAGTGCATTATGAGGAGATGTCCCTTCCGGCAGTTTTTTCATAAATTCTTCGTCTTCTCTCATTCGTCCGATGCCCCGGGATGTCTTCATAGCTGTAGTTCCAAAACCTTTTTTACGGGCAAACTCCATAAACTTGTCCATTTCCGGATCAGCACCATAAGAATAGATAAACTGAGCATGTTCATAAAGACCGTCTTCCACTACAGCTGTCAGGACTTCTGCAGCACTTTGTCCGTTTTCTACTCTGGAATTACCTGCATACCCGTGCTGGGAAAGACAGAGATGTTTAACCAGTCCTTCTTTCTTCAAACGATCAAAAGCGCGTACAAAAGCTCTCTCCTTTTTAAGCTCATCGATATTGTGATAGCCATAATGCAGCTGCATATCATCAAAATACCGAAGACCTGTTTTCTCTAACGCTTCCTTAACATAGCCGTAATGCTCATCTTCATCAAAATGGCCGGTATAATGACTTCCGCCTACTCTGTCTACTGTAACCTGACAGTAGTGAGCTTCCCGGTTCTTGCGTATAAAATCCGGGGTTCTGGTCTGTATCCATTGGTTAGCTTTATGCCAGTAATTCACTCCGCATAACATTCCTGCCTCAGCACAGGCTGCATCAAGATCACCGGCTCCAATCATGATAGCAACCTTTCTCCCGCTGTAACCCAGTTTCCGGCGCGGTAAAGTCCCGACTCTTTGCGCGGCTTCCTCAACTAAACTATCACTCTTTGCAGCGTTTTTACCGCTTACTCTGCTACTCAGACCTGCTACAACTGCAGCTGAGGACATTTTAAGAAAATCACGTCTTCGTATTGAAGGTTTATTATTCATAATTATTTTCCTCCAAATTGTAGTTTAAATAAATATGAAAGGATACATCTTCATACCAGGGTTACTGAGTATATTCCCTTCAAATTATAAAAAATTAAATTTTTCAACAGAGTAAATCATTCTTATATTACTTAATAAAATATACAGAAAAATTTTATATATCAAGAAAAATATTAAATATTCTTAAGTATTTCACTTATTTACCATTGTCAATATCAACTGCCTAAACAATTGGAAATCAAAATATGAGTTCACTCCTCAATCTATACTGTGCTTTGACCAATTAACAACCGATACCCTGATCTGGGAAGGATACTCAGATGAATGATGCACCTTATTATACGCCACTACCCAGTCGGTTTCATTATAGTTGTTGCCGCCTGTGTTAAGATTACGAGCAAAATGAGGAAAATTACTGCTGGACACTTCTATGCGAATACGGTGTCCCGGAGCAAAATAATTACTGGTAGACATGGAACTTACAGGCAGTTTATACACCTTTCCCTTTTCCATGAAAACTTCTTTATCATACCCTTCCCTATAGCGGACTCTTTGTATGGTTTCATCAATATTATAGGCTCTTCCATCCGGATAGACATCGATCAGCTTTACAGTGAAGTCTGTATCTTTAACATCTGATGATATATATAAAGTGATCTCGACCGGACCGGTTATTTCAACACCTTTTTTCAAGGGATCGGTTGAGTACACCAGAATATCATGACGGGTTTCCAGCTGACGCTGATCAAAGGATCCCGGCTGGTATTCATCTCCCAGGCAGCAAAAACCTCCACCGTGCAAAGGTACAGGATAGGCCGGATCATAGGTAAAAGCATCCGGATTGTCTGCTGGGTCCGGTGGACTGGTAGTAAGCCTGCCGTCACCAAAAACACTGTTGGCATTCCCCTCACTGGTTAAATACAAGGCCACCATTTCAGCATCCTCCGGAGGCCAGGTATCTGAGGACTGCCACTCATTGAGCCCCATGGTATAATACTGAACCTTTGGTGTTTTTTTGATGATATCGTTATCTTCCCCCTTGAGCCAGTAATCGAACCAGCCGTAAACCAGGGCGTCATAATCGAAACGGGCATCTCCTACATTTCGCTCCCCGATAATGGTTTCCTCGGTTTCACTTCCGAAGGCACAGTGAGTTACCGGTGATACCACTGCAAACTGATTTTCGGCAACTTTCCCATCCTTTGCATTTTCCTGAATATGGTTGTACAAAGCCAGGTTTGGACTGACCGAAATATCATACCAGGAAATTAACCATAAACCGGGCACATTTAAGGGCATATCATCATGAAATAATCCCCCTTTATACCAGGCAGGATCATTTGGTTTCCGTTTGAGCATTTCTTCCCAATAGCTTTCCGGAGCATCTAAATTTTTCATAATGTCTATGAGGGGTAAATGCCACAGTTCCTCCGACCAGTCAACTTCCGGTATATGGGGAGCAAGATCAAAATATCTGGACATGGTGACAAGATCTTCCCGGGGAATATCTGAAGGAAATGTTGGTCTGTATTTACAGGTCTGGATAAATCCATAATCATACAGCCAGGCTGTCATCAGCATCTGGTGCACTCCGCCCCGGTACCAGCTTCCCTGTTCGTAATATTCTCCCACACGGCCAACACCAGCTCCGTACCCCATGGGCACAATGGCAGTAAGCCCGGGAGGATCCAGGGCTGCTACTCCCATCTGCCATTCAGCTGTGGATGAACATCCGATCAGTCCAACTTTTCCATTGGACCAGGGCTGTTCAGACATCCATTTGATGGCATCGTAGCCATCGGTTCTCGGTGCACCAAGAATTTCCCACTGACCTTCGGAAAAATATCTTCCCCGCTCATTCTGAACCACAAAAGCATATCCCTTTTTTACCACTTTGCGGGCTAAATAAAAAGTGTAGGATTTCATGTTATCCCTGCTCCAGTAATTGAAATTATAGGGAGTTCTGGAAAAAATAATGGGTACAGGTTCATCTGTTTTGGGCCGATACACATCAGTTGCCAGCCTGACCCCGTCCCGCATGGGCACCATGATTTTCTGTTTGACAATGGCAATGGATTCCAGTTTATCCAGGATATTGTCCTGGGCATAGACAGGGGAAAGTAATGAAAAGAGAATAATACAGATAAAAGGGAAAATGATAAATTTTAAAGTTTTCATTTTATGCTCCTATAAATAATATATAAATTTATATCACTTCTCCCCCTTCCCCGGCAACGTCACCACCATCTGCGGAAACGGTATTTCAATGCCCTTTTCTTTAAACAATCTGTCAATCTCCAGTCGGATATCTTCTGCAACAGTCCATTGCTGCTGCCAGGTGGGCACATAGCAGACAAGTTTAAAATCCAGAGATGACTCCCCAAAATCAATAAAATAGGCTTGGGGAGAAGGTTCATCCATTACATCAGGATGAGCATTGCAAATATCAATAAGTAATTTCTTTACCTGTTTTAAATCGGTGCCATAAGCAACACCAACATTGACAGCGACCCGAAGTCTGGGATTTGGATAGGAATAGTTGGTTAATTTATCATTAATAATTTTCTGATTAGGTACTACAATCAAAGTATTATCAAAAGTAAGTATCTTTGTACTTCGTAAACCTATATCATGCACATCACCAAATTCACCTGCCTCAAGTAAAATCCTGTCTCCCATTCTGAAAGGTCTGTCGACCATTATCATAAAACCGGCAATCATATTGGCAAGTGTATCTTTAGCTGCCAGAGCCACAGCCAAAGATCCCACTCCCAGAGAGACAATAATCGAACTCACATTCTGCTTAAAATGATGCAGAATCATAATCACTGCTATAGTATATACAATAATAATAATCAGTCTTCTGAATAAAGGACCAAATTCAGAATGTATGCTGTAATCGATTTTATCTTTCCAGCATTCTGTATACCACTCCAGAGCGGCAATTAAAAGACTGCCTATCAGTCCGGCCAGTATAAAAACAGTAAATACATAAAGCAGATGAGTTCCGTAGGTTATGGTGACATCTGTTAGTACCGGATCCAGAACTCTGAGCAAAAAGAAAATACCCACAATCCAGATAATTTTCTTTATCCGGGATTCCAGTATATTTAAAATTATATCATCAAAATCTGTCTTGGTTCTTTTCGTTACATGTTTCCGGACTAAAAATACATACCGTGGAACTAATCTGTTAATAATAAATGTAATTATAATGACACAAACAGCTAAAAGGATAGTGTATAAAAAAAAAATTTTCCTTAAAAAAAGAAACTATAATTTCCATAACTTCTCTCCTAATTGATTCCATCATTTGTATATTTTATATTTAACCTGAATTATTTCTGTACTTTATGACTTTGAGTCTTTGTGGCTACGAATTTATCAGGTGAATAAATAATTTTCAGGTTTTTTTATCTAAAAAGGAGAAAAACCGATTATTAATGTTAATAAAATTTTGGCGATAGGCAGTATTACTAAGTCAAAAAGTCCGATAAATAGAAGAAAAAATAATAATAAAAAACCATACCTTTGCAAACTGCTGTACCGTTCTGCCATATGTTCCGGCAGATATGCCATCAGTATTTTAGACCCATCTAAAGGAGGGATGGGGATTAAATTAAAAATGGCCAGAATAATATTAATAAAAACAGCAAAAAATAAAATCCTGGAAATTGGATTTGCAATTCCTGATCCGGAACTATAAATTCTGAACATTACTCCAAAAATTACTGCAAGTAATAAATTGCTCCCCGGACCGGCAGCACTGACTTTTGCTAATCCTTTTTTACCGCCTTGTACCCTCCAGGGATTAATAGGCACTGGTTTTGCCCACCCAAAAAGCACCGGAGACTGAATAACAATCAAAATAACTGGAAAAATTATTGTTCCAAAAATATCAATATGGGGTATAGGATTAAAAGTTAATCTGCCGGAATCCCGGGCTGTTGTGTCCCCCAAATGTAAAGCCATATATCCATGTGCAACTTCATGAACAATAAGTGAGAATAACAGCACAACAATCTGCGGTATAAAATTCATTCAATTTACCCTTTAGCCTTCCTTTTTTTGTTCTTCTATAGCTTTACGCTCCTGTTCTCCTGCTTTTTTCCTGTTATTAATGATCCATTTTAACAAAGAACTCTTTTCTACTCCCAGTATAACATCCCTGAGCCCTAAATACACCTGCGGGTCATTTACCAGTCCGCCCAAAGTACCTTCTCCGGAATCAATTTTAGCGGTTATACTGGCAATGGAATGGGCAGCTGATTTTAAATCTTTCATGATTTCGGTGCCATATTCCTTGTCATTTATTATTTTGCCTGCTACAGTATGCTCATCATTTAAATTCCTGGTCATTTTCCTGAAATCTGATACAGAAGCTTTAAACTCTTCTATGGTATTTTTAAAATTTATTGAATCAGATAACAGGGAACCAACCGGAGTTTCTTCACATTCAACTTTCTCCAAAATTCTAGCTAAATAATTCGAAGTCTCCATGAGGTTTTTCATGGTCTGCTGAATACCCATTGGTTCATTAACTAATTGTCCCAAAGCTCCCTGACCTCTGTTTATCTTGGATATTGTACTGCGAATATCCCCAACCATTAAATTTGTACTGTCAACAATTGTGGTATAATTTGTCGAACTCCGAGTTTCTATAAATCCCCCCGGTTCGATTGCAGGTAAAGTAGGTGAACCCATTGTCAATTCTACTACTTTACCATACACTAGACTTGCTGATTCTATCCTGGCCCGGGAATCTTCGCGTATTCTGGGGGCAACTTCTTTACTGATGGAAATTTTCACAAGAATATTAGAATTATCTGTCTTTTCAGGAAATCCTAAATACACAACATTACCTACCTCCAGCCCATTAAGAAGCACCGGATCACCTTCAAACAATCCTCCAGTAGAATGAAAAAAGATCTTGTATCCTACTTTATCCTCAAATAATTTACTGTTTCCCCCTATAGAAAACACAAATCCAATAATAACTGCCAAGGAGAAAATAATAAATATTCCCACCCGTATTTCTTTAGTTAAACTCTCTTTTATCTTTTTTTTCATATTTTTCCCAAAACTTATTAACTTCGTAAAAATTCTTCAACTATGGGATCTCCACACTCCATAATTTCATCCGGAGTGCCCACAAACTTTATACGCCCCCTGTAAAGAAATGCAATGCGGTCAGCAACGGACATCGCACTCTGAATATTATGGGTGACAATGATAGAGGTGATATTTAATGTTTCATGTATTGAACGCATGAGTTTATTAACCCATTTGGTGGTTATGGGATCAAGCCCGGTTGTTGGTTCATCATACAGCAAGGCATCCGGTTCCATCACAATTGCCCGGGCCAGGGCAACTCTTTTTTTCATCCCTCCACTGAGGTTCTCAGGCATTCTCCAGGCAACATTCTCCAGACCAACCAATCGTAACTTCTCATATACTTTTTTTTCGATCTCCGGCTCCATTAAATCAGTATGTTCCCTTAAGGGAAAAGCTACGTTCTCAAAGACTGACATGGAATCAAACAACGCACTTCCCTGAAATAAAAATCCGATTTTTTTTCTAATCTTAAGCAATTCATTTTCATCATACTTGGTAATATTTGTTCCATTGATAAATACTCTCCCTTGATCCGGGATAATCAATCCAACCAGGTGTTTTAAAATAACTGTCTTGCCGGTTCCGCTGCCGCCCAGAACTACCAGTGATTCACCATTACGTATAAGCATTGTCAATCCACGGAGAATTTCATGACTGTTGAATTTCTTGTAAACTTCATCTATGAAAGCAAAAGGTGGCATATAAATCCTTATAAAATAAATAGAAGTTTGGTTAAAAAATAATCCGATATCATAACACTTATGGAACTGGCTACTACTGCTCTGGTGGTAGCTTGACCGACTCCCTCCGCACCCCCCTTTACCTGCAATCCGCAATAGCACCCAATCAATGAAATAAAAAAAGCAAAAACCAATGACTTGAAAATTCCTCCAAAAAAATCAGAAAGCGAAACTGATCTTATTACCTGATAATAATAAGTATAGAATTTCATTTTTATATCAACCAGACTGACCACCAGGCCTCCAACTATTCCTACAAAATCAGCAATAGCAGTTAATAGGGGGAGAGTAATCATAGTAGCAAACACGCGGGGAAATACTAACTTCTTAGCAGGACTAGCACCCAGAAGCCGAATTGCATCAACCTGCTCCGTAACTTTCATAGATCCTATAACTGAAGTAATACCGGCACTTACTCTTCCGCCCACTAAAAGAGCGGTCAAAAGAGGACCAAACTCCTTTGTGATAGCTACCCCTACTCCCATTCCAACCATTACTCTTCCCGCAAAGTTGGCTTCCGAATATGCAACTTGTATTGCTAAAACCATGCCAACAAAAAATGAAGAAAGCAGTACTATGGGGAGAGAACGAACCCCCAGGTTTTCCATTTGTACGATCAGGGATTTAAATTCATAGGGTCTGCTGAACCCGTACTTTAATGTATCGATCCAAAGATAAAATACTTCTCCGAAATATCTTATGTTATTGCTAACTTTTTTTATTACTTTTTCTTTCAATAAGTGCTAGAACTCCCTGAATGTTATCAGTTAAATTCAATCAAAGATCTATCATACCCGGTTGGAGGAACATACCCCAATAGATCTATACAAGTAGCAGCTACATTACTTAATCCCGGCTTGTCAATTTCAGCCAGTTTATATTCATTATTAAAGGAAGGATCATAAATAATGAATGGTACCGGATTTAAGGTATGGCTGGTCTTGTTATTTGGTTTTCCTTCTTTATCCATTTTTATATGTCCGTTTTTATCAAGTTGGAACATTTCTTCTGAATTTCCATGATCAGCAGTGATTAAAGCTAACCCATCCATTTTTTTTATTGTTTTTAACAACCGACCCAGACCCAGATCAACACTTTCTACCCCTATTACTGCGGAATGGAATTTACCTGTATGCCCCACCATATCTCCGTTAGGATAGTTTATGCGGATCAAACAGTACTTTCCTGTTTCCATTTCTTTAATAACTCTGTCAGTAATCTCGGCACTTTTCATCCAGGGACGCTGTTCAAATGGAACCAAATCCGAATCGATTTGAATATAGGTTTCGTTTTTATCATCAAACTTACCACTGCGATTCCCATTCCAAAAATAAGTTACATGTCCGTATTTCTGAGTTTCACTGCAGGCTAACTGAGAAATTCCATTTCTGGCTAATACTTCACCCATAGTATGAGAGATCGAAGGTGGTGACACCAGATACTGCTTTGGTATATGCAGATCGCCATCATATTCCATTATCCCTGCATATTCAACTTCAGGTACTCTTTCACGTTGAAACTCATCAAAATTTTCTTCCTCAAAAGCCCTGCTTATCTCTATAGCCCTGTCACCTCTGAAATTAAAAAAAATCACTGAATCACCATCCTGTACAGGACCTACCGGTTTTCCGTCTCTCTCTATGACGAAAGGAGGAAGAAACTGATCAGTTACATCCGGATCTTTCTCTCTCAGAGTTTTTATGGCTTTTTCTGCAGAATCAAATGTATCTGCTTTACCCAATACATGTGCCTGCCACCCCCTTTTGACAATAGCCCAGTCTGATTCATATCTGTCCATAGTGACCAGCATCCGTCCACCACCGCTGGCAATGGCAAAATCTGTATTTGCATCATTCAATTCATCAAGAAACGATTCAAAAGGAACCACGTATTTCAAAGCTGATTTCTCTGGTACATCCCGTCCATCCAGCAAAATATGAATTCTTGCCCTGTCTATACCTTCTTTTTTAGCTCTGCGGAGCATGGCTTTTAAATGTTTGATATGACTGTGGACATTGCCATCGGAAAAAAGTCCTATGAAATGAAGGATTCCTTTATGTTTTTTACAATTATTGATCAATTTTTTCCAGGTTTCACCTTCCCACATATCTCCTTCTTCTATTGCTTTATTTACCCTTCGTGCTCCTTGTGCAAATACTCTGCCAGCTCCTATAGCATTATGGCCAACCTCTGAATTTCCCATATCTTTATCAGTTGGTAAACCAACTGCTGTTCCATGTGCTTGCAGAAGCAGATGAGGATGTTTTTCTAAAAGTTCATCTAAGACCGGAGTTAAAGCTTGTTTTACAGCATTACCCTCTGCACTTTCCGACCATCCAATACCATCCATTATCACTACAACAAGCGGACCTGGACGTCCCTTAAAAACAGTATTTCTTTTTAATTTTAATTCTTTCATAATGTTCCTTTTTAAGTAATAAATCTATCATCTGCTTTGGTTCGTTTCCCTTCCTTTTTAAGCTTTTCCTTCATCCATCCTGTACTGGCATCAGGATGGGAATCTATGCCCGAAAAATAGGGTTTAATATCCAGAAGAGGAGTTTTATCAACCATATCAACGCCTGCAATCTTAAATCTGTTTTTTTCAACACCTAAATTTTTTACCACTGTAAAACCTATAGGATTTGGTCTCCTGGGTCCTCTGATTGCAAAAACACCTCTGAGAGTATTGTCAAGAAAAGGAGTTGCTTGCAGTGTATAGCCTTTTACCAGATTAAAATAATAAATTAAAATAAGATGAGAAAAGCCGTCTATATCTTTTAATCCTGACTGGAATTCAGGAAAAATTTCAACTTCTCCCTCAATATCCTGTCTCAATGCTCCCTGAATAGGTACTCCCCTGGGTGTATCAAAAGGAGTGTGAATAGTTCCTATAGGATTTAAGCTGATCTTCATGTGCATCCTTTTTTAATTTTTACATATTTCCGGAAATTTTATAATATCTACCTTACTTTCCTTTTGACGGGTTACAAGACAATACATAGATTCTTTCCTCACACACCATAAACTCATGGGAAAATTATTTTTTTCTGATATCCTGATAATCCCGGGCTGATTAAATTTTTTAAAAATAATCGTATTCATCATGTTCCCCCCCCACCAGAGAAATAACCGGAATAGTATCACTATTCGCCAATTGAGAAATTTCTGTATAATACGCATTACATTAAACCTATATATATTTTTTCCAAAGTTATTCTTGTTATTCCCTCATCTGAGATAAGTTCATTGTTATGTTTCAATTAACCTGTAATCTGAGGACCCAAGCCCGATTTTCTCTCCGTGTCTGATCTGTGCTTTTTCATCGATTTCCGGATAAGAAAGTTCACCAATATTCTTTCCTGCCCTTTTACTGATCAAATTCAGAGTGGCATTATCAAGAGCCACCGGATCTTTAGAAGCTAAAAATCCAATATCTTCTACTATTGGTTTCTGAGTGAATGACATACAGTCGCAGTCCTTGGTTATATTGATCAGGTAATTTATAAATCCGATTTTTCCCGAATTTACCTTTACAACCCCTAAAGCATGTTCAGCCATACGTTTCTGAAGTTCTACTCCTTCAAAACGCCATCTAAATCCCACAGCATCAAAATTACATACGGCCAGACACTCTCCGCACCCTATACATTTTTTAGAATCAATAAAGGCTTTTTGATCGTTGAGTGAAACAGCATCTACCGGACACCATTCTATACAAACGCCACATCCGGTACATTTCTTTTTCTTTATAGTAGGATTCATACCTGAATGCTGCCGTAATTTTCCTTTGCGGCTTGCCAGTCCCATACCGATATTTTTTATAGCAGCTCCCATTCCTGTTCCCATATGTCCGGTTACATGGGATATGACAATCATGGAATTTGTTTCAAAGACAATTGAAGCAAGCTCAACAGTATCAAATATTTCTCCATTGATCTTAATCTCATCATCCTGATTGCCTAAAAGTCCGTCACCAATAATAACCGGTATTTCTAAATTATGAATACTGTATCCATGTTTATAGGCTACTAAAAGATGACCCACTGCATTGTCCCGCATTGCTTTGTAAAGCACACAGGTATCAGTCAAAAAAGGTCTGGCTTCACATTTCTTTAGAGATTCAATAACCGGTTTAATCATATCCGGAGGAATAAAAGTATTAAGTTTATCCTCACCAAAATGAATTTTTATGGCAGAAAAATCATTTTTATTAATACATGAACCAAACCCCGCCCTGTTAAATAATTCTGATAGTCTTTTTTTATTATTTTTGTAATCCTCAATAGATAAAAAGAAAACATCCGACGCCATACATTATTACCTCTACTTTCTTCAATTCAATAAACTTCATATTTTATATAACTTTTTAATTTATAAAATTATACAATAAAAAGCAAACAGAACATGCTACCAAGACTAATCTCTGCTGGCAAGTCTTATGTTACATAAGTACTTATAATATAATTATTTAAATTACTGAATATTCAATATAAAAAGCCTGTATTGACCTTTTTACTCAGATAATGTTCAATCCAATTTAATATTCGATCATTCAGTTCAGCTCTGACCAGAGACAGGCTGGGGTGTGGTCTGAGTCCTTTTGTATCGGATTCATATATATGACACCCCCTGATTTCCGGAAATGGCAATAAAATCTATTGTCTGGTGTAGCTCACAGGTTTTTTGGTAAAATAGGATCTTAAAAAATATTTCCAAAATTAATATAAAAAATAATTTGAATTTTATACCTCTATTAATTAAACTATCATATTGGGCGATTACTTATAGATTAATGTATTATTAAAATTATTTGATACAACAGATCCTGAATAAAACCACAAAATACGGAAAAGGGAAAAAGGAGGATGGAAAATGGAAAAACGGGGTGTCGGCTTGAGTAAAGTTTACAGTTTCTCAAACAAATCACTTCTTAATGTCATTCTGAGCGACCAAAGGGAGCAAAGATATTATCCTGAGCGACCAAAGGGAGCAAAGAATCTCCCGCCACTAAATGAAATGGTATGATGATTTTTTTGCTGATAAAGTACAATTTTTAAAAAAAATTATATTCATTTCCAGCAAAACTTGATACGTTACTGTACCATAATTGGCGTGAGATCCTTCGTCACTTCGTTCCTCAGGATGACAAGATTGTTAATTATTATTTTATATTAAAAATAAACAAGGTAAAGGAGAAAACAATGAAAATTAAAACCCTGCCAATTTTTCTTGCTTTTCTGTGTATGGGATTCGGTGATGCTGCCGGTCCCCTGGTAAACCTGGCAACTGAGGTATTTGATATTTCCAATGCTGCTGCTTCTCTGATTGCCAGTGCCGGCTTTATTATGTTTGGTCTTTTATCTATACCCATGGGGATTGTCCAATACAAAATCGGCAAAAAAAATGTAATGCTATTGGGTCTTGGAGTATTTCTGATCGGAGTTTTAGTCCCGGTTCTGGGGCTTACCTTTCCCTTACTGCTTACAGCTGTTTTTATAATGGGAGCCGGGGCGGCCATACTGCAAGTTGCAGGCAATCCCATTATGCGAGATGTATCCCAATCCGGGAAATACTCCAGAAACCTCTCCTTTGGTCAGTTCATTAAAGCAATTGGCTCCCTGTCTGCATCATTAATTCCTGCTTTTATAGCTGGAAAACTGGTTTCAGATTATTTTGTTTTCAGTGCGGACGGAGCAGCAAGATCGGCTGAATGGAGAATATTGTTTCCGATTTATGCAATAATTATTTTTATAACTCTGATCACTGTTTTATTTTTAAGAGTTAAGGAAAAACAAGAAAAGAATCAGAAACCCACAACCTTTGCTACCAGCTTCAGGGCACTTACTGATAAATACATATTAATCATGGTATTAGGCATTTTTCTTTATGTCGGTGCAGAAGTATCCATGTCTTCCAAAATTGCTGTATTCTTCAGTGAAAAATACAACATTGATTTAACCAAAATCGGAATGCTGGGAGTAGGAGTTTTCTTTTTATCCCTGACGGTGGGACGCTTTTTGGGTGGAGTGATTCTAAACTGGATGCGGCCAAAACTGTTTCTGCTTCTCACCTGCCTGATTTCCCTAATCGGATTAGGTGGAATATTTATCTCTAACCTGACCACTGCCTGGATTTCTGTATTTCTTATCGGCATCGGATTTGCCAATATTTTTCCCTTGATCTTTTCCATCACGGTTGACACCCTGCCGGGAAAAACCAATGAAATATCCGGACTAATGATTACTGCCATAGTGGGGGGAGCTGTAATTCCTCCTATAACCGGAATTATTGCCGACATCAATCTTTCCCTTTCCTTTTTGGTTCCTTTGGTATGTATTCTGTATGTAACCGCCGCTGCGATTTATAATTTTAGATTAACTATTGCAGGATATCATAAAAAAAAATAGGATAATTAAGAGTAATTCATCGTAAATATAATAGTATAAAAAAAAACTCTGCGTTAAACTATATTTATTAATTTATGCTCAATACTAAAGCGAAAATAGTAAGGAGTCTGACATGTACATAAAAAAAGACAAACGAATCGTTCTCACCCTCGATGCAGGAGGGACAAACTTTGTGTTTTCAGCCATACAGGGAGGAGAAGAAATTGCTGAACCGGTCATCTTACCTGCTTCACCTCATGATCTGGACAAAAGTCTGCATTCAATTACTGAAGGATTTAAAAAAATCACTGACAGTATTTCGGAAAACCCTTCTGCTATAAGCTTTGCTTTTCCGGGGCCGGCCGACTACCCTAAAGGAATAATTGGAGATCTGGCCAATCTTCCCTGTTTCCGGGGAGGAGTTGCACTCGGCCCCATGCTGGAAGAACAGTTCGAAATACCGGTATTCATAAATAATGATGGTGATCTGTTTGTCTATGGAGAGGCAATAGCCGGATTCTTGCCTAAAGTGAACAAGCTGTTAACTGATGCAGGATCGCCAAAGCGGTATAAAAATCTTTTTGGTATTACTCTGGGAACAGGGTACGGAGGCGGACTGGTCAGAAATGGTGAGCTGTATATAGGGGACAATGCAGCGGCTACTGAAATATGGGCTATGCATAATAAAAAATATCCCCGGTCATTTGCTGAAGAAGGAGTAAGTATCAGAGCTGTCAGACGCGTCTATGCTGAACAAGCTAATCTAAATTTTGATCAATCTCCGGAACCAAAAGATATTCATGCAATAGCTGCCGGTAAAAAGAAAGGCGATCAGGAAGCTGCTGTTACTGCATTTAAAGAATTAGGAGAAATGATTGGTGATACACTGGCTAATGCAGTAACGCTGGTGGACAGTCTGATTGTTATAGGCGGCGGATTAACCGGTGCACACAGCTTTTTCTTCCCGGCTATAATACAAGAAATGAATGGATCAATTGAAACCCTGAATGGTGATACTATAGACAGGCTTGTAATGAAAGCTTTTGATCTGGAGGATGCAAGAGATAGAGAATCTTTTCTTAAAGGAAAAACCAAAACTATTACTGTTCCCGGAACTGCAAAAAAAATCAAATATGATCCTCTTAAACGAACCGGGATCGGATTGTCAGTACTGGGTACCAGTAAAGCCGTTTCAATAGGTGCTTATGCTTTTGCCCTGCATGCTCTAAATAAAAAATAATATGTATAGATTTCGGTACGTACATTGAGCGATTATGGACTCTGTGGCCAAATTTTGATTCACTTTGGCCCATAAATTGGAATGGAAACGTCCTTGATCC
>JAWODZ010000244.1:0-2569 GCA_046483025.1 bacterium
TGATTGTTCAAGGAGTAAAAACCAAAACACAAAAACTCCGGAAACGCTCATATAATATGCATTTTAGTTGAAAATTATCTCTGTTTTTCCTTGGTGTTTTCACTTCTTTTAGTATCTTTATACTCATAAACAAACACCATCTGTTAGTGAGTATTTCCCCCGACAATAACATGTTAATTAATGAACTTCTCAGGGAGCGTGATAGCCTCTACCAGCAATTATTGTAGATTTCACTTGAAAAGAGGTTCTTCGTCACTTTTGGTGATTTTTCATCCCGATCTTATTAGTACCATATTTCTTAAAAGTTCAAAACTAGCTCTGCCATACATCATTCTTTTTATGTTTTTGAGCCGGTTTACCTGCCCCTCCACTTGTCCATTGCTATATGGAGTTATTACAGCATTATTAACTGCTTCAAAATCTTTCAACAAATTTTTAGCAAAATTTTGCAATCTGGATTCTGACTGACTTGCTTCATCAATCCATTCTTTTAATAGCCCATCTTTTTTTTCCAGAAATAGCACTTTAAACTTTTTTACTAATTTTTCCATTTGGTTTATCTGGGGATCTTTATCTAACATGAGATTCATAAATTTAGCATCATCCCCGGTTAATTGTTCAGGGTCTTTATATAACATCACAGATAATTTTGTAGGCGACCAAGTTTTAAGAGGAGCAAGAGGAACAGAATTTTTTCGCCGAGGATTTGCAGGAAATTGCATCTGCCATAACCTGTTCATGTTGTTACAAAACTGGGTATAACCACCATTAAAGCCCATATTTCGAATCGTTTGGTGTAATTCCTTGTAAGTTTTATCCCTGTTGCATTCCTGTAACAGAAATTCGATAAAAGGTTCAATGTTAGTTGAACGAGGGCTTTCTTTTCTTTGCAAAGTTTCCTGATCAATGTATCTCTTAACAGTCTGCCTGTGTATCTTTAATGTTCTGTGGATCTTTCTTATTGGATAGCCGGCTTGATGAAGTTCTTTGACTTTTTCAAACTTATACAACCTTTCGAAATTGATGTTGTCGGGAATAACCTGATTCTCTTCTGAAACTAACTCAGGATCTTGCTTTTCTTCCTCAATTTCCGGCTCTAGGTTTTCCGGGTTATTAAAAAGATTATATGCCTCCCTGATATCTTTTCCCTTAGCCTGAAAAACTTTTTTAGTAGCCTCCCCCAGATTCATCAACAGGTGAAAGCGATCTGCTACTTGCCTTGCCTGCGGAGCCCCGTTTCTTATGCCCATAGCATAAGTACTGCTGCGGTCTCTGCTTACAACAGTTATTTCCGGATGGCCTTTGAGCCACTGAGCCAAGGTATCAGCTTCCCTGTCCGGTAGCAGGTCAATTACTTCTTTGCTTACCAGATCTACGATGATAGTTCCATAGGTACTCGCTTTTTTGAAAGCCCAGTCATCTACACCGATTATACCGGAAGTTGCTGTTGTTGCAGTAACTTCAATCCCTTTTATGATTCTCAAGGCAGTAGAGGCACTAATGGGTATTCCCATATATCTGCTAATAGTTGATCCTTTGTTACCACCTAGTTCAAGTGATATTTTTCCCAAAAGCTCATTGGATCTGCATAACCTTCTACCATAAGGTATTATTTCAAAACTGAAACGTTCCGTGAAAATTATCCTGGAGCATACCGGATTATCACAAAAATATTTTCTCGCTATCAATTCAATTCTTACCTGTTTTCCGGAAACAGGTAAATCTGCCAACTTTCTTTTATATTTACTGTGAGTTCTAAAGCTGGTCTTATTACAAACAGGACAGACCGATGATAACTGACAAGCAAGGACTTTAATATACAGATACTCACTGTTAAAGAGAATATTACCGGCTTTTAGCTGTACATTAGTTGGAAGGATAAACTGCGGAATCACCATATTTATATATTTATTAATTACACATTAAATATATAAATTTGTACCCAAAAAGCAAATTATATGGGAAGGTCAGTATTGAAAATACAAAGGTCGGATCCTGCAGAGATAAAAAAGATGCTAACTACCAATGAAGCATTTACAGTTGGTATCAGGTTGTATATTGTTTACCTTGTAGCCCTGGGTCATTCCAGTAGGAAACTATCGGAGATTCATAATATAAGTTTTAAGCAAATTACTAATTGGGTGCATCGGTTTGAGAATGAAGGAATAGAGGGGCTAAAAGACAGGAAGGGGCGTGGCAGGCGCAGTATTTTATCTGATAAGGATATGCAGAAAATTAAAACCATAATTCTTACAGAAAAGCCCGAAAAATATGGATTCAAATCAAACAGGTGGACAGGTCCGTTGTTAAGGGAGTTGATTAGCCATAAGTATGGTGTATGTTATCAGAAGGCACAGATTTATAATCTGCTAAGGAAAATTGGAGTGCGTTTTGAGAAAAAGAAGGGCTTGGTAGAAGCAGATTAATAAGTGTATTTATTTTGTATATTTTCACCAAAAGTCACGAAGAACCACATTAAGCAAGATAAGAGAATGAATGACCTTTTTAGCAGTATGGTTGCCCTTCCTGGTATTAGCCATCAGTGTTTCTCTTTCTTCTTTGGTTAAGG
>JAWODZ010000034.1:0-7545 GCA_046483025.1 bacterium
TTCATCTGTTGGTGCTTATTTGGGTTCTGTTAGAATTCTACATCTGGTGATTCTTCGGCTCCTTCCTGTGACTCGAAGTAAGCTTTTTCTTCAAAACCGAACATATTGGCGTAAAATGTTTGCGGGAACTGCTTGACATAGGTGTTGTATTGCTGAACACTCTGGTTGAATCTTCTTCTGGCCACACTGATACGGTTTTCCGTTCCTTCCAACTGGGCTTGCAGATCCCTGAAGTTCTGGTTGGCTTTTAATTCCGGGTAACGTTCCACCACAACCATTAAACGTGATAAAGCAGAGCTCAGGGCTCCCTGGGCCTGTTGGAACTCTTGGAGTTGTTCGGGAGATAGATTCTCGGCATTAACATCGGTTGAAGCAGCTTGCGACCTGGCTTCAGCCACCTTCTGAAATGTTTCCTGCTCGTGCTCGGCATAACCCTTTACCGTACTGACCAGGTTGGGTATCAAGTCATTTCTTCTCTGGTACTGGGTCTCAACCTGCGACCACTGTTCTTCTACGGATTGTTCCATCTGAATCATCCTGTTGTAAGTGTTCTTAACGGAAGAATATACAATCAATCCAAAAATGACGATAATTCCGATAACAATCCAGGATCTCTTTATTTTCATGATATTGAGATTTTATTTAAAGCCCAAAGGTAACATGTTTTATTTGTTATAAAAAGGGTGCAATTTTATTTTAGTTGGATTTGAGTTAATGTACTCAATTTTAATTCCTGCTTTCTGACTTGATTAAACCCGATGAAATATATTACATTTACCTTTTGAAAATTTTTTATCCTTTTATGACTGAGATTGCAATTGTTGTACTTAACTGGAATACGAAAAAGCAGTTGGAAACCTTTCTTCCCTCCATCATTGAATATTCACAGGATGACTCTGCAGAAATCATCGTAGCCGATAATGGATCGAGCGATGGTTCAGCGGAATTTCTCCGGAACAATTATCCCGACCTGAGAACCATCCTGTTCGACAAAAATTATGGATTTACCGGTGGATATAACAAGGCGCTTGCTCAAATTGAGGCCAGATATTATGTGATTTTAAATTCAGACATTGAAGTAACCGAAAACTGGCTGAGTCCATTAAAAAAATGTCTGGAGGAAGATGATCTTGCTATAGCTTGTATGCCCAAAATGAAATCCTATTATCGGAGAAATTATTTTGAATATGCCGGGGCTGCCGGCGGATTTATCGATAAATACGGATATCCTTTTTGTCGTGGCCGGATTATGGATGCCGTAGAAGAAGATAAAGGCCAGTATGATGAAACCTCGGATATTTTCTGGGCTACAGGTGCCTGTATGTTTGTTCGGGCTGATTTGTTTCATCAACTGGGAGGGTTTGATGAGGACTTTTTTGCCCATATGGAGGAAATCGATTTGTGCTGGCGGCTTAAAAAAATGGGGTATACCATTAAATATGTTCCTGAGTCTGTGGTTTACCATGTTGGAGGAGGAACCCTTCCCAATGAAAATCCCTTTAAATTGTTTCTCAATTACCGGAACAATCTGTTCCTGCTGTACAAAAATCTGCCGGAGAAGCAACTGTTTCCTGTTATGTGTGTAAGAATATTAATGGATTGGCTGTCTGCCTTTATGTTTTTATTACAGGGCAAAACGAGGAATTTTACCGCAGTTTTAAGGTCTCACCGGATATTTTTGTCTTCCCTGAATGGTTTGAAAGAGAAGCGAAAAAGCAACCCACCTTCTAAAAATGATTTTCCCGGCCAGGTGTTTCATGGAAGTATAGTTTTTCAATATTTTCTGAAAAGACGAAGGCGTTTTTCTCAATTGAAGGAATTTTCGGGGAATCTGTTTTAAAAGCACCGTGAAAATACTTAGATAATCCTATTTTATCGTGATTAAATTAGGGTGATTTTACTCTATGAATTGATAATAAAGATTCTTAACTTAGCAAACGCTAAAATTTATAAAAATGGCCGAAATTTCTAAAATATTAATTATTGATGATATGCCCTCTCATTTGTTGTTGCTGAAGACAATTCTTGAGGAGGATGGTTTTGAGGTAATAACTGCGGAAAATGGTGAGCATGCGCTCCGGACGCTGAAAGATGATAAAGCTGTAGAATTGATACTTCTGGACATTATGATGCCGGAATTTGATGGTTTCGACTTTCTCGATAAAATCAGTGAATCGGAAACCAACGAGGTGCCGGTTATTGTAGTATCTGCGAAGACTGACAATACCAGTATCCAAAAGGCACTTGATAAAGGGGCTTATGATTATCTTACCAAACCCTTCAATATTCAGGATATAAGAAATAAAGTCAGGTCTGCCCTTAGGTAGCCCGGGGAGATGGCTGTACATACCTGAAATGTTTCTTACAGGAAGATAAGAGGACTTTTTATCGTATAGCTGGTATTGTCCTGATAGAATTTGCCCTGATAATGCTGTTATCTATGGGTGCATCATAAGCGCAGGTATTTGGCTTATTCGGGAAATAAACGACTTACTATATTTTCAAGATCCTCTGGTGTATCTACCGGATAATTCTCATGCTTGGTAATTGCGGTTTTGATCCTGTAACCGTTTTCAATCCACCGGTTTTGTTCCAATGATTCAGCCAATTCCAGGGAAGAGGGTTTCAGTGATGTTATTTCTTTCAGTATTTGTTTTCTGTAGGCATATATGCCGATGTGTTTATGAAAAGGATAACTGTTTAACCATTCGGAAGTATCTTTATTGCGGATATAGGGTATGGTGCTGCGAGTAAAATATATGGCATAATTGTATTTGTCTTTAATTACCTTGGGCAGGTTGGGATTGAATAATGCTTTGTTATTATCGATGGGCTTGATAAGTGTAGCTATGTCGGTATTGTCATCATCAAAACAGCTTATAAGTTCGCGGATCTGTTCAGGTTGAATAAAAGGTTCGTCCCCCTGGATATTGACAATTACATCATAGTTATGGCTATGCCTCATTATTTTATCACTGGCTTCTCTTATTCTGTCGGTTCCGCTTCTATGATCCGGGGAGGTCATCACCACGTTCCCGTTAAAATTTTTGACAGCTTGTTCAATTCTTTGATCATCTGTTGCAACATAAACCTCAGGCAATGCTTTTGTTGTTTGTTCGTAGACCCGCTGTATCATGGTTTTCCCTCTGATCATGGCCAGGGGTTTTCCGGGGAAGCGGGTGGACTCATATCGTGCTGGTATTACACCGATAAATTTCATCAGGCGTTGTGTTTTTATAGGTTATCAATAATTTTATGACTTAATGACAGTGAAATATGGATTCGTATAATTCGTTAAACAAAAGGAGGTTAAAATTAAGAAAAAAACAAATAATATTGTAATTTTGTCAGAGTTTTTAGTTAAGCGTTTTTGGAAAAAGTAAAAATTTGTGAGGGAATGGATATTCAATCAATTAAGCAACGTTTTGGTATTATAGGCAACAGCCCGCAACTGCATAGAGCCATTGATACAGCCCGGCAGGTGGCACCTACGGATTTATCGGTGTTGATTACAGGAGAAAGTGGAACAGGAAAAGAGGTATTTCCTCAAATTATACATCAATTCAGTTCCCGGAAGCATGGCAAATATATACCTGTCAACTGCGGTGCAATTCCTGAAGGCACCATAGATAGTGAGCTTTTTGGTCATGAGAAAGGTTCTTTTACAGGGGCTTATGAAAGCCGAAAGGGCTATTTTGAAGTGGCCAATCAGGGTACCATTTTTCTGGATGAGGTAGCTGAATTGCCTTTATTTACTCAAGTCCGGCTTCTGAGGGTATTGGAGACCGGAGAGTTTTTTAAAGTTGGCTCTTCAACAGTATTAAAGACCGATGTGAGGCTTATTGCTGCTTCCAATGAAGATCTCATCAGGGCCATTGAAGAAAACCGGTTTAGGGAAGATCTCTATTACCGGTTGAATACGGTTCCTATTGAAATCCCCCCTCTGCGGGAAAGAGGAGAGGATATACTGCTCCTTTTTAAGAAGTTTGCAACCGATTTTGCTGAACATTACCGTATGCCTCCCATCAAACTTACGGAAGAGGCCAAGGAGATGTTTGTCAATTACAGGTGGCCGGGTAATGTGCGACAATTGAAGAATATTACAGAACAGCTTTCTATCATTGAGAAGAAGAGATTGGTAGATGCAGAAACCTTAAGGAAATATCTGCCCGACTATAATCTTGAAAAGTTGCCCGCCCTTTATAAGAATGCTGGTGAGAAAAGCTTTTCTTCGGAGCGGGAGATACTTTATAAGATCTTATTTGATATGAAAAACGACATCAATAACCTCAAAAAACTGGTGCATGAGATTATTGATAAAGGGGCAGATGTGGATAGAATACAAAAGGATAATAAGCAGTTGATGGAAACGCTCCATGAGAATACCGGAGAGTACATTGAACCTGCTGAAGCAGAAAAAGCCCAGCAGTCGGAATCAAACAAGGAAGAGAGTCCTGCGATTGAAGATACCGAAGAATATATAGAAGAATCACTTTCTTTGCAAGACAAGGAAATAGAGCTGATAAAAAAAGCTCTTGATAAACATGAGGGCAAGAGAAAATATGCTGCCCGGGATCTGGGTATCTCAGAAAGAACATTGTACAGGAAAATCAAGGAATATAATCTGGAATAAACAGATGGATATGAATAAGTTTAGCTATATTTTTTTGTTGTTTGCTTTATTATTATTATTGACAAGATGCACTGTTCAGTATTCGATGGGCGGAGCTAACATTCAACCGGATGTAAATTCCATTAACATTCAGGATTTTTCCAATCAGGCATCCGGCGGCCCTTCTAATCTGGGACAGTACTTCACCAACGAGCTAAAAGACAAGTTTCAGTCACAAACCCGCCTGACAATTGTTAATGACCGTGGTGATCTGAATTTTAGCGGGGAGATAACAGATTATGAAACACGCGCTGTTTCCGTGGGAGGAGAGGAAACAGCTCAAATGACCCGCTTGACAATAACAGTAAATGTTCAATTTACCAATGAAAAGCATCCGGACGACAGTTATGAGTCAAATTTCTCACAATATGAAGATTTTGATTCATCTAAAAGTCTTTCAAGCGTTGAGGATCAACTTGTTGAATCTATATCAGAGAAACTGATTGATGACATATTTCAAAAAGCTGTTGTGAATTGGTAAATTACGATGGAAAAAGAAGATATCATAAAATATATTGAAAACCCTCATGAATTAGACGAGTACAGCTTCTCTGAATTAAGGGCCTTGTTGAAGAAATATCCTTATTTCCAGACGGCCCATCAACTTTTGTTGCTGAATCTGAAAAATATAAATGATCCCAGATTCAATGAATTTTTAAAACACTCTGCCGTCTATATAAAAAACAGAGAAAAATTTTATCGGCTGATCAATGATTTTTCGGCTTTAGAGGAGATATCCCCGGATAAAGAGCAGAGACCAGGGGATGACTCTGATAAAGAAGAGAAACGTTCTGAGGAAGAGCATGCTGCTGAGGTGAAAAATAAATCCGGGAGGAAAATAGATAAGGGTTCCGGACAGACGTTAACTGAGAAGCCAAAGAAAGATAAGGATTATTCAACGGCTTATCTGAAGCAGAGAATATCAGACACCCTGTCGGTACAAAAGGAAGACAGCAATAAGAAGGACGATCTGCCAGACGATAGCAATGATTTTTTTATTCTGGATAAAGCTTCCCAGGTTGAAGAAAAAATGTCGAAGAAAATTAAAGAACAATTTGAAAAGGAAAGCCGGGAAGAAAAAGATGAGGATGCAGGAGGTAAGTCATACGGGGAATCAGATACTTTTGAACTGGACAGCCCTGAGAAAAAACAAAAACAAAAACCCCAAGGTAACCAGAAGGAGAGAAATTTATCGGGAGAATATTTTACCGGCGAGGATTATCGGGAAATCATCAGGAATAAAGAACAGAACCAGGATTTGATCGATAAATTTATTAAAGAGTCCCCGGAGATGAAAAGTGTTCATCCACCTGAGAATAAAAATAAAAAAGAAGATATTTCATTGCCTAGTATAACGGAAAATGAAGAAATGTTGTCAGAGAAACTGGCTAACATATACATTAAGCAAGGATATTACAGTAAAGCGATTTCAGCTTATAAAAAATTAAGTTTGAAATATCCGGAAAAAAGTGATTACTTTGCAGAACAAATTGAGAAGTTAAGGAATATTATTAACGAACAACAAAAATGATTTGGTATGTATCTATTAATATCTGTATTGATCATTATTGTCAGTGTTTTGATGGTACTGATTGTTTTAGTCCAAAATTCCAAGGGCGGTGGTCTTGCATCTAACTTTGCAGGATCGAACCAGGTAATGGGAGTCAGAAAGACGGCAGATTTTTTGGAAAAAGCTACCTGGACCCTGGCAGTAAGTTTGCTGATGCTTAGTTTATTGGCTAGTATGACCATTCCCAGAGGAACCCAGGAAGAGAGATCTAAAATTGAGGAACAAATTGATAATGCGGCAGATCCTTCACAAATGCCTTCATTTCCTACTTCAACACCTGAAGGCCAAGGAGAAGGCCAGGGAGAAGGACAGGGTCAGCCGCAGCCCCAACAGCCGTCGGAACAAGGATCTCAGGATCAAAATCCTCTTCCGCCTGAAGAATAAGTTATTTAGCATTTAAATTGAATCAGGGTGTCAGCTTGTCATAATATTAGCTGACACCTTATTTTATTTCCCTATCTCCTGTCAGGATAATTGAACACGTAAGTACAATCCATAATCCAGTCAAAATCTTTTTATTCAAATCCTTATAAAGAATATCATTTTATTGAAGTTTGGAACATATTATTCTTTGGCATAAAATATGTTTAATGGGAAAACGAATTTTTGAAGTATAACCCTCAAATCAAGAAACCAATGAAGCAGAAACCATTAAAAGACAGAGTGTTAATCGAACCGATGGAGGCAGAAGAAAAAACTGCCAGTGGCATTATTATACCGGATTCAGCTAAGGAGAAACCTCAAAAAGGTAAGGTTGTTGCTGTAGGCGATGGTAAAAAGGACGAGCCAATGACCGTAAAAGAAGGTGATACAGTCGTTTATGGTAAATACGCGGGAACAGAAATGACAATTGACGACAAAGATTACCTGATCATGCGTGAAGAGGATATTTTATTAATCGAAGAGTAAATAATTAATTATTAATAATCATAACAAAAAAATCTGAGAAAAATGGCAAAAGATTTAAGATTTGATATTGAAGCAAGAGATTCTCTGAAAAGAGGCATTGACAAGCTTGCAAGTGCGTTAAAGGTTACCCTCGGTCCTTCGGGTCGTAATGTAGTGATCGAGAAAAAGTTTGGTGCTCCGCAGATTACCAAGGACGGAGTGACAGTAGCTAAGGAGATTGAGTTCTCTGATAAGTATGAGAACGTAGGGGCCCAGATGGTAAAAGAGGTAGCCTCTAAAACGGCAGATGATGCAGGTGATGGTACTACCACTGCAACCCTTTTGGCTGATTCAATGGCTACCGTGGGAATGAAAAAGGTTACTGCAGGTGCCAATCCTATGGACCTGAAAAGGC
>JAWODZ010000110.1:0-59822 GCA_046483025.1 bacterium
AAATAAACGGGATAAAATATCTATCTTTTTGGCGGTTCCCTGGCAGATTGTACTTTTCCTCATGTGGATATCAGTAATGATGAATAGATGGGATCAGGTAAAACTATTATTATTAATTCTTATTATTTTATCTATAGGTCTTTATTTTCTTTGGTTCAGACATTTATCAACTAAAGTAAAGATGGACAGAGAAGAAATAAAGGTAGCATTAAAAGAATAAGCAGAAGGTGAATTATGGATAAACGCGGTGCAGGTATTCTCCTGCATATATCATCACTACCATCAAGGTTTGGAATTGGTGATTTGGGGCCTCAGGCATATAAATTTGCCGATTTTCTTTATAATTCCGGAATGAGATTCTGGCAGATACTCCCCCTGAATCCCACAGATATCTGTCATGACAACTCTCCTTATAAAAGTGTTTCAGCTTTTGCTTTTAATCCTAATTTAATCAGCCCTGTTCACCTGGTTGAACATGGATTGCTGGAAAAAAAAGATATTATGGATATTCCTAGGCGAAAGGGTTCTGAAATAGATTATCATTCTGTTGTTGTTTATAAAGAAACATTACTGAACAAGGCTTATGAAAATTTTTTGAAAAAACCAAATGATTCTCACTTTGAACAGTTTTGCACAGAAAACAGCTACTGGCTTGATGACTATGCATTATTCAGTGCCCTTAAATCAAAATTTTCCAATCAAATATGGAATAAATGGCCTGTGCCGATACGAGACCGGTATCCGGAAGAAATTAAAAGACAAACTGGATTATTACAACAGGAAATAAAAAAGAAAAAGTTCTTTCAATACTTGTTTATTATACAATGGGAAAAATTAAAGAATTATTGCAGTAACTGCAATATTCAGATTATCGGTGACATCCCTATATATATAGGGATGGACAGTGTAGATGTATGGACACATTCTTCAATTTTTAAACTGGATAAGGATAAGCAACCTCTATATATAGCCGGAGTTCCTCCAGATTATTTCAGTGAAACCGGTCAGTTATGGGGTAATCCGGTTTACAGATGGGATGTGATGAAAAAGAATAAGTACCAGTGGTGGATCGAAAGGTTGCGTCATAATCTGGCACTTTTTGATATTGTTCGTATTGATCATTTCAGGGGGTTGGTTGCTTACTGGCAAGTGGCCAGCGAAGAAGAAACAGCGATAAAAGGAGAATGGATAGAAGCCCCTGCAGATGATTTCTTAAACACTATTATTAATAAATTTGAGAAACTGCCTATTATTGCTGAAGATTTGGGAGTTATTACCCCTGATGTTTTAAATATCATGAAGAAATATAACCTTCCGGGAATGAAAGTTTTACAGTTTGGATTTAGAAATTCTGTGGGAGAGAATGAGCACGCAGTTCATAATGTTGTACACAATTGTTTCTTGTTTACAGGTACTCATGATAATAATACGGTACAGGGGTGGTATCGGCATGATATTGGCAAGCAGGAAAAACAAAATATCAATAAATATGTGGGACATAAGGTCACGAAACGCACTGTCCATAAAGAATTGATACGTTTAGCTATGATATCAGTGGCAAATACAGTTATTATCCCTATTCAGGATTTCCTCGGACTTGGGCGCAAAGCAAGGATGAACAGACCCTTCAGTAATAAAGGCAACTGGCACTGGAAATTAAAACCTGGTAAGCTTACAAAAAAACTTTCCCGTTCAATTAAAGAGCTGATAGAGATCTATGGGAGGTAAAGTTTTATAGCCGTGCATCTATACGGATTTTTATAGAGAAAAACATTGATTTACGATTTACGATTGACGATTTTTGATTTAAGATTTGAATGGTCTTGTCCTGAAATAGGTGTACAATTAAAACAATAGTTTTTATTCTTTTCTCCATATCTTATTTGTGTTTAAATAATATCTACATAATTAAAGTTTAACTTAAAACAGTAACAATTTGTCATCCTGAGGAACGAAGTGACGAAGGATCTCACGCTACTAAGGAATCAGTAAAGAATCAGATCTAGCTGGAAATGAATGTCATTTTAAGAATCGTACTTTTCCAGCAAAAAACCATCATACCTTTTTATTCAGAGGCGTGAGATTCTTCGCTCGCTTTGCTCGCTCAGGATAATGTCTTCGCTCGCTTTGCTCGCTCAGGATAATGTCTTCGCTCGCTTTGCTCGCTCAGGATAATGTCTTCGCTCCCTCCGGTCGCTCAGAATGACATTTCGGAACGTCTGGTTTGGTAAACTGTAAACTTTTTTCAGGACGACACCAATAATTACAATAATCTTGGTTAAACTGTATTCATCTGTACTATTATTACTTGATCAAAACCTTTGTTTTCAATCCTTCCAGAGAGTTTTTCCCTACCATAATTTCAAACTCACCTGGCTCAACTATCCTTTTCCCCTGATTGTTCACTGTGGAAAAATCATCTCTGTTCAGATTGAATGTGACTTTTTTACTGCTATCGGCCTTGATATTAATACGTTTAAAATCACGGAGTGATTTGATAGGTACCGGATAAGAGCTTTCAAGATCTGATATATATACCTGTACCACTTCATCACCATCCATTTTTCCAATATTGGCAATATCAACACTCACCGTGATATTTTCATTGAGGCTGATTTCAGTAGATGAACAGTTCAGATTTGAATATTCAAAATCTGTATAGCTCAATCCATAACCAAACGGGTACAGGACTTCCCCCTTGAAATAACGATATGTATGGTTTTTCATGCTGTAATCATCAAAGGGGGGAAGCTGGTCAATTGACCTGTAAAACGTCACTGGAAGCCTTGCAGAAGGGTTATAAGCGCCGAAAATGACATCAGCCACCCCATGGCCACCTTCTTCTCCCGGATACCAGGCTTCCAGAATAGCGGGGATATTGGAATCTGCCCAGTTTACTGCTAAGGCACTTCCGCTCAGGAGTATCAGTATTACAGGTGTATCAATTTTTCGTAAGGCTTTCAGAAGTTGAATCTGCGGCTCAGGAAGCATAATGTCAGTCCGGTCTCCACCTTGAAATCCCTTCATGTTGGATTGCATTTCTTCACCCTCCAGTTGAGGAGATATTCCTCCCACAACTACAGCAGCCTCGGATTTTGAAACGATCTGTACAGCTTTTCGCAGTTCATTTTCACGTTCTTTTTGGATTTGACGGGTGATACGGGGATTATTCCAGGCCAGAGTGAGAGAAGCCCCTCCGCTGTTTTCATAATATTCAATGCGGATTGGATAGAGTTTATCTTTTTCAAGAGTAACAGTACTGGTTGTAGTAGTAGCACTGTGATCTGACCATAAGTCTATAATCTTATTATCATTTATATAAAGTCTGTATCCATCATCCCCGGTTAAGCCGAGAGTGTATTTTCCTGATTCCTTAACAGTCAGATACCCGGTCCACCTGACAGAAAAATTATCTGAAGGAAAATTCTCTGCTGGAGAGCTCTGGTTCCAGCTGAAGTCAAGGGTGGAGTCATATCTGGTCATAACAGGTTCTCCCTGTACATTCATATTAGAGAAATATTCTCCTTTAAGTCCTTTAGTCTTGGTTGATTTATCAGGTATTAAATGAGAGGATGGGATAATTTTCAGAGGAATATGAGTACTTGCAGCGATATCGCATCCCCTGGTGTATCTGACTACAGTATTTTCTGATACGGTATTTTTGATTCCCTGCAATATGGTTACATATTTTGAAGATGTTCCGTGATAATTGCCGTTCAGAACCTCAATATTATCGGCATTTGGTCCTATTACTGCAATAGAGGACAGATTTTTTTGCAAAGGGAGGAGATTATCCTGATTTTTCAAGAGTACAATGGAAGCACGGGCAGTTTTCCGGGCCAGTTCCCGGTGTTCTTTACAGTCAACAATTTCATAGGGAATTGAAGTATAAGGAACCATATCGTCGGGATCAAACATTCCCAGCTTGAACCGTGCTCTGAATAACCGTTTTACCGATGTATCGATTAATTCTTCTGTTATTAATCCTTTTTGTACTGCTTCAAGAAGAAATGGATAATGATTTCCGCAATTGAGATCGCAGCCTGATTTAACTGCAACAGCAGCAGCTTCAGGAGCTGTATCAACATAATGATGATTTGCATGAATATCCTGAATAGCCCAGCAGTCAGATACAACATATCCTTCGAAATTCCAGGCATTCCTGAGTATTTCCTGAAGTAAAACAGGACTTGCACAGCAGGGTTCTCCGTTGGTTCTGTTATACGCTCCCATAACAGAATAAGCTTTTCCTTTAATTATGCAGGCCTCAAAAGCAGGAAGGTAGGTATCCCAGAGTACTCGTTGATTCACTACAGCATTAAAATGATGTCGTTCCGGTTCAGGACCGCTGTGAACTGCATAATGTTTTGGGGTCGCAATTACCTTAAAATACGCAGGATCGTTACTTTGCAATCCTTTCACAAAGGATATACCCATTTGTGACGTTAAATAGGGATCTTCTCCATAGGTTTCCTGTCCCCGTCCCCATCTGGGATCACGGAAAATATTAATATTGGGGGACCAGAAGGTCAATCCGTAATATCTGCTGCGGTTATCATGTTTGACAGCATGATGATATTTAGCCCGGGCTTCATCGGATATGACAGTTGCCACCTGATGCATCAGATCAGTATCCCAGGTTGCTGCCAGACCGATAGCCTGAGGAAATACAGTTGCTCTCCCTGCACGAGCTACCCCGTGTAAACATTCATTCCACCAGTTATATTGGGGAATATTCAGCCGTTCTATAGCAGGTGCATCGTATCTCATCTGGGATATCTTTTCTTCCAGAGTCATACGTGAAACAAGATCATTTATTCTTTCTTCCACAGAAAGCTCAGGATTTAAATAGGGGGGATGTTCCTGTTTTGTATTATCAGAGGAAAAACAGGGGAGTATTCTTCCTGCAAAAACAAAGTACAGCATGACCGTACAGAAAAACACATTTTTTTTAATAATCATTTTAATCCCCTTTTTTTAGCCACAGATTAACACGGATTAATAAAGAATTATATCAATGCATTTTATTTTATTACAATAATTATTTTCTGTGTTTAATCCGTGTATATCTGTGGCTATATTAAATTCAATTTATAGTAATCTCATCTGCAAAGATCCAGGCTTTACCACCGTACCCTTTATGCCATTCCGGGCACATTTTTCGGTTTTTTGCCACAATCTTAATATATTGTGCTTCCTTACTATCAATTTCAAGAGTAAAATTTTTGATGATAATGCCGGATTTATTTTCGGATACAGTGTTTTTTACAGATCCAACTTTTCGGAAATTATTGCCGTCTTCTGAAATATAATAATCAACCTTAAGGGGCATAAAGATCCAGGCATTTATATTCTGCAGGAATCTTGTTGATATTTTATTGATTTTAATGGAATTATTGAGATTTATTACAGCTTCAATATTAACTCCTTCATAACCCTGCCATCCACCACTCCAGAAATTATTATTTCCTTTGATATGGTCTATTAAGGCCTTATCTCCACCTGCTGAGTATTGAGGAGCATAATCTGTTTTAAGTTCAATATCTCTTTTATAGGGAATTTCAGTGAAATCCACTGAAACCGGAAAACTTTTGTGATCACCTTTAACAGCAATAGCTTTTATAGGTGTAGATTCAGTAATAACAATGGGTTCTGTATAGACTGGTGAGCCAACATCAGGATCAGATCCATCTAACGTATAGTATATGCTGACATTTTCATCAGGATGGAGTATTTTTACTTTTTGTTCTTTGTAAAAAGTTATATGATCATAACCAAAAAATGGTGAGGTAAGGAATTCTTGACCAACCTGTGAACTGGGATAACTTTCTCTGGATTGAAATAATTGTTTATTTGGTGTATCAGTCATAGTAAAACACAGCTGTCCGCCGTTAATGATATCTTTGTGGGTGATGAATCTTTTACCATAATCTTGGCCATTCAGCGTTAAAGAATTAATATATATATTTGACTTAGATAGGTTATTTACAATGATTTTAAAAGTTTCGCCATTCTCTAAATGAATGATGATTTTATTAAAAACAGGACTTCCGAAAACATAGTAATCCATCCCCGGACATACAGGATAAAATCCCATAGCACTGAATACATACCATGCTGACATCTGACCACAGTCTTCATTACCACATAAGCCGTCCTGAGCAGCTGAGTAGAGATTATGTGTAATTTCTGTAACAATTTCCTGAGTTTTCCAGTATCTTTGAGTAAAATTATACAAATACGCCATATGATGGCTGGGTTCATTACCATGGGCATACTGTCCGATCAAACCGGTAATATCTACCTGATTTCTTCCTGTTAGGGTTTTATCATGGGAAAACAAAAGATCTAATTTATTAGTAAAATTCGTATCTCCGTTAAATAATTCAATTAATCCTGCAATGTCATGAGGTACAAAAAAAGAATACTGCCAGCTGTTTGCTTCAGTATAGGCTCCGGTAACAGAAGTAGGATCAAACGGTTCGATCCATTTTCCGTTTTTTCGTGCACGCATGAACATAACAGAAAGGTCAAATAAATTTTTGTAAGATTGAGATCTGGTTAAAAAATACTCATAATCCCGGGTTTTACCTAATTCTTTTGCCATCTGAGCGATACACCAGTCATCATAGGAATATTCAAGCGTTTTGGATACGGATTCATGCTCCAGCTGAGCTGGGATATATCCATACTTTCGGTAGTGTTTAAGGCCAAATTGATCCTGTTCCGCACTTGTTTTCATTGCTTTGTAGGCTTTGTCAATATCATAATCCCTGATTCCCTTTACATATGCATCTGCTATTACCGGAATTGAATGGTATCCAATCATACAGTTCGTTTCCTGGGCAGCAAGTTCCCAAACTGGCAGAAGCCCGCTCTGTTCATACTTTTTCAGCATAGTTTTGATAAAATCTGAGGTTCTTTTTTGTTCAATAATGGTGAAAAGAGGATGAAGGGCCCTGAATGTATCCCAGAGAGAAAACACGGTATGATTAATGAAACCGTCAGCAGTATGTATATTGTCGTCCATTCCCATATATTTATTATCAATATCCATAAAAGTATTGGGAGCTATCATAGTATGATATAATGCAGTATAAAATATCGTCTTATCAGTCTCGCTTTCATCATATACTTCAATTTTATTTAGTTTTTTGTTCCAAGTTATTTCAGCTTTTGATTTTACGGCTTGGAAATTCCAGTCCGGAATTTCCTTTTCCAGATTTTTACGGGCACCTTCGATACTGACTGCGGAAATACCAACTTTTACCAATACAATTTCATTCTTTTTAGTGCTAAAGGTAACATAGGCCTTGATATCTTCTCCCTGAGCTGTTTTTTTATTCTTTTGAATTTTTTCATTAATTGAAATCCCATATTCGTTGAAAGGTTTAGAGAATTGAACTACAAAATAGAAACAGTGATTCTTGGCCCATCCGGTAGAGCGTCTGAATCCGGTGATTTCTGTGTTATTTGCGATCTGAATGAAAGAATTTACGGTCTGATCGTGAATACCGATGGCCAGATCAATAATGAGGTGGGAGGACTTGGACTCGGGATAGGTATACTTATGAAATCCGACCCTTTTAGTAACAGTAAATTCAGCCTTAATATTATAGTCATCCAAAAGAACCGAGTAGTATCCGGGAGAGGCATGTTCATGTTTATGGTTGAATCGTGATCGATAACCGGAATCGGGATCACTCTTGATTCCGGCAGCAAGTGTTAAAGTTCCCAAAGTGGGCATAAAGCGGATATCACCGTAATCACTGGCACCGGTGCCGCTTAAATGAGTATGGCTGAACCCCATAATAGAACTATCTGAATAGTGATATCCGGAACACCAGTCCCATCCTTCTGTATCCGTATCTGGACTTAACTGAACCATACCAAAAGGTACAGTAGCCCCGGGAAAGGTGTGTCCGTGTCCATCTGTGCCAATGAATGGATCCACATAGTGTGTATAATCAGATTTTTCCTGAGCTAAAGCAAGAGTACCAAATAAACACATAAATAAAACTAATATTCTTGGACTTTTATTTTGTCGTTTCATCATGATAAACTCCATGTATGTTAAAATTTTCAGATAATATAGTATTAATTAAATGTATGAATATTACCTGATTTAGTCAAAATTTATTTTCTTGCAATTTTAAACACTAAAGTTTATATTTATACAGAAAAGTCAACTATGAGTTGACATATATGAATAAAAATAAACTATCAGGGGGTTGATAATGAATACAAACAAAAATAATGAGGTGTCAAAATTAAACAATCTTTTACGTGAATGGCCGAAAGGCGCTGTGATCACTTTTTCCAGATTAAAAGAAAAAGGGTATTCACGTCAGTTAATTGATAAATACAAATCAAGCAGATGGCTTGAAGTGGTTAATACAGGTGCGTATAAGAGGTACAAGGATACAATAGACTGGTACGGTGGATTGTATGGTCTTCAACGTTCGAATCTAGATATACATGCAGGTGCAAAGAGTGCGTTGGAATTACAGGGGTTTGCACATTATTTGGCTCCCAAAATGCCCAGAGTATTTTTATTTGGACCACCGCAGACTCGTTTACCGAAATGGTTCAGCAATTATCAATGGGGATTAGATATTATTTTTACAGCTACCAAACTCTTCAAGAATTCTTTGAAAACAGGTTTTACAGAATATTCCCATAAAGAATTTTCTGTCTGGATCTCTGCACCTGAACGGGCAGCTCTTGAAATGATGTATCATATACCGGATAAGCAGGGATTTGGTGAAGCGTATCGTATTCTGGAGAATATGACAACATTAAGACCGGACCTGGTTCAGGAACTGCTGATGAATTGTCATTCTGTAAAAGTCAAACGACTTTTTATGTATATGGCTGAAAAAGCAGAACATACGTGGGTAGAAGAGTTATCTCCTGAAAAAGTTGATTTTGGGAGCGGGAAAAGAGTTATTGTAAAAAATGGTATTTTTGATAAAAAATATCAAATAACAGTTGAAGCGGAGAGTAATCTGTGAAAAATACTATCTATTACGCACAGGCAAAATTATTAATCAGAATTTTACCCCATATCGCCAAAGAAACAGTATTTGCTCTTAAGGGCGGAACTGCCATAAATTATTTTCTTTGGGATCTTCCCCGTTTATCTGTTGATGTAGACCTTACGTATCTGCCGATCAAATTACGTCGGGAATCTATTCAGGAAATCTCAGAAAGTTTAAACAGAATAATACAGGGAATTCAATATACAATCCCCAACGTTAAGGTTATACCAAAAATTGATAAAGAATCAAAGAAGAAAATTGGCTGTATAGTCAATAGGAACAATATAACAGTTAAAATTGAGCCTAATGTAGTTATCCGGGGTTCAGTATTTCCAGCAGAAACAGTATCGATTAGCCGTGCTGCTGTCGATAATTTTGGGAGCACTGTCTCTGTATCACGGCTTTCTATACCGGATTTATTCGGAGGAAAAATGTGTGCTGCGTTGGATCGTCAGCATCCACGTGATTTATTTGATATTCACCTTTTGTTTAAAAAATTAGAATTTTCTGATGACATACGGAAGGCATTTGTTATTTATTTACTCAGTCATCCACGTCCTATGCTTGAATTACTGAATCCCAATTTTAAAGATATTAAAACTGTATTTGAGAATGAATTTGCAGGAATGAGCCGAATTTCAGTAACTCTGGATGATTTACTCGAAGCACGTGAAGAGTTAGTCAGTCACTTAAAGCAAAGCTTGACAGAGAATGAAAAGCGTTTTATTCTTTCTATAAAAAGAGGCGAACCGGAGTGGTCACTCTCAGGATTAGAAGGAATTGACACTTTACCAGCGATTAGATGGAAAATCAAAAATATAAAAAACATGGATAAAAAGAAACATAAGCTGGCAGTTGATAAGTTGGAGAAGTATTTAAAGTTATAAATTCTGGTTAGATGTAATCTCACCCTGACAGGATCGCAACCCTGTCAGGGTGGGTAACAGGTCTAAACCTTAACCTATGCATTACTACAAAGGCTTTGGAAACATAATCTCCCTGGCAGCATCATAGGCGTAGGAATCAGTCATACCGGCAATAAAATCCACCACACACCGTTCCGGATATTCTGATTTCTCATACAATTGTTTCCGTTTTAGAATAAATTTACCGAAATGTCTGGCAATATTTAAGGAGGTATTATGATAATAATTTTTATCAAAACCACCTTTTTTAAAGTATCGTATCAAATTCAAAAAGAGTTGTTCCAAAAGACGAGTAATAATTTCATTATTTTTAATAATTGCCGGATTATTATAAATATATGTATAGTTAAATTCTTTTAGTTGTAGCATTAATTCATATTTTTTATCTGAAAAACTAATTTGATTGGTTCCCTGAGAGGTTTTAATGACATCCTTGACCAAGGTATCAATAATTTCACCATTTGTACTTCCCAGGTTTTTTCGAATAATTTTTGGCACATCATCAATAGTAATTAATCCAATAATAATAGCATCTTCAATATCCCTGCCCAGATAAGCTATTTTATCAGAAAAACGAACCACACACCCCTCATAGGTAACCGAAGATTTTTGTCGACTGTCTATATTATCAAGATTCCGATAGTGAGAATCGGGGGTTAAAGTTTGTCTGAAATCTTCTCCACAATGAGATACTATACCATCTCTGACTGCATAGGTTAAGTTCAGACCTTTTCCATCCCTGGTAATTTTATCAGCTACTTTCAAACTATGTATTTCGTGAACAAACCCCCCGATATCACCAGTAAAGCTGTCCAAGGCTTTTTCTCCAATATGACCAAAAGGAGCATGGCCCAGATCATGTCCTAATGCTATCGCTTGGGCAAGTTCAATGTCAAGATCCAGTCCCTTGCAGATAGTACTGGCAATAGTAGAAACATGCAGCACATGTTCTATACGAGTACAAATATGATCATTCTGGGGAGAAAAAAAGACCTGAGTTTTATATTTTAAACGCCGGAAAGGTGTTGCATGAATAATAGCAGTTTGATCACGAAAATAGTCTCCTCTGATATCTGGTTTTCGAACAATTTTTCTGGTATGATAGATTTTATCACTCAAAGGATTCTTCAATCTGTTTCCGTTATTTTTGGTTTTATTAATATCTCTATAATTGAATATTGAATATTCGCATTATATCCTTTGCCAGCAATATGATATTCAGCATGAGTGAGCTCTTCTGTATTGTACAGATACTGGTAAATGATATCTGCTTGCATATAGGTAGACATAGAAAGATACTGTTCATTGGCTTTCTGGTGCGAGTAAGCATTGATTGATAGTATAGGCTGTGATAAGTGTTCAATTTTATCTGCTAGTGCAGATAAGCGTTTTCTACCCCATTCAGAAAGATATATTGTATTAGAACTGAAGAGTGAATCTGTTTTAAATACCATTCGTTTAACAGTATTCAAAGCTGCAACAGCATCAATATCTGCTCCAGTAGCCAGGTCAGAGGAATCAGTAGAAACTGTGTAATCATAGATGTCTCTGATCTTTACAAATTTATAAGAATATGATGTCTCTGGTTCAGAAATAAAATTAAATTTATAATTTGAATCAGGTGTTTTTTCAAGGGGGAGGTAAGTTTTGTTATCATGACTGATCCAAACATTTATCGGTTCATCATTTCCTACTTCGAATACCGCTAAATCAGCACCAGGTCCGTTAATGGGTATATTATCAGTAAATTTGAGAATCAAGGTGCCTCCATTACCGAGAGAAACAAATCCGATATCATTATCTGTAATACAATCTGGTGCTCCCAAAGCATTTTTTGGATTTTGATATTGTTTATGAGGTTCATCTCCAGTATTATCCCCCATGGCTCCGGGATCATAAAAAATAACAGAATCAGCAAATATAATATTTTCAAAAAAATCTTTGTTCTGATTTTGATATATTAATGTATTTTTTCCTTCCGGAATAGTCTGAGACACCAGTTTGAAGACTATTAATATAACAATGTTTATTGTATAAACTATTCTCATAAATTCATAATAATATATTTTTTAAATTGACTTGATTTAATATAAGTTAAAGTTTGAAAATGTCAAAATAATTTTTTTACGGAAGATAAATATAATAAGAATTTTAATTGACAAGAAGGATACATTTTATTACCTTTAATTGTTACTATCAAATTAATTTATTAAACAGGTAATAAACGGTGAGAAATAAATTTTTGCCAAAAATAATCATCATGATATTTTTCTCTTTCTTATTCTTTCGAACATGTTATTCTAGTCCATATCAATCAAAGAAAAAAATTTTTAGACCTGGAATTTCTATAGGTGTGGGATTTCCTAAAATACCGATATCTCATTATCGTGCTCCGATTTCAGTATCCGGAGGGATTGTCACTTATGTAATAATAACTAATAAAACAGCATTTCATATCAGTGGAAATGGATTATATACGTTTAATGTTGGTTCTGTTATAAAGAGTAAAAACAAATTAAGATTTAATCTGATCTGCAGTACTTTGTGTTTTGACTACAAATTGAAATTTTCTATGAATACTGAATCTTATCTCTCCTCAGGTATCGGCTATTACAATCTATTCCAGCAATTTGATGATGATAAAGATAAGCTTAATACAGCCGGTTTTAACCTGGGAGTAACCACTAACACACTGGGTAAAAAAGTAATCACTCAATTTGATATAAGATGGCATTTACTTTTTAACCCAGAGCCGAAGCCCCAGGTTTTAACGGTTAATATAGGTTTTTTATTGTAATTAATGTCAAAAACAAAATTAAATATAAAAAAACGGTTAAAAAATTTTCGGAGAAAAATCACTTATTCTGAAACATTTTTAGATTTTATCTCATCCTTATCTGTTTTTGTGATAAAAATTCATCTAACAACTTTAAAAATAAATTTTTATGTACATCCGGAAATGAAAAATATCGATCGATCTAAGTCTATTTACAGTTTCTGGCATGGTCGGCTTTTTTTGTTGATGCCATATTTTAAAGATTGGGGGGTATGTATTTTAATAGATTTAAGTTGGTCAGGAGAAATAATCGCTCGTATATGCAGTAAATTAGGATATAAAGTTGTCAGAGGATCAAGTAAAAGAAAGGGGGTGAAAGGATTAATAAATTTAAAAAAGGCTTTTAATCAAGGATGGTCTGGCGGCATAGCAGTTGACGGGCCCAGGGGCCCTCGTCATAAGTCAAAAGGTGGTAGTATTTTTTTATCAAATAAGTCACACTATCCGATTATACCTTTAACCTATTCTGCTGATCGTAAATGGGTTTTAAATACCTGGTGTCATTTTATGATACCCAAACCTTTCTCAAAATGTTTTATTTCTATGGGACCTCCTATCTGGGAAGCAATACATAATAACAGTTTTACTTCCCAGGAACTTGATAAAGTTTTAATGAGAGTAACAGATTATTGTGATGATAAATTTTAAAGAATTTTAATATGGGAACAAAGCTAAAAATAAGAACTCTGGATTCACGTATTCCTACTCCAGAATTTAAAAATATACCACGAGCTCCAATTACTGTAATATTGGATAATTTACGAAGTGCCTTTAATGTCGGTTCGATTATCCGTACTTCTGATTGTGCTCTGGTTAAAAAAGTTATTATGTGTGGAATTACTGCCCATCCGCCTCATAAAAAATTGCACAAGACTGCAGTAGGAACACTCGATTATGTTGATTGTGAATATGAACCATTTTTAATCGATGCTGTTAAAAAACAAAAACGACAGGGAATACCTGTTGTTGCACTTGAAACTACTAATAAAAGTAAAATCATTTGGGATTTTAAATTCCCTTTTCCTGTTTCTATAATACTTGGTAATGAAGCTCTGGGGATATCAAGAAATATTTTAGAATGGGTTGATGATATTATTGAAATACCTATGTTAGGTTTAAAAAATTCCATAAATGTTGCAGTGGCTTATGGAATTGTGGTATCTGAAATACAAAGACAAAATTGGAAAATTTATCCGAGGAAAACATGTTTGACAAAATAATAAAAATATTTATAACGGTTTTAATATTTTTTTTGAGTTGTAAATGTAACCCAGATAAAACTAAATTCACTGAACAACAAACAGGTGATAATTATATGACAAAAAGAATATCAATGATTGAATCTCAATTAAAAACTCGCGGTATTAAGGATGTATTGGTACTGAACGCTGTTGAGAAAGTTAAAAGGCATTTATTTGTTCCTCAAAAGTATCGTTCAGAAGCATATAATGATGAACCTTTACCCATAGGATACAATCAGACTATCTCTCAGCCATTTATTGTTGCGTATATGACGCAGGCTCTACATCTTGACGGAAAAGAGAAAGTCCTTGAAATCGGAACGGGATCTGGATATCAGGCAGCTGTTTTGGCAGAAATTGGATGTGATGTCTATACGATTGAAATTATTGAAAAATTAAAAATCAGAGCTGAAAAAATTCTAAATAAATTGGGTTATAATAATATTCATTGTAGATATGGTGATGGATATAAAGGATGGCCTGAACAGGCACCGTTTGATGCTATTATCGTTACTGCCGCACCTCCGGAGATTCCAGAAAAACTGGTTAATCAATTAGCAGAAAATGGAAGGATGATTCTTCCAAAGGGAACAGTTTATCAAGAATTACTTTTAATATGTAAAATTGATGGTAAAATACACAAAGAAAAGTTGCTGCCAGTTAGATTTGTTCCAATGATAAAAAAATAATCAGTATTTACAGATGAAACAATATCATAATGAAATGGACATTTTCAGATTAGTATTAATTTATACAATGATTTGAAATATAATTCTTAATTCTGAATAAAATAAGATTAATTTTAATAACCTTGTATTCGTATTTCTTTTAAATGAAGTTCTTATCATAATTGTTAGTAATATCAATAATATTGGTATGAACTTTGCTAAATTTATAATGAATAATATTTTGCACTAAGACCGTAAAGGATAGATCAGTTTGTTCTTAAAAAAGAAAAATCAAAAAATTTTATCTTCAGATATAAAACAATCTTTGATTAATTGGGTAAGTGGAAAAGATATTTTTAGAATTTCTCTGGATCCTTGGGAAAGGATTAAAAATATTTTAGTGGAATTACAAAAAAGAAGTTTATCCGAACAGGCATTATTATTAAACTGGGACAAAAGAAAAGAGCAAAAAATCATTTCTACTGCTCCCATTAAATTAGGTCCAATAATTGACTCTCGACTTCAATTAAGCTTGCTAAAAAAAGGTTTCATGAAAAAAGATATACTTTTTTATGAAGATTTTTCCATGGATAAACTTATTTCAGATCAGTTCAAAAATAATGATTGTTATTCATTAATTTTTAGTCCGGTTAATATTAAAAAAGATTATATTGATGTGTTACTACTGATAAATTATTCCGGATGGACCAATAAATCAAAAATTACTGAGTTTATATCATTTATATCTTCTGTTCTTTCTTTTGCACTTCAAAATGCACGTTTATATGATGAGCTAAAGAGCAAAAATGAAGAATTAAAAAAATTGACTTCAGATATGGAAGATAGAATTGACTCAGGAACTAAAAAGATTTTAGAAAAAAAAGCTCAGTACCACGATTTATTTGATAGTATTAATAGTGGAATAATAGTTCATGATATTGATGGAAATATTGTTGAAGTTAATAAAGCAGCATGTCAACTCTTTGGGGTGACAAAAAAGAAGTTATTGGACGAAAAAATCGATTTACTTACTGAGAATACTGTATATAATAAGCAACAGGCATATTTTACCCAGGTTATTAATAATATTGATTATGTAAAACCTTTTGAAACTATCCTGAAAAAAAATGATAACACTACATTTTATGCAGAATTAAAAAGTAAATTAGTATCATTTCAAGGTCAGAATGTTATTCAGACGTTTATTAATGACATCACCAGCAAAAAAGAATTAGAAAGTAACTTAAGAGAATCGCGGGAAAAATACAGAATTTTGATTGAATCCAGTATTCTGGGTATCTATATCGTACAAAAAGGGTCAATAAAATTTTCCAATGAAATGTTTAGAACCATAAGTGGATATTCGAACAATGAACTTCATGATATTGAGTTTTTTGATTTAGTTGATGCAGAAGACAGAAGTAAAATTTTAAGCCATCATGAACGTTTGGAAAAAGGTATAAAAACAAATTTCAGAGATGAAATTCGTTTAATCAGAAAAGATAAAACAAGATGCTGGTGCGAATTACATATTTCAAATATTGTGATCAATCAAAAAAATGCGGTTTTTGGGTATATGATAGATATATCTGATAGAAAAAATTTAGAATTACAGCTTCTTGAAACCCAGAAACTGAAATCACTTGGTACTTTAGCTGGAGGTATCGCGCATGATTTTAACAATCTTCTGGGAGGAATTTTAGGATATTCATCTTTACTGTTAAGTGATATTTCTGATGATCATCCCTTTTATGACGATATCCAGGCTATTGCTGAGACGGCGAAACGAGGTGCAGAACTAAGTAATAGAATACTTGCCTTTGCCCGGGGTGGAAAATATCAAGTAGCCAAAATTAATATTAATAATATAATCAATGATGTTGTAGCTATTCTTTCTCATTCTCTTGATAAATCAGTAATAATTGAAACTAATCTGGAAAAAAATATTTGGACAGTGTATGGTGATTCACGACAAATTCATCAGGCTATTCATAATATTTGTCTGAATGCCAGAGATGTTATGCCTGAGGGAGGGATATTAACTATAAACACAAAAAATATAACCATACATAAGGCTAATAAGGAAAATATATCAAATTTAGAAAATGGAAAATATGTAAAGATAGTTATAAGAGATACCGGTTATGGAATGGATAAAAAAACAAAACTAAAGATTTTTGAGCCGTTTTTCACCACTAAACCTCAAGGGGAAGGTACTGGTTTGGGTATGTCTATGGTTTATGGAATTGTAAAAAATCATAATGGATATATCAATATTGAAAGTGGAGTAGGTAAAGGAACAAGTGTCATAATATTTTTACCCCATATAAAAGAAGAGGAATCAAAAAATAAAAAAATTGTGGATATGTCAAATTCAAAATCAATTTTATTTGTGGATGATGAGGACATCATCCGTGAAGTTAGTGAGAAAATGCTTAATAGAGGAGGCTATAAGGTATTATTAGCAAAAAATGGAAAAGAAGCTATTGATATTTTTAAACAAAATCAAAAAAAAATCTCATTAGTTATAATTGATGTTATAATGCCTGTATTAGATGGAATGGAAACAAGTAAAATTCTCAGAGATATTAACCCTGATATTGATATTATCTTTACAAGTGGGTATGGACCGGAGGATAGACCAGATTTATTACAACTAAATGGAGAATATTTTATTAAAAAACCATTTCAAACTGAGATGTTTATTGAAAAAGTTAACGAGATTCTTTCTAATAAATAATTTTATATAAAAGTTAAATATAAATGAATGAAATCAAAGATAAAATTACCGGTAAAAATTTAAATCTCTCTAAACTGCCTGAGAAGGTATATAAAGAATTTTATTCCAAGGTTGATATTCTTTATTTTCTAATTAATAATACTTATCAGGTAGAATCCTGTAATGTTGTTGTGCAGGAAAAGTTAGGATATTCAGATGTTGAGATATTAGGTAAAAAATTTACAGATTTTTTCAATAAAAATGATATAGATGAGATTCAAGAATCTCTTGAACAATGTTTTAAAAAAGGATATATTCGTGATGTCAGAACTAATATTTTAGGGGAAAATGGAAGTTTTCCTATAACCATTAATGGTTTGTCTCAGCTTGATGATTCAGGAAATCCTAAATTTATCAGATTATTCATTCAGGATATAACTGAACTGTATCGCCTACAAAAGGAAAGAGATTTTTCTAATAATGTAGTAAATAAAATAATAAAATACGATGTTAGTTTTTCCGACCTGAAAGACATATTGAATAATATTCATACTATTTTAAATTTCTGGGAAATTGGAATCGTAATTGATAGGCAATCAACAGAAAATATTTTTTTAAAAATTTCATCCAATAATAATCAACTCTATCAAAATAAAAAAGATGAATATATTTTCTGGGATTATAATATATGGCATAAAGTAATTAATTCATGCCCAGAAGTTTCTTCTGCCTCAGTTGATAGCAAGGGAGTAAGTTTAATCGGAAAATTGTCGGATTTTGTTTTGGGAATCAAGTCTGAAGAATTAAAAGATTACCTTGTTTCTTTAACTGAGTATGAATCTTTGATAATAGTTCCAATATCTGAAGAAAATAATTTTAATGGATACCTTATCATTCTTGGTAAAAAGCAGGAAATGTGGAATGATAGGGACGTTGATTTTCTGGAAAAAAATGCTGCTATAATTGAAAAATCTATTAGCCTGAATATCAATAAAGCTCCACAATCAAATGATATTACACAATCAATTAATAATTCTCCGTTACTTGGCATCTTATGTATTAAAAATGAAAAAATTGAATTTGTTAATGAGTGGGTTTGTGAAATATTGGGGATTACCCAGAAAAATCTAAAAGGAAGAAAAATTTTTGATTTTTTATCGCCTGAATCGATAGAAGAAATTAAAAAATTACAAGATACTGATAATAGTAAAAATATATGTGATATTACTGTTCTGACCGCTGATAGCAGTAGATGTGAAATTAAATGTTCCATAACAAAAATAACTCATGAAAATGTACATTCGCAATTATGGTATTGGATTAATCAAAGTGATGAACGGCGCTTGAAAGATCAGTTGATACAAGCCAGGAAAATGGAATCACTAGGAATTCTGACAGGTGGAATTGTTCATGATTTTAACAATCACCTTGCTTCAATATTAGGGTTTAGTTCTCTTCTTAAAGAAGAAGTGCCAAAAAACAATCAATTCTATGATGATATAATACAAATTGCAGATTCTGCTGAGAAAGCTTCAGATCTGGCAGAACGTCTTTCAGCATATTCTAAGGGTAGTTCATACATAGTCAATTCTCTTGATGTAAATCAATTAATTAGGGAAGTTGCCACTATTCTTTCCAGAACTCTTGAGAACAACAAATCTATACATGCAGAGTTATCCCCTGATTTATATCCCGTACGAGCAGACGCAAGTCAAATACAGCAGGCAATACTGCAGGTCGCTCTAAATTCTCGTGATGCAATTCCAGAGGGTGGAAAAATATTTTTTAAAACCCGAAATATTATATTAAAGGATATCAATGTATGCAAAATGTATAATGCCAAACCTGGTAAATATGTACAAATTGAAATCAGTGACAATGGTTATGGTATAAGTAGTGAATTAAAAAGTAAAATATTTGACCCAGACTTTACCACTAAAAATGTTGATACTAAAAAAGGGATGGGGTTAGCTATGGTTCAGAATGTGATACAAAAACATTCTGGTTTTATCTCAGTTTTTAGTGAAAAAAACAGAGGTACCGTATTTAAAATTCATCTTTCTGCCCAAAAGAAAAAAATTGAAGATAAAGAATCTGCTGCTGATATTAAGCCTTCTTTAGGGAAAGAAACTATTTTATTAGTAGATAGTGAGGAAATTATAAGAGAAACGGCCCGAAAGATGCTGAACCGATATGGGTATAAAATTATCAGTGCTGGAAACAGTTCTGAGGCAATTGCAATTTATAAAAAGTATAAGAATCGCATTGATTTAATAATTCTTGATATTACCCTATCAGGAATGTCAATAAAAAAAGTTTTAGCGTGGTTTAATAAAATCAAACCCGGAGTAAAAATTATTGCTACCTCTCGAAAAGGTGAGAACGAAAAACTGGAAAATGTTTATAAACGTAAAGTAACAGGATTTATTGAAAAACCGTTTGAAATACGTCCGTTGCTTTCTAAAATCAGATCATGTATTAGTGAGTAAATAATATGAATTTCACTCAACTTACAGATAACGAAATTATGAGCAGATTAATTGCAGATGTAGTTCATAAAATTAAAAATGGGTTAGGAGGAATAGGTGGATATGCCACTCTTCTAGAAAAAGAGTTTACATGCAATGATCCGAAAATCCGATTCGTAAAAAAAATTAATGATGGAGTTGTCAGTGTTAATGAAATTTCTGTAAAATTAATGTCATTGGTCAGGATCAGGGAACTTCAAAAAGAAAAAATCAGAATTGAGTATCTATTCCGCGAAATTTTAAAAAATATATCACGTAATAATTATGAATTAATTGACAAACTATATTTTGATAATACTTTTCATGAAAAATATATTGAAATAATTTCTGATCAAGATGTATTAGGTGAACTTTTTAAAAATTCAATACAATTTTTACAGGAAATTACCGAAGAAATTTATAAAATTCAAATAACATCTTCCAAAGATAAAAATCTTTTAATACATATTCATTTTAAGAAAAAATTTGAAAACCAAAAAAATTTTTCTGATTACATAAAACATTTAATGCAAGATTCAAGACATTTATATGAGAGATTATGTTTTGCAATTATACAAAAAATGATTGTTTTGTTAAGTGGAACATATTCTACTGAATCGAAAAACAATGAAATCAATATTCTTAAATTAGAAATATAATAGGATTACAAGTGAAGAAAAACAGTAAAAACATACTAGTTATTGATGATGAAGAGATGATCCGAGAATTATTAAAAGATACCTTTGAAAAAGAAAAATATAATGTTGAAACTGCAGAAGATGGAAAACAAGCTTTTAAAATGATCCAGTCCAATGATTACAATCTTGTTATAACTGATATACGCCTCCCTGATATTAGTGGTATGGAAATTCTTGAAAAAATTAAAGTTCAACATCCTGATATGGGAGTTATAATGATAACAGCCTATGGCTCCATAAAAAGTGCTGTTAAAGCTATGAAAGATGGAGCGTTTGATTATATTGCTAAACCATTTGAGATAGATGAGATTAATATAGTTGTAGAAAAATATTTTGAATTTGAAAATTTGAAAGTTGAGAATAAATATTTACGGTCTGAGCTGGATAAGAAATTTAACTTTAAAAATATTATTGGACACAGCTTACCGATGCAGGGAGTTTTTAAAACTATTGAAATGGTTGCTAAAAGCAGAGCAACAATATTAATTGAGGGTCCTAGTGGAACAGGAAAAGAACTCATTGCTCGATCAATACATTACAACAGTGACAGGAAAAATGGACCATTTATTACCATAAACTGCGCTTCTTTACCTGAAAGCTTAGTAGAAAGTGAACTTTTCGGACATGAAAAGGGAGCTTTTACCGGTGCATATAAGACTAATAAAGGACGATTTGAAATGGCAGATGGGGGTTCTCTACTATTAGATGAAATCTCAGAAATTAGCCTTGGCCTTCAGGCTAAACTGTTACGTGTTTTGCAGGAGAAAGAAATTGAAAGAGTAGGAGGTGGAGAAGTCATCCCGGTTGATGTAAGAATTATTGCTACTACCAATAAGGACATAAGAAAAGAAGTTAAGGAAAAAAAATTCAGGGAAGATCTTTTCTATAGGTTAAATGTTGTTCCAATTAAAGTTCCTCGTATAACTGAGAGAAGAGATGATATTCCCATACTTATAAATCATTTTATCAAATTATATTGTCAGGAAAACAATTATCCTTTAAAGAAAATTTCTGAGAAAGCAATGAAAATTCTCATTAACAGAGACTGGCCGGGTAATGTAAGAGAAATAGAAAATTGTGTTGAGAGAGCTGTTGTATTATCCGGTCCCAAGTGTAAGGAATTGGAGTTAAAGCATTTTTCACTACAAGATCAATATATTCATGATGAAACAAGTGATTTTTCAAAAGATATGACATTACGAGAGATAGAAAAAGAGATGATTTTACGAAAATTAAAAATGAAAGATGGTAACAGAACTGAAACAGCTGAGAATTTAGGAATAAGCGTACGTACACTCCGTAATAAACTAAATGAATATCGTAAAGAAGGAATAGATGTTTAATTATAAAGCGGAAAATCTAACCGTATTATATAGGAAAAGCTTGCCCTTTATTTTTTAATATTTAATAGATTTTTTTGAACTGCTATTACTTAATCTCTTAATAATCAACCTTTTATAAAAATAATATTTTTGTGGCATAAATGTTGCCTTTTAATAGATTAAGATTGCAAAATATAATAATTATCATAAACGGAGGGTACTATGAAAAAGCTTAAATCCCTTTTATTTGTCGATGATGAGGAAGAAATCCTTGATATTTTGGTTGATTTATTCAAGGATGATGATTATCAATTGTACACAGCGACAAAAGCAGAAGAGGCAAGAGATATTATGGAAAAACATGAAGTAGATTTTGTATTATCAGATTTAAAACTTCCTGATGACTCAGGATCAGATTTGTTAACTGATATACGTAATAAAAACCCCGAGACTATAAGAGTTCTCACATCTGGTTACCTTGATCTTAAGTTTGGAAATATCAGTGAGAATAAAGAAGATGGAACATTGTATCTTTCTAAACCGTGGGATCTTTTTACTTTAAAACAATTGGTTGAAGAAAGACTAGAAAAAAGAATATGAAATCTTTAAAAAAAGTTTTATATATTGACAGTGATAATTCACTGTGCAAAGTTGTAAAGAAAAATTTATCTGATAATTCATTTGATTGTATTACTGCAGAAAATGGAGAAGAGGGTCTTAAAAATATCTTACACAGCAAACCAGATATTATTTTTGTGGATAATTATTTATCTGATATGGACACAGAAATATTTATACAAAAAATCAAAGATCAATCCGTGTATAAAAATTTAAAAGATATCCCTTTGATTCTTTTAACTTCTAATGGGAAAATGAATAAATTACGATTAGATGAATTAGGATTCTGTTCTTATATTCACAAGCCATTTAACACTCAAGATTTAATAAATTTAATAGATGGAATATTACATTTTAACGTTTATGCACAAAATAAAAATATTAATCATAATAATGGTAGACAATTCCTGGAAAGTATTCTGGAAAGTTCAGTAGAATCAATTTTTACTACTAATAAAAAAGGTTATATTACCTATAGCAATAAAGCATGCCTACAGTTGTTGAAATACAGTTTCAAGGAATTTATAGGTAAGAATATTTGCGAATTATTGAATAATGGATCTTCTGAATTATTACAAATATTAGACATTATTAACAAAGATGGTAAATTAACCGATTATAAAACTTTTTTAATAGAAAAAACAAAAAAGAAAATTCCTGTTAGTCTTTTTCTTTCGCCAATGAAAGAAATCGATGGAGATATAATTGGTTATTTAGCTCTCACCGTGCATCAAAATAATGATATTAATAAATCTTCTTCTCATAAATCAGAAAAATTAGCAACAATTCTGGAAACAGCAATTACTGTTAATCATGCAATAAACAATCCTTTGGTACCGATACTTGGGCAAGCTCAATTTTTACTTCAGGATGAAAGAATAGTAGATGAAGACATACGGAAACGATTAAACATAATCATTAACAACGCCTTAAGAATAAAAAATATAACCCAGAAATTGACACGAATTTCGAAACCAGTTTCAAAAGAGTATATCAAAGGCACTAAGATGCTTGATTTGGATGCCTCCATATAAAAGAATTATTTATCCTTCCTACATTTTATAAGTATAAAATTTTAATATTTAATATAAACATTAAATATTGCAATGTTTAAATATGGTTAAAATTCATCCATGTTTTAATTTGATTTAGCATTATTACAAACATATTTTTACATTAAACCCAATAAAAACAAAGTATTATGATACTACAACAAAGGATATTGATATAGATGGCAAAGAATTTGCAACAGTTATAAATGTGAAATTGAAATATACATATTATGGAGGAGATAGAGATGGTACGGAATAAATTAATTTTAATTTTGACTATGTTTTTTATATCAGGTTCTTTATATAGTCAGAATTTTTTTGACAGATTAATCCATCCGGATATTATCGGGGGAAATATAATTGGATGTCGCCAAGATCAAACCTCTCTGAATAGTCCTGGGGAAGGAGTAGGACCTGGTGCTGAATTATTTATTCAGTATAATATTAATAGGAATTTATTTGTCAAAGCTGGTACAGGATATATTACTGCAACTGATAAGTTTTTCGGATGGGATAATCAAAAGGTAACTTTGTTTCCTGCTTTTAAATTAGATCTTGGTTATAATTTTATTAATTCTGGAAATTTATCCACATATTTAAATGCCGGTTTACTTGGTTTTAAATCAAAATATGAAATAAAAAATCCAGTGTCTGAAGAAGACATGAAATTTGATGCTGCTGTATCAGGCGGTCTGGGATTAAGCTATAAACTAACTGATCAATTGGCATTAAATGCCAGCGGAAGCGGTAATTATGCTTTTACATCATCACTTCCGACTAATGAACCAGATGTAACAAAACCATTATTCTGGTTTGCTAAAATGGGAATAAGTTATGCTCTAAATAAATCTCAAAAATCTCATATTGATAATAAACAGGAGATAGAATACCCATTCTCTGGAGACGAAATTGCTCTTGACGATATATTTAATACCGAAAGAGAAGGAGAATCTTATAGCCGCCAGCAGGAATCAGTAAGTGAGGATGAAGCTTTGGATTTATTATTTCAGGCAGCTGAAGAAGAATCTGGTTCAGAAGATACATATGAAAATTTATTCTCAGAATCCGGTGATACAAAGCAAACTTCTGATAGCTATGCAGATGGTAATAAATCACAGATTGTTCACCAGATTAACGAATTACGAAATAAAATTAATGAACGAGACAGAATTATCAGTGAATTAAGAGAAAAAGTAAATAAAAATGAAAAAACTATTTCTAAGTTTGCAGGACAAGAAGGAAGCATGAAAAGTGATACATATAGTGAATATGTAGATAGTGGTAATTTTACCAATGCTTATAAAAAAACTTTACAATTTTATTATAATAAGAACTACTCCCAAGCAATTAACAGATTTCAAAATCTTTTGAATTCTAATCCTAATCATAAATTAGCAAGTAATTGTCAATACTGGATTGGTGAATGTTATTATGCAATGAGAAATTATCAGCAAGCATTAAATGCTTTTAAGAATGTTTTAACCTACAATTCATCCTATAAATTTGATGATGCATTGATTATGAATGGAATAACCTATATGAAAATAGGTGAAGCGGAAATGGCAAAAAAGAATTTTCAACAACTTGTTGAGAATTACCCAAACAGTGAATATGCTCCTAAAGCAATGCGATATTTAGGAAGATTGTAAAATTTTATTAATAAAGTTTTAAGTATATAAAGGGTCATTGTTTATTAAAAAATAATGACCCTTTTTTATTTAATATTTTAAACTTCTTGCAAAATTCTAATAAATTTTTTAATTTGATTATAAATAAACTAAAAATATTTATTATTGACTATGAATTTATTAAATTACTTGATAACTTATACAATTAAGTCTCAGAGAGCAACAAGGAGCTGGTAATGCAAAGAAATAAAGGAATATTCAACGTTAATGTAAATTCAGACAAAAATAATAGTAAATCCAAAAAAAATATTGATGAAATAATAAATACAATTAAGAATGAATTAACAGATTCTATTCATCCATATGTATTAAATGATTTAAATCCCCATCAAATTCAACAAATAAAGAAAAAATTATTAATTGATAAAGAATATAAAATCAAAACATATAAGCAGGGAAGAGATATTAAAGTAAAAATTTTTCCTCTGGGAAACTTAAAAAGATTTGCAGAACAGAAAGCACAAGAAGTGTTAATGAAAGGAGAAAAAATCAAACTACCCCATATGGGTGCATTTGAGAGATTTATTATCCATGATTATTTAAAAAGTCGAAATGGTATAAAAACCAAAAGCTTTGGAAAAGAGGGGAAAGATCGCTCTATACAAATTTATCCCTTGTTCGGGAGAAAACCCAAAAAAGCTAAGAAAAAACTCACTATTTGATATTAGATAATTTTTTTATATTTTTTAATTTAAGGAGTTAATTTTCATGGAAAAAGAAGTGATGATCGTTGATGATGATCCATCGGTTCTGCAGACATGTCAGAAAATTATCAGCAGGAATAATATTAAAGTCCGAACAGCAAAAAGTGGTCAGGAATGTCTCAAGGAACTTGAAAAAGGATTTAAAGGAATAATTTTAATGGATATTATAATGCCGGAAATGGACGGATGGGATACAATAGAAGAAATTGTCAATCGCGGATATATAAAAAATGTGATTATAACTATGTTAACAGGTAAGGATCAGCCCGGTAAAAAAATGGATCATTTAAAAGAATATGTATTGGATTATATTCGGAAACCTTTTGATGCACAGGACTTAATAAATCTTGTTAAACGATACTTATCATATATAGAATAATATTCCTTTATGGCATTATCAAATATTGCAATTATCGGATCATCGGCAGGAGGCCCCCGTATATTAAAAGAAATATTTACTGAACTTCCTGTTTTGAATGGATCAATTATTGTTATCCAGCATATGCCGGAATTTGTAAATAAATCTTTTACAGAAGAATTGAATAGTTTAACTGAAATGCAGGTAGTCATTCCTGATTACGGACAGGAACTTGCTTCTGGTACAGTATATATAGCACCGAGTGAATACCATTGTGAATTGATCAATAATTCAAAAATAAGATTATACAAAGGACAAAAAGTAAATTTTGTGTGTCCGTCTATTGATGTAACCATGAAATCAGTTGTTAAAAGACCATATATGAATATTATTGGCATTATTCTAACCGGCATGGGTAGTGATGGGAAAGAAGGTATCAGACATATTAACAGTATTTATGGAACAACCATAGCCCAGGATAAATATTCAAGTATTATATTTGGTATGCCCAGAGAGGCCATTGAAACCGGATGTGTTGATTATGTTTTAAATCCTGAACAGATAAAAGAGAAGTTGATTGAGTTGATGTTATATTAATAGGTATTTTTTTGAAAAACTGTTAAGATGGAATCAGGAACTTATAAAGATTTCTCATATTAACCTTCTTACAGCGTACTGCATTTAAATAATAATTGGAGTTTAGTAATGTTTAAAATAACGGATTATATCCCAAAAAATAAACTAAACGAAATATGTCAAAAATATCATATAATAAAAATTTCGCTTTTTGGTTCTGCTTTACACGGCGATTTAAAACCAGATAGTGATATTGATCTTTTGGTAGAATTTAAAAAGGGGATGACACCCGGACTTATTACCTTATGTGGTATAGAAAACGAATTGACAGCTATGATTGGTCGAAAGGTTGATTTACGTACGGTTGATGATTTAAGTCGATATTTCAAAGATGAAGTAGTCAACAATTCCGAGGTTCAATATGTCGCCGCATGATTTAAACAGGTTAAAACATATGCTAGACGCTGCATTGGAAGCACAAGAGTTTATGAAAGATGTTACCCAGGTCTCATTAGCCGAGGACAGAAAAACAATCCAAGCAGTGATTCGTTCATTGGAGCTTATCGGAGAGGCAGCAGCAAAAATTTCAAATGAGTGCAAAGAATCTCAACCTGAAATTCCCTGGAAAGATATTATTGGTATGCGTAACTGGCTCATTCATGCCTATTTTGACATTGATTATGATCATATTTGGAATACAATCCATAAGGATTTACCGGTTTTAATCCCGAAATTGAAAAAACTATTGAAAGAAGTTGGAAGTTAAGTATAAAAACCCGCAAAAGTGGTAATCCAGGGATGAAGATTGCAATATGGATCCCCGACAGACTTGTGCCCGCATGTTTTAGGCGGGTAAGCATTCGGTTATGACAGGAAAAAAAGAAATTTATTTCAGTCATTTTAATTATATCGCAACTCAGGTTCGGTATCGGGATCGCAATTGAGTTAAATCACGGATACACCCCATTGGATAAATTTGTTTCTAAATATAAATTTTGAGACAGTTTAAAACATCCTACAGGGTGAACACGAATTGCACACAGATCATTTTTATTCCGTGAACATCTGTGTTAATCAGTGGCTTATTATTAGAACATTTTAAGACACAAGTTGCTGTGTGAAGATGCATCACCGGGTGTTTTAAGTGAACAGGAATTAAAACACCCGGGGTTTTGTGATTTTTCCGATTCTGTCATTCCCGAATGTTTGTATCGGGAATCCAGGTGTGTAGGTTGCAGGATGGATCCCCGACAAAAACATTCGGGGATGACAAAGGTGGAAGGAAGGATTAGAAGTAATATACGAATAATTATGATATTATACTGTGTATACATCCTTGCAAGTAAGAAAAACGGTACCTTGTATATTGGAATGTCTTCTGATTTAAAAACTCGTGTGTATCAACATAAAAATAATCTGGTTGAAGGGTTCACAAAGAAGTATGCAGTCCATAAACTGGTTTATTATGAATGTACTCAGGATGTCAATGAGGCGATAAAACGTGAGAGACAGTTGAAAAAATGGAATCGGGCCTGGAAGATCCGGCTGATTGAAAAGGAAAATCCAGACTGGAAAGATTTATATGATCAAATATAAACTATTTCTGTCATTCCTAAATATATGTATCGAGAATCAAGTGTAGGAGATTTCAAAGTAGATCCCCGACAGAGACACTCGGGGATGACAGGAATCCCATTAACAATGTCATTCCCGAATGTTTGTATCGGGAATCCAGGGGTGAGGTTGAGTGGTAGATCCCCGACAGACTTGTGTCCGCATGTTTTAGGCGGGTAGATATTCGAGGATGACATGCGTAAGTATAGGAAAAAAAGATGGTCCACTTCCAAAGTGGAGTCCACCTCAATCACCACAAAAACTATCAATACCCCGCAGCCTGGCCGTCTTTACGGGATTCAGAAGCACCGTAGTATACTTTATTTTTCCAATCATACCGGATCCCCTGATAACCACCAAAACTTCCCACATTAACTTGTATCCTATGACCCATTTTCACCAGTTCCCGCCTCACTTTATAATCAATTCCTGATTCAAGAGATACAATACCCCCATTGTTCATTATACTCCCGGTGGGTTGGGAGGAACCTCGATGAAGTATACGGGGAGCATCTCCTGCTTCCTGCACATCCATTCCGAAGTCTATCATATTAATTACGATTTGGGCTTGTCCCTGAGGTTGAGTTGCCCCACCCATAACTCCAAAACTCATATATGGTTTTCCATCTTTGGTAATGAAAGCAGGGATAATAGTATGAAAAGGACGTTTATGCGGTTCATAAGTGTTAAAATGACCTTCTTCCAGATTAAATAATTCACCTCTATCCTGCAGCCCGAAACCCAAACCCGGAGGGCAAAGACCGCATCCCATGCCTCGATAATTACTCTGAATCAGAGAAACCATGTTTCCGTCTTTATCTGCTACAGTCAAATATATAGTATCACCATGTTCCAGAATAGGATCACCGGCTTTATATTCCCTGGCAGCACGTTGAGGATCAATCATAGCTCGTCTTTTTGAGGCATATTCATCTGATATTAATTCCTGAACAGGAATATCATTAAAATCAGGATCTGCATAAAATTTTGCTCTGTCTTCAAAAGCTAATTTTTTTGCCTCTACAAAATGGTGGATATAGTCTTTACTACCGAAACCCATTTGTTTGAGATCAAAACCGTCTAAGATCTGAAGAATCTGTAGAGTAGCAATACCTTGTCCATTAGGCGGCAGTTCCCATATCTCATACCCCCGGTAGTTTATGGAAACCGGTTCAACCCAGTTGGATTCATGATCAGCTAAATCCACATAGGATAGAAATCCACCCACTTTTGTCATAAAAGCGTCAATAGTGCGCGCAATTTCACCTTTGTAAAAGACATCTCGTCCCCCTTCAGCAATCTTTTTTAGAGTATTGGCCAGGGCAGGATTTTTGAATACTTCCCCTGGTTTGGGTGCAGGCATAAAGGTTTCTTCAAATCCTGGATAATCTTTCAGATATTTTGCGCTGATCTGCCAGTAATGAGATATCAAATCACTAACAGGAAATCCTTGACGAGCATATTTTATAGTAGGGGAGAGTATTTTATTCATGGAGAGATTTCCAAAGCGATCATGAAGTTTAAACCAGCCGGCAACGCATCCAGGAACAGTTACTGGTAGTGGTCCGTGAGCTGGAATTCGTTTATACCCTTTTTTCTGGAAATACTCTAAGGTCAAAGAATATGGTGATCTTCCACTTGAATTCAAGCCATAGAGCTGTTGAGTTTCTGCATCCCAAACAATGGCAAATAAATCACCACCCATTCCATTTCCAGTCGGTTCTACTAATCCAAGCATTGCATTTGCAGCAATGGCAGCATCAATGGCGTTTCCCCCTTTTTTGAGAATATCCAAAGCTACCTGGGTTGATAGAGGTTGACTTGTTGCAGCCATTCCATGTTGTGCAATCACTCGTGATCGGGTGGTAAAATTTTTTCCTGTAATTCTGTCAGAGCTGAATACAGAAGTTAAAATCAAAAGATTGACGAGGAATACATTTAAAATTTTCATAATCATCTCCTTTAATCCTGAATTGTAGTGTCAAAAGTTTTAGATTTATTTTTATTCGTTTGCTTATTGTCTGTCATATATTTTTTCCCCATTGCCATTGCTGTCGGTTTAGGAATTGATATCATTTTCCATAATTTTTTTCAATCCATGTGGTGAAAATTTTTTATATATCTAAGTATGTTTTTCCACTTTTTAAAAAGTCTACTGTTCATTAAAAATAACTATTTTTTAGCATAATGACAATTATTTCAGGTGGAAATTTTATTTTATATTGAATTTGTTTGGATATTTTTGTACATTAAAATATTAAATTATAATTGTGAAGGTATAAAATGAATCAATTAGAAGCAGCAAAAAAAAATCATATCACTCCTGAAATGAAAACTGTAGCTGAGACCGAAAAGATCGATAAAAAGTTATTATGTGAGCTCATAGCCAAGGGAGAGATTGTTATATTAAAAAATAATAACCATACCAATGCTGAACCTGTGGCTGTCGGCAAACATTTAAGAACAAAAGTAAATGCAAATATCGGGACATCACAAGATTATGCAGATGTGCAACAAGAAATAGAAAAAGCAAAAGTATCTGTAAATGCAGGTGCAGATACAGTAATGGATCTTTCAACTGGAGGTAATTTAACTGCCATTCGGAAAGGCATAATGAATACAGTTCCGATTGTAATAGGAACTGTACCAATATATCAAGCTGTGATTGAAACCATTGATAAAAAGAGTGCTCTTATAAAAATGACTTCAGATGATATTTTTAATGCCTTGGAACAGCAAGCTGAAGAAGGTGTTGATTTTTTTACCGTACATTGTGGTGTTACCCTATCAAGCATAGAAAGATTAAAAAATCAAGGAAGACTAACCAATATTGTCAGCAGGGGAGGATCATTTCTCACTACCTGGATGGTTGCTAATGAAAAAGAGAATCCCTTATATGAAAATTTTGATAGATTACTGGAAATAGCTCGTAAGTACGATGTCACCTTAAGTCTGGGGGATGGATTAAGACCAGGTTCTTTACATGATGCAACTGATCGAGCACAGATTACGGAATTGATTATTCTTGGTGAATTAACCAAACAAGCTAAAGAAAACAATGTTCAGGTGATGATTGAAGGCCCGGGTCATATTCCATTACATCAGATTGCTACCAATATTAAAATACAAAAACAATTATGCAATAATGCACCCTTTTATGTGTTAGGCCCCATAGTGACAGATGTAGCACCGGGATATGATCATATTACTTCAGCTATTGGAGGGAGCATAGCTGCTGCAAATGGTGCTGATTTTCTCTGTTATGTGACTCCGGGTGAGCATTTAAAACTTCCCAATAAAGAAGATGTACACCAGGGAGTGATTGCCTCCAGAATTGCTGCCCATGCAGCGGATATCAGTAAAGGATTACCCGGTGCTATCGAGTGGGATCACCAGATTTCCAAAGCCAGAAAAGAGCTTGATTGGAAAAAACAGATTAATATATCAATTGATCCTGAAACTGCAAAAAAGTTACGCAGTGAAGGTAAACCCGATAAAGAGGATGTATGTTCAATGTGTGGTGAATTTTGTGCTATTAAGATGGTTAATAAAATATTATATAATAGTTAATTATTTTGACTCAAAGGTATTTTTTGAGGTTCGTGATGAAAGAAATTAAAATATATCCTGATACTGTATTACGTCAGAAAGCAGCACGAGTAGAAGAGATTACAAAAGAAATGTTAAACATTGCCCACGAAATGATTGATATAATGTATACATATGATGGAATTGGTCTTGCAGCACCTCAAATAGGAATTTCCAAACAAATTATTGTTGTAGATTACGGAGAGGGGCCAATGATAATGTTTAATCCAAAAATTATTGAAATGACCAGAGAACAGGATATAACTGAGGAAGGTTGTTTAAGTTTACCTGATATAACCGTGCCTGTCTTACGACCAGTGAGAATTCAGGTAAAATTTATCAATGAGGAAAATAAAAATACTGAATTAAACGCAGATAATATAGCAGCAAAAGTATTTCAACATGAAGTTGATCACCTCAATGGTATTTTGATAATTGATCATATCTCTTCACTTAAAAAATCTATAATCAGTACTAAATTAAAAAAACTGGAAAAAAAATATTCTACCCATTAATCAAGTGTAGGATTTCTTTTGAATAATAAACTCAACAATGAAGTTAGTGTACAAGGGATACCTGTTTCTGAAGGAATTGCCATTGGTACAGTTGTTATCCTTGAATGTCCCTGGGATGAAATCATTGAAATTTCAATAAAAAAAAACAATATTGAAAATGAGCTTAATCGTTATCAAGATGCATTAAAAAATGTTGTCAGACAACTTGTAGAATATGAAAAAAGAGTAAAAAAAGAAATTGGGAAAAAAGAAGCTCAAATATTTGAAGCTCAATTAACAATATTAAATGATTCTTTTTTTCAAAAAGAGATTCCCGATGCTATAGTAGAATATAAAAAAAATGCAGAATTTCTTTTAAAAAAAGGTATTGAGAAATTACGATCCTCATTTGAAAAAATGAATAATGATTTTTTTCAACAGAGAATTGCAGATATTGAGGATGTAGCAGTACGAATAGTAAAGATTCTCCTGCAGTCAGAAGAACTAAAAATCCCACACAAAAGCAATACTGTTATTGTCTCTCATAATTTAAAACCGTCAGATACGATAAGAATTGATAAGACAAAAATTGTAGCCTTTATTACTGAATTAGGAGGCGAAACATCTCACGCCTCTATTTTAGCCCGTTCAATGGGGATTCCGGCTATTGTGGGCATTGAGAGATTAACTGAGCGTGTTGAAAATGGTGATAAGGTTATTGTAGACGGAAATAGTGGTTCTTTATATATCAATCCCCCTAAACAACTGCTCAAAGTCTTTCAGCAAAGAAAAAAGAATTTTGAACATTATCTACAGCAATTGGATAAAGATCGGGATCTGGATCCTGTTACCAGGGATGGGGCTTGGATATCCTTAAAGGCGAACATTGCCATGGTTTCTGATATAAACTTAGCTTTGAAGTATCGGGCGGATGGAGTTGGACTTTTCAGAACTGAACTACCTTTTATCATTGCCGGAAGACTCCTTACTGAAGATGAACAGTTTGAAATTTATAAAGCTGCTGTAACTCGAATGAAGGATAAAATTATAACTATTCGTACTTTAGATTTAGGAGGTGATAAATTTCTTCCTTTTCAATATGTTGAAGAAGAAAGAAATCCATTTCTGGGATGGCGGTCTATCAGAATATTTCTTCAGGAAGAAGATGTTTTTAAAGATCAACTGCGGGCAATACTTCGTGCCAGCGCTTTTGGGAATGTCAGAATTTTATTTCCCATGATTTCAAGTTATGAAGAGGTTATTAAAATAAATGAGATTGTACAAAAAACTAAAACAGAGTTAGATTCAAAAAATATCCCTTTTGATAAAAATATTAAATCAGGCATTATGGTTGAAATTCCTTCAATTGCAATTGTTATTGATCAAATTATTAAATACATAGATTATGTAAGTATTGGAACAAATGATTTGATTCAATATACACTTGCAGTTGACAGAAATAACGAAAAAGTAGCAAAGTTCTATAATCCTAATAATCCTGCAGTTTTACGGTTAGTCAAGAATATTATCAAGGTGGCAAATAATTACGGGAAACCTGTTTCTGTCTGTGGAGAACTTGCTGCAAATCCTTTATATACTGGTCTTTTATTAGGGTTTGGATTAAGAAATTTTAGTATGATTCCTTTACTGATTCCGGAACTGAAAGAAAGGATCAGAGTATTAAAAATTCCTGAATGTGAAGAATTAGCAAAAGATATCTTAGATAATGTATCAGCAAGTAAAATAATTCAAATTCTTTGGGATTTCCATATTCAAGCTAATAAAAAGCAATCTGTACCTTCTGTTATCAAACAAATATCCTGAGGAAAAAATCGAATTTTTTAAAATTTAATCTTAAAATAAAAGTTTAAAAAACTTGACAAATCAGAATAATATTTTGATATTATAGAGATAAAAATAAATAATAATTAAAATGGAGGCTTTAATGTCTGAACCCCTTCTATTTGAAATTAGTAAAAAAAATCGAACCGGTTTTACTTTACCAGAACTTGATATTCCCGAAAAATCTCTGTCTGATTTTTTCCCTTCAGAGGTATGTCGAGCAGAAGAACCTGATTTACCCGAAATCAGTGAATCTGTTGTTATCAGACATTTTATTCATCTTTCAAATTTAAATCATCATGTTGATAGGGGATTTTATCCCTTGGGTTCTTGTACCATGAAATACAATCCCAAGATTAATGATAAACTCTCCTCTTTACCTGGTTTTTCTGAAATTCATCCATTACAAGATGAAAAAGATATTTACGGAGCTATTCAAATAATGGGAGAATTAAGTGATTATCTTAAAACTATTTCTGGTTTGGATGGTATCACCTTGCAGCCTTCTGCCGGTTCACAGGGTGAATTAACCGGAATAAAAATTATGAGAGCTTATCATGAAGATAGAGGTAATCCCCGTAAAATTATTCTTATACCAGATTCTGCTCATGGTACAAATCCCGCAAATGTTACTGTTTCCGGTTATAATCTAGTTCAAGTAAAATCAAATGAAAACGGCCTGGTTGATATTGATGATTTGAAAGAAAAACTCAATAAAGATGTTGCTGGTTTTATGGTGACAAATCCAAGCACTCTTGGCTTATTTGAAAAGGAAATCAAGCAGATTGCAAAATTAGTGCATGAATCAGGCGCACTACTTTACATGGATGGAGCAAATCTTAATGCCTTGTTAGGGATTGTTCGTCCTGGAGATATTGGTTTTGATTTAGTACATTTTAATCTTCATAAAACATTTTCTACACCCCATGGAGGAGGAGGGCCAGGGAGCGGACCAGTGGGAGTAATATCTAGTTTAACAGATTATCTTCCAGTTCCTGTAATATCCAAAAAAGGCAATACATATCAATTAAACTATAAAAACCCGAAATCAATGGGAAGAATACATGAATTTTTTGGTAATTTTAATGTAATGGTCAAGGCATATGTGTATATAAGAATGTTAGGATCACCTGGGCTTAAAAGAGTAAGTAAAAATGCAATTATTAATGCTAATTATCTTATGCGGAAGTTAGAAAAATATTACCTGCTTCCTTATAAACAACATGCAATGCATGAATTTGTTCTATCTGGAGACTGGCAAAAAGAAAAAGGGGTTAAAACACTGGATATTGCCAAACATTTACTGGATTTTGGAATACATGCACCAACAGTTTATTTTCCGCTTATTGTCCATGAGGCTCTTATGATAGAACCAACCGAAACTGAATCAATAGAAGAACTCGATAAATTTATTGATGCTATGATTAAAATTGCTGAAGAAACGGAGAATAATCCTGAGCGTGTAAAAGCTGCTCCTACAAAAACACCTGTTTCTCGTCTGAATGAAGGAATTGCCGCCAGAAACCTTGACGTGAAATTTGATAAAGATAGTTGATAAAACTACATGAATATTGATATAAAAAAAAAATCATCTGATAACAAAGATATTATTCTTGTTGTTGATGATGAAGCTAATAATCGTTTACTATTAAAAACATATCTTACTTCTGAGGGATATAACATAGATATGGCTTCAAACGGTGTTGATGCTATCAAAAAGGTTAATGAACTATCACCCAGCATTATTATTCTTGATGTTGTACTGCCGGATATGGATGGCTTTCATATTTGCAGAAAGTTGAAATCATCCAAAAATACCAATTTCATTCCTGTTATTTTAGTGACTGCTTTACGTGGAGATGAAGAGAGAATCAAGGGGACCACTGCGGGAGCTGATGATTTTATTACAAAACCCTATAACAGAGTAGAGTTAATAACCAGAGTTAAATCATTAATACGTATTAAACACCTTCATAAATCCCTGGAACAAAAATATCATGAATTAGAGATTGTTAAAGAAAAATTAAAAAAATTAGCAGTCACTGATGGATTAACCGGATTATTTAATTACAGAGCCTTCAAAAATCAGATTCACTATGAAATCATACGATCTAAACGTTTTAATTTACCAGTATCTCTTTTGATGATAGATATTGATCATTTTAAAAGGTATAATGATACTTTCGGACATCCCAAGGGTGATAAAGTCCTTAAACAATTTTCTGAATTATTAACTGTAAATCTCAGAGAAGTAGATACTATAGCACGATATGGGGGTGAAGAGTTTGCGATAATCCTTCCCGGTACCAATAAAAAGGCTTCCTTTATTGTTGCTGAAAAGTTACGTAAATTAATAGAAGAATATGATTTTCCATTATCAGAAAAATTACCTGATAAAAAATTAACCATCAGTATAGGGATAGCCAGTTTTCCTATTGATGTAGAGGACGAAGAAAATTTAATTTTATCAGCTGATAAGGCTCTTTATAAGGCAAAAAACACTGGTAGAAACAGATCAGAAACTATTTAACAAATTGAAGTAAGAGTAGAGCAGTATTGAATTTATTTGCTAAAATAAAATATAACAAGATAACCTTTATTAAAATATGGTTACTCACCCTGATATTTATATGGTTGGTTATATTTTTATTTATGTTCATAGTAGATGTAAATCTAATATCTGATGCTACAACACAAAATTCTTATACGATATTAGCTCACCTTGATTTAAAGCAATGTTTTGCATTATTTACCATTTTTTTAATAATATCATTTTTAATTACTTATTCTTATTTAACGATATTAAGTAATTCTCTGAATAAACTGATCGTTAATTCAACAGAAATTGCCAGAGGTAATTTTAATAGTAATAAAATAACTACTGGAAACAAATATTTAGACAGAATTCAAAAAATGTTTACCTATATGGCAGATGAGATGAAAAGAATAAAAAATATTGATTTATCCGGAATAATCAATTCAAAAAATAAAATTGAAGCAATTCTGCGTAATATTGTGGATGGAGTAATTGTAACCGATACTCAATATAGAATTTTAATGGTTAATATCGTAGCTGAATCTTTATTCGGTTTTACCGAGGAAAAGGCCTCTAATAAAAATTTAAAAGATTTAATTAAAAATAAGCAAATTTTGAATCTTTTTAAACAAGTGAGAGATGGAAAACAAACAGATAATGTAACTTTTGATTTTCGAACAAAAAATATTTCTACAAAGAAATATTTACAGGCTTCTGCATCCAGAATCTATAGTGAAGATAATGAATTCATTGGAATTGTTTCTGTTATTAGAGATATTACCAAGGAATATGTAGCAGATAAAATGAAGTCTGAACTTGTAACCATGGTAGCACATGAATTAAAATCTCCCTTGACATCTATTTATGGTTTCAGTGATCTACTTCGTGATTTAAAGGTCAGGAATACTAAGGTCAAAGATTATTCAAATATCATACTAAATGAAACTTCGCGTTTAGTTAAACTGGTTAATAAATTTCTTGATCTGTCAAAATTGGAAGAAGGTAAAATACAAATACAAATTCATCCATTTAATATTGAACAACTTATTGACAAGATTATCACTTCTTATATGTCTACTGCCCAACAGAAAAATATGCAAATAGGAAAGATTTTTTCTACGGAAATCTGTTTAGCATATGGTGACCAGCAGTTAATTGAACAAGTAGTACAAAATTTATTATCAAATGCAATCAAATACAGTCCTGCCGGATCTGATATAAATATAAAATTACAACAAAAGGAAAATATAATTACAGTCAGTGTAATTGATAATGGCTATGGGATACCAGAGGATGCTATTGATAAAATATTCAGAAAGTTCTATCGGGTTAATAAAGCAGATGAAGAAAGCGAAGGTAGTTCCGGTTTAGGCCTTGCTTTGACCAAAGAAATCTTAGATCAGCATAATTCTCAACTTTCAGTAAAAAGTAAATTAGGAAAGGGATCAGTATTTTCTTTTACTCTACAATGTGCAGTTTAATTAACATGATAGGGTTTATAATATATGAAGAGAAAGAAAATGGATAATTTTTTTAGTGAAAAAAAATTTTTAGTGATTGAATCTGCAGACAAAATATCAAATCAACTGAAAGAAATTTTGCAAAATACGGATTCCAATATTATAACTATTTCATCAGGCATAAAAGCTATAGAAGAAATTCCCTGTATACACCCTGATATCATTATTTCTGACTATGTAACTGATGATATTGTGGGGGCTGAAGTTTATAAAAAATTTATACACAGTAAATCATTAGCTGAGTATCATAATATTCCTTTCATTATAATTTCAGACGATGAGACCCGTCAGAAATACAGACAGGAATTTTATAATTTAGGAATAAGAGGGTGGTTCAGCTATTTTTCCGATCCTAAAAGATTTAGAGAATGTCTGGAAAATTTTACTGTTGCTGATGAAACAGTAAGAAAAAACAAAGAGCTTAGTCAGGAAATTAAGCGGTCAGAATATAGATATAGAGATTTACTTGAAAATGCAAACGATTTTATTTTTACTCTTGATCAAAGTGGAAAATTTGTCTATTTAAATAACCGCTTTAAGCCCTTAACTGGTTTTAAAAAGAAAGAATGGTTACAAAAAGACTTTTCAGAATTAATAGTAGAAAAAGATCGCATTCGAGCTAAAAAGAATTATCAGCTTGTCCATCAGGGAAGGGCAAGGATTTTCCAGGCACAAATTAAAAGCAATATTTCCGATTGTTTTATTCTCTCATTTAACATTACTCCTATTTTCGAACACGGATCCATAGTGGGTTCAATGGGAATTGCCAGAGATGTAACCGAACAAAAGATGATGGAAAATGAAATTTTAGAATTAAAAAATTTCAATGAGAGTATTATTCAAAGTATGGAAGCCGGGCTTTTAACTGTAGATCTTAATGGTTTTATCACTTCACTTAATACAGGTGCTGAACGCATTCTTGGATGGAAAGCAAAGGAAGTATTGGGGAAAAAGATAAAATCTGTACTTGTTCCAGATGATGTTGATATACTTCTTATGAGCTCAGAAAAGCCGGGATCATTGCCTTACAGTAGAGAAACTAAATTAACTATAAAATCTGGAGACAAAATCTCCATAGGTTTTACAACCACTGATCGTATTGACAATCGTAATGAAAAGGTAGGTACCATAGTTTCTTTTAGGGATATTTCTGAATTAAAACAGATGCAGAGCGAAGTAAAGAGAATGGAAAGACTGGCTTCACTGGGTATCTTGGCTTCAGGAATTGCACATGAAATAAAAAATCCTTTAGCTGGAATTAAGAGTTTAAGTCAAACCTGTAAAGAAGAATTTGAATCAGGTGATTCCAGGTTGGAATATTTATCCCGGATTATCAATCAAGTTAACAGATTAGATGAACTGTTAAAGGCAATTGTAGCTTTTGCCCGTCCCAAACCTCCGGATAGAAAATCATATGATATAAAAAAGGTAATTCATGAAGTTGTTAACTTGATTAATAAAAAATTAACAACGAATAACATTAAATATATCGAAGATATGGATGATAATCTTCCTATCGTGATTATTGATCCCCAACAAATACAGCAAGTATTTTTAAATCTAATTCTTAATGCAATTGATGCGGTTAATAAAAATGGAGTTATTACAGTATCAGCAAAACCGGTAAAATTTTCTGTACCAAAGTTAATAAAAAGATCAGATAAGTGGATTAAACAAGATTCATTTGTTCAAATAAATATCACTGATACTGGAAAAGGTATTCCACCTGAAAGATTAGAATCAATTTTCGATCCTTTTTTTACCACAAAATCGGATGGTTTAGGAATGGGTCTTTCTATAGTGTATAGAATTATTGAGGATCATCATGGGGATATTGATGTGAAAAGTAAAATTAGCAAAGGGACTACGTTTAGTATAACAATACCTGAAGGAGAGTCAGATGAGTAAACCAAATATATTGATTATTGAAGATAACGAAGATATGATCTTCACCTTAACCAAGACTTTAAAGAAAGAGGGATATAATGTTCTCTCCTCAATTGAGGGAAAGAAAGGGTTGTCAATTTTAAAAAATAAAATAATTGATCTTGTTATCTTAGATATTAAATTACCCGATATTAATGGAATTGAATTATTAGATAAAATAAAGGATATCGATCCAGATATTTTAGTGCTTATGATGACAGCAATGACAGATGCAAAACCTGCAATTGAAGCTATGAAAAAAGGTGCATATGATTATTTGGTTAAACCATTTGAACTTGATGAATTAAAATTGAATGTTAAAAAAATATTAGAAACACACAAACTGAAAATGGAAGTAAGCAGATTACGAAAAGAACATAAAGAACATTTTCCCGAGAATACAATATATGGTGATAGCCAAGCAATAGAGGATATTCGGAATTTAATTAACATTGTTGCTAAAACTCCCAAAACATCTGTTTTAATATTAGGGGAAAGCGGTACTGGCAAAGAACTTGTTGCTAATGCTATTCATTTTCTGAGCAATAGAGCATCGCAACCTTTTATTAAATTGAATTGTAGTGCAATTCCGGAAAATTTGTTAGAGAGTGAATTATTTGGTCATGAAAAAGGTGCTTTTACCGATGCACGTACCACGAAAAAAGGTCTTTTTGAATTGGCCCATGGTGGAACAATATTTTTAGATGAGATTTCAAGTATGAAACTTACCTTACAACCAAAGATTCTCCGGGTTATTGAATCTCAAATTTTTCGTAGAATTGGCGGTACCACAGATATTAATATTGATGTACGGGTAATTGCTGCTTCAAATACTGATTTACGCAGGCTTGTTAATCAGCAGGAATTCAGAGATGATTTATATTATAGATTAAAAGTTTTGGAAATTAAATTACCCCCTTTACGAGAACGAAAAGAAGATATTCTGCTGTTGGCGAAATATTATATTCAATTATATAATAAAGAGTTCAATAAAGATATTCAGAAAATTGATAAAAAAACTGAAAAAATGCTCCATAATTATTCCTGGCCTGGTAATGTGAGAGAATTAAAAAATGTAATTGAAAGAAGTGTGATACTTTGTAATGATGAAATTCTGACTTCAGATTATTTACCAATGGAACTCCAGGAGGAAAAATCCCCTGTTGTAAATAAATCATTTGGGGAAGTATCTTTACAGGAAATGGAAAAACAGCATATACTTCATATTTTAAAAACAACAGATGGCAATAAATCGAAAGCATCCCGAATTCTAAACATATCACGCTCAACCTTACGAGAAAAACTTAAAAGCTATAAAATTTCAGAGAGTGACTTAAAATAATCGATACGCTATATGGTCAAAATCAATCCATAAATATCAAATTAACCAATAGTCATTATATAAAAAAAAAATTTTATAATACCTATCTTTAATAATTTTAATTATTTAAGAAAATTAAAATTTTGTAAGATGTTGTTATTATTCCTGGTACAATATTTGCCAAAATTAATTATAGGAATATAATTATCTATTAAGAGTAGACAATGCAAAATAAAAATGAATATAAAAGAATTTTAATTGTAGATGATGAAGAAGATCTTACCTGGAGTATATCACGAAGACTATCCCGTGATAATGACAATATTGAAGTACTTAGCGCAAATTCCGGCAAAGGTGCACTGGAGATTCTTTCCCGAAATGAAATTGATCTCCTCATAACAGATCTTAGAATGCCTGAAATTAATGGATGGGAGCTTTTAGATACAATTAAAGAAAAATATCCAAATACATTAGTGATTATCATGACCGCTCATGGTTCCATTGAAGTTATTGACGCTTTAAACCGCTGGGGAAAAGCAGGGTATATTGAAAAACCCTTTGATATGAATGATCTTAGAAAATTAGTATATGCTTTTCTAAAAGAAAAAGATAAATCAAAATAAAGAGTCTGTTAAATGAAAGAAGAAAATCTGGATAATTCTACTGAAATAAGTCCTTATAATACTCAAATAAAAGTTTTAGGAATAGGCGGGTCAGGAAATAATACCATCAATCATCTGATGAAAAAAAAGTTAAAGGGCCTGGAAACGGTTGCAATCAATACGGATGGACAACATTTAGTGGATATAAATTCAAATAAAAAAATATTGATTGGGAAAAATATAACAGCAGGTTTAGGTTCTGGTGGAGACCCAGAACTAGGTGAACGAGCTGTCCGAGAATCAAAACAGGAAATTATCGATATCATACAGGAAACCGATTTATTATTTATAACCTGTGGATTCGGAGGCGGAACCGGGACAGGTGCCTCTCCGGTGGTTGCTAAATTAGCCAGAGAAGAAGGCATTTTAACGGTAGCAATTGTCACCATGCCTTTTGCTGAAGAAGGTATTATCAGATGGGAAAATGCAAAGATAGGTCTTGAAAAACTTAAAAAATTTGTTGATACTTTAATAGTGCTTGAAAATAATAAATTAATTGATCTTTATTCGGAATTAACTTTAAAAAAAGCCTTTGAAGCTTCAGATGACATTTTAATTAATGCACTGGAAGGCCTTTCCAGTATGGTTTTAAAAAGAGGATTAGTGAATCTTGACTTTGCAGATATAAGTATTGTTATGAAGGATGGCCCTAATGCCTTTATCGGGTTAGGGGAAAGTGATTCGGAAAACAAAATACATGAGGCAATTAAAAGAGCCATAACCCATCCTATGATGGAACAGGATATTTCAGGGGCCCAAAGTGCCTTGATTCATATAACTGGCGGTCCTAGCCTCAAATTAAAAGAATCCAGACAAATAATAAAAATTATTACACAAAAGTTAGATCCTAATGCAAGAATTATTTGGGGAGCTACAATTCAAAAAAATTTACGCAACACGGTAAAAGTACTGCTTATTGTGAGCGGACTACAAAAAGAAAAAGAGATCGAAGAGAGAGTGAGTGAGGCTGAGTCTGAAGATACCATAATAAATGAGTTTGATGAATCCTCAATAATTACAAATGATGAAGATATGTATGATATAAAAGAATCAATACTTGATTCAGATATTGAAGAAGATTCAGAAGAAAAAAGTCCCAAGAAAATTAAACAGTCCGGATTAATTTTTTATAAAATATTCAAAGAAGAAGCAGCAGGTGATCTACAACGGTTTGATAGAGCTATACAGTTGTTAAGGGAAGATCCTAAAAACCGGAGAGGAGTACTTGAGGCTCGTCAGGCTTGTAAGCTTTTACATGCATCTGCTGAAATGTTTGGGTTTGATGAAACAGCTCAGCTACTTGTTGCTATTGAAACAATATTATCCCGAGTGAGAAGCAGGGAAATGAAAATTACCAAAAAAATTATTGATTCCATAACCTTAGCCATGGAAATGGTTGTTGATTTAATAGAAAATAAGACAGATGGTATGGGTGAGACCGGATATATTGTTGACAGATTAAATGAATTAAAATCTGAACAACTTAATACTTATAAGTGATTCTATCTTCTAAATTTTACTTGACTTTTTATAAAAATGATAGTACATTTTTTATTAACTGGGCGATTAGCTCAGGTGGTTAGAGTGCTTGCTTGACATGCAAGAGGTCACTGGTTCAAGTCCAGTATCGCCCACTATGTAGAATTACATTTTTTAGTTAAAGCAGTTAAAGGAATAAATAATTATTTGAGTAAAATAAATATACAATTTACAAATGGAAAAGAGGGGACATATAAAAAGGGAATCAGATTAAATAACATATTAGAAGATCTTTTTCCTAATACCTTTAGAGATTATATTGCAGCCAGGATAGATGATAAATTAGTAGATTTATCAACCCCTTTAGAGCAAGATTCAACACTTCATTTATTAACTTGCCAGGATGAACAAGGCCTTAAAGTATTTTGGCATAGTGCTTCCCATATTTTGGCTGCAGCAGTAAAAATTTTATACCCTGAGGTACAATTAGGGATTGGACCTGCTATATCAAATGGATTTTATTATGACTTTAAATTTCAGGAAAACATCAGTATAAATGATTTTCCGGAAATTGAAAATAAAATGCAGGAAATTGTAAACAACAATGATCATTTTGAAAGAAAAACAGTTACTAAACAAGAAGCAATATCTATTTTTAAAAATCGGAATGAACACTTTAAAATTGAATTAATAAATGATTTAGAAAATAATTCAGTTAGTCTATATTCCAATGGAAATTTTATAGATCTTTGCCGTGGACCGCATGTACCCTCAAGCGGATATATTAAGTTTTTCAAACTTTCAAGTCTTGCTGGAGCATATTGGCATGGAGATGAAAGAAACCCCATGATGCAGAGAATATATGGAATTGCCTATCCTGAAAACAAAACCTTGAAAAAACACATTAAATCCATTGAAGATGCTAAGAAACGAGATCATCGTAAATTAGGGAAAAAGCTAAACTTATTTAGTTTCCACGAAGAGGCGCCAGGGTTTCCGTTTTGGCATAATAACGGAATGATAATCATTAATGAAATTGTTAATTATGTTCGTATTATCTTAAGAAAACACGGATATCTTGAAGTTAAAACTCCCATGATTTTAAATGAGGATCTGTGGCATAAAAGTGGTCATTGGGAAAACTATAAAAATAATATGTATTTCACTGAAATTGATGAAAAAAATTATGCCATTAAACCCATGAATTGTCCGGGTGGATTATTGATATACAATGAAAACTTACATTCTTTTCGTGAACTTCCCTTAAAATATTCTGAACTTGGCATTGTTCACAGACATGAAAAATCCGGTGTTCTACATGGTCTATTCCGAGTGCGTCAATTTACTCAGGATGATGCTCATGTATTTTGCACTCCGGATCAGTTAACAGATGAAATAGATAAACTTATTGATCTGGTGTATGAAATATACAATACTTTTGGTTTTTCTGAATTTTTGGTTGAACTTTCCACCAAACCGTCAAAATCAATCGGTACTGATGAAATGTGGGAAAGAGCAGAAACAGCATTGGCAAGTTCTCTGCAACACAAAAAAATCACTTATCAGTTAAATAAAGGTGAAGGGGCTTTTTACGGGCCTAAAATTGATTTTCATATAAAAGATTCCTTAGAAAGAATGTGGCAATGCGGAACTATTCAGGTTGATTTCTCTATGCCGGAACGATTCAATCTTGAATATGTTGGGTCCGATGGCAACAAACATCGACCTGTTTTAGTGCACCGTGCTATTTTAGGATCTGTAGAAAGGTTTATTGGTATTCTTATTGAACATTATGAGGGTAATTTCCCGGTATGGCTATCACCTGAACAATGCAGATTAATACCAGTGAGTGAAGACCATCGAAGTTATGCTGATACTGTTAGTTTAAGATTAGTTGAACATAATATCAGATGCACAGTTGATAATAGAGATGAAAAAGTCGGGTATAAAATCAGATCAGCAGAAAATCAGAAAATCCCTTATATGTGCATTGTGGGCGATAAAGAGATTAATGACAAAACAGTTTCTTTGAGAAAAAAGAAAAAAGGTAATTTAGGAGAAATCAAAGTAAATGCGTTGATTAAAGAAATAACACAACATATTAAAAGGAGGACTAATAATCGGTAAAATTAATCTTAAAAAGATACGGGTAAACAATAAAATAAAAGCTCCAAAGGTGCGTCTTATCGATCCCGATGGCAGTCAAATTGGGGTTGTTGATATCCAACAGGCCCAGAAACAAGCTGATGAATTTAATCTTGATCTGGTAGAAGTAGTGCCTCATTCAAAACCCCCTGTATGTAAAATAATGGATTTTGGAAAGTTTAGATATCAACAGCAAAAAAAAGAAAAAAAGAGTAAGAAGAAACAGCATGTTATACATAATAAAGAATTAAGGATGCATCCCAATATCGAAGAACATGATATACAATTCAAATTAAAAAAAGCAAAGGATTTCCTTGAAAAAGGAGATCACCTTAAAATAAGAATTAATTTCCGAGGAAGACAAATATTGCATCCTGAATTGGGGGAAGCATTAATTGAAAGAATAAAAAGTGAACTTTCTGATATTGCTAAAGTGAGTAAAAAACCTACACGAGAAGGAAAAAGTTTCATTATTACTTTTATACCTAAATAGGGAGAATGTTTTCATGCCGAAAATAAAAACAAATAGAGGAGCAGCAAAACGATTTACTTTAACCAAAAATAACAAAGTAAAAAGAAATAAGGCAAATAAAAGTCATATTCTGACAAAAAAAAATGCCGATCGAAAACGTCACTTACGTAAATCGACCATAGCAACATTAGGTGACGCAAAGCGTATTAAAAAAATGTTAGGTACTTAAATAATGTTAAAAAATTAGAGGTGAAGGATGCCAAGAGCAAAAAACACTGTGGCTTCACATAGAAGAAAAAAGAAAATATTCAAAGCTGCAAAAGGTTATCGCGGCGGAAAAAGCAAATTACTGAGAACTGCAAAAGATAGTGTTGAAAAGTCTTTACAATATTCATATAGAGACAGAAGAGTACGGAGAAGAGAAATACGTAAACTCTGGATCACCAGAATAAATGCAGCAGTAAGACCTCTGGGATTTAGTTATTCAAAATTCATCAACCATTTAAAAACAAATAAGATTAGATTAAATCGTAAGGTATTGGCTGATATTGCAGTAAAAGATCCGGAAACTTTTGAGAAAATAGTTAAAGATGTTCAAGCCTGATGAGTTCTGTTGAATTAAAAAAGCAGGTTAGAAAACTTAAAGTTGCTTTTAATCATGATATCCGGCAGGTAGATGATTTATCCAAATTTGAATCGGTAAGAATTAAATATCTGGGAAGAAAAGGCGAAATATCCAACATCTTTAAAAAGATGGGGGAAGTAAAGGCAGAGGATAAACGAGAGACCGGAAAATTAATTAATGAGATAAAAAATTATATACAAAAAACTCTTGCGGAATACCACTCCAAACTTTCTCAAAAAACAGAAAAGAAGGAATTTTTTGATTATACTCTGCCAGGTGACCAGCCTTTTACAGGCAGATACCATCCTTTAACCATTGTAACCCGGAAAATAAAGGACTGTTTTAAAAAAATGGGGTTTTCTATTGCTCAGGGGCCGGAAGTGGAATCAGAATATTATAATTTTGAAGCCTTGAACATCCCTCAGGGTCATCCTGCCCGGGACATGCAGGATACATTTTTTGTAAAGGGAGGCCATGTACTGCGAACTCATACCTCACCTGTACAAATAAGGGTTATGGAAAAACAGAAACCACCTCTCAGAATCATCGCACCCGGACGATGTTATCGTAAAGATACACCAGACTCCACCCATTCTCCTGTTTTCCAGCAGGTAGAAGGGCTTTGTGTTGATGAGGGAATAACCTTTGCCGACTTAAAAGGAGTTATACTAAATTTTGCCAAATCTTTGTTAGGATCGGATGCTAAAATAAGATTTCGTCCCAGTTTTTTCCCTTTTACCGAACCCAGTGCTGAATATGATTTTTCATGTGCAATGTGTAAGGGAAGGGGATGTAAAATTTGTAAACAAACAGGGTGGATTGAAATTTCCGGTGCCGGAATGGTCAATCCAAGGGTACTTGAATTTGTAAATTATGACACAGAAAAGTATACTGGTTATGCTTTTGGTATGGGAATTGAAAGAATTGCAATGCTTCTTTATGAAATAGATGACATAAGATTGTTTTATGAAAATGATGTACGATTTCTTAATCAATTTTAAGGTGAGATATGAAAGTAAGCCTGAATTGGCTTAAAACCTACATAGATTATGATTGTTCTCCTGCTCAATTAGCAGAAAAATTAACCATGGCAGGTTTGGAAGTTGAAAATATAACATCCGGGGGAACAGTATTTAAAAATATCATTGTTGGTGATATAGCTAAAGTAAAAAACCATCCTAATGCTGATAAATTAAAAATTTGTACAGTTGATATCGGAAATAAGAAAGTTTCAGTAATTTGCGGAGCAAAAAATGTAAGAGACACACAAAGAGTTCCGGTAGCAGTTACAGGTTCTATTTTAGCAGATGGCACAGAAATTAAACACGTTAAATTGCGTGGTGTAACCTCGGAAGGAATGATATGCTCAGAACGAGAATTAGGTATCAGTGATAATCATGAGGGCATCATGGTTCTTCCTAAATCCGAATATAGGGTAGGGGAGGAGTTCATAAAAAATTCTTACCATGATACAATTTTCGATATTGATGTAACCCCAAATCGGCCAGATTGTTTAAGCCATATCGGAGTTGCACGTGAAATAGGTGTTATTGTCAATAACAAATTAAAAAAACCAACTGTTTCTTTAAAAGAATCAAAAAATTCTGCTTTAAAGTCCATAAAAATACATATACACGATATCACTGCCTGTCCTCGTTACAGTGCTCGAGTGATCAGAAATGTTGTAATTAAGGATTCCCCTCAATGGTTAAAAAACTATCTTAAGAGTGTTGGTATCCGCAGTATTAACAATGTAGTTGATATTACAAATTATGTTCTAATGGAGACAGGACATCCGTTACATGCTTTTGATTATGATTTAATTGAGAACTCAGAAATTCATGTTAGAAAAGCATCTCCACAAGAAAAATTTACGACCCTGGATGATGTTGAACGTTCATTAGATGAAAACGATTTATTGATCTGTGATGGGGAAAAAGGTGTAGCTCTGGCCGGAGTTATGGGTGGATATAATTCTGAGATTTCCCGGGAAACAAAGAATATACTTTTGGAAAGCGCATATTTTGATCCCTATACAATTAGAAAAACCTCAAAGAAATTTGCATTGTTTACTGAATCTTCTCAAAGATTTGAAAGAGGAGCTGATCCCAATAATACAATTTATGCTGTAGATCGCGCATCTCAGTTATTACAAGAACTGGCTCACGGATCTGTGGAAAAAGATGTTGTCGACATATATCCTCAAAAAATTGAGTGTGTAGAAATTAAATTACGGTTTTCCAGAATAAATCAACTCATAGGTCAGGAAATTCCTAAAGATATTATTCTGAGAATCTTAAAGGGACTGGAACTTACAATAATTGAACAAAAAGAAAAACACATTAAGTTACAAATTCCTACTTTCAGACCGGATTTAAACCGAGAATGTGATCTAATTGAAGAAATTGCTCGACATTATGGATATAACAATATTAAATCAAATATGTACTCCAATATTGCTCTTAGTTATACCAAAGATGAATATTATGATGATATTGAAACAGTAAGGGATTATTTTGTTGGACAGGGTTTTTTTGAAATAATTTCTCATACTCTTGTTCCCAAAAAACATATAGAAATCTTTGATAATCAAAATGTGGTTCAATTAGAGAATCCTTTGAGTCCGGAAACTACATTCCTGAGAAATTCAAGCATACCATCAATGTTAGATACTATCCAATGGAATATTAATAGATCCCAAAATAATTTACGATTTTTTGAAATTGGCCGTAAATTTATTTCACAAAAAAAGACTCTCCCAATTGAAAAAACTGATATTATCTGTGCTCTGACTGGATTTAAAAAAAGGATACCATTATGGAATAATGAAGAAAATAATAATGTAGATTTTTATCAATTAAAAGGTACTATAGAATCTTTTTTTGACTATTTTCATATACAGGATTATTCTTTTACAGTACATAAAATACCTTTTTTTGCAACTAATTATTCCTACGCAATTGAAATAAATCAAAAAATTTCTGGACATATGGGAAAAATTTCCTCAGAAATCCAAAAAAAATGGGATTTTAAGCAAGCTGTGTATCTATTCGAACTTGATTTTAAAAATTTTCGTCAATGCATTGATAAACAATTAATGTATTCTCCTATTCCAAAATTTCCTCCTATAATTCGTGATTTATCAGTTATTATAGATAAAAAAATCTTAAGCGAAGATATACAGCAATATATAGTAAATAAAGGAGGTAAATATTTAAAACAGGCAGAAATATTTGATATTTATCGGGGAGAAGGTATACCTAATGGTAAAAAAAGTATTACTTTTAATTTGAAGTTCTTATCAGAAAAAAGAACACTGACAGAAAACGAAATAGATCCGATTTTCGATGAACTCGTAAGAGCTTTAAAAAATAAATTTTCTGCTTCACTGAGAACATAAGTAACCATAAAAACAGGATAATTATGGATATAGAAAAATTTGAAATCCTTGAACAAAAAATTTTAAAACTTATTACACGTTTAAGTGAATTAGAAATGGAGAATAATGATTTAAAACAAAAATGTAAACAATTGCTAGCAAAAATTGATGATAAGGAAAATATGATTCAACAGTTAAAAGTTAATAATAAAACGAGTATTCAAATGCAAAACGAAATTGAAAACTATAAAAATAATGAAAATAAAGTAAAATCAAAAGTTGAAAATTTACTCATTAAATTAAAAGAGTTTGATGAGTTTTAATGAATATGCAATAATTATTTCAGGTGATAAAAGAGATAATATCATTTTAAGTTAGAATACAATGACTGATAATATGAAAACAATAAAAATAAGAATTTTTGGAAGTGAATATATAATTCGGAGTGAGGAAAAAACTGAAAGAATTAAAGAAGTAGCCAGTTATGTTGATAAAAAAATTCGTGAAATTGATAATCAGGTTCGTGTTGACTCTTCTTTGAAAGTTACAATTCTGGCTTGTATTAATATTACTGGTGAGTATTTTGCTGAAAAGGAAAAAAACGAGAAGCTTCGAATTAAGCTGCAGGAAAAAATGAATAAAATTAATTCATTATTAGATAAAAAATTATCAGAAACAAAATAAAATTTTTTTATTTGTATATTTTCTTTATCTCTTTCATTTATTCACCTGTGAATTACAGAACTCTTGCCTATTACAGTACTTTTGATTTAGCATAGGAGGAAAAATGGATTCAACTATATTATTATTGGTGATCTTGATTCCAAGTTTTATGATGTTTTTACTTGGGTGGTTTCTCAACAGTAAAATCGGACAGGGTAAAGTTGCAAATGCTGAAAAATTATCCGCAAAAATTGTTTCTGAAGCAGAAAAAGAAGCTGAATCAATAAAAAACAAAAGAATTCTCGAAGCAAGGGATGAATGGTACAGAGAAAAACAAAAATTTGAAAATGACACTAGAGAAAAACGACGTGATATTGAAGCACGCTTTAAAAAGGTTTCCCAAAGGGAAAGTGATACTGATAAAAGGGTGAATCACCTTAAACAACTGGAAAAAGATTTTAAAATAAAGGAAAATAATTTAAAACAAGAAACTCTCAAGGTTGAAGAAAAAAATAATGAATTAAATGAATTAATTAATAAACAAAATATTAAATTACAAAAGATATCCGGTATGACTAACAAAGAGGCTATAGAAGAACTGAAAAAAAGCCTTTTGGATACCGCAAAACAGGAAGCTGCTCAGTTAATTAAGAATATAAAAGAAAAAGCAAAAATGAAAGCAAATCAGGATGCCAAAGAGATTATTATTCAGGCAATTCAACGTACAGCAGCTGATCATTCTGCAGAAACTACTGTTTCAGTGGTTCATTTACCTAATGATGAGATGAAAGGCAGGATAATTGGACGTGAAGGAAGAAATATCAGAGCCTTTGAGAATTTAACCGGTATTGATGTTATTGTTGATGATACCCCTGATGCAGTGATACTATCCGGGTTTGCTCCCTATCGTCGTGAAATTGCCAAACGATCTCTGGAAAAATTAATATCGGACGGGCGCATTCATCCCGGAAGAATTGAAGATATTATAAACAAAACCACCAAAGAACTTGAAGGAGAAATCGTCACTGTTGGGGAACAGGCTATGATGGATACAGGTATCCATGGACTTCATCCTCAATTGGTTAAACTCCTGGGTAAGTTAAAATTCAGGACAAGTTATGGACAAAATGTATTACAACACAGTATTGAAGTTGCCAAGTTGTCAGGATTAATGGCCTCAGAACTTCAATTGGATGCTGTAGTAGCTAAACGAGCAGGACTTTTGCATGATATTGGAAAAGCAATAGATTATGATACTGAGGGAACTCATTATCAATTAGGCTATGAACTGGCAAAAAAATATGGTGAAGGACCAATTGTGCAAAATGCAATACAAGCACATCATGATGAGGGGGAGATGACTTCACCAATCTCGGCATTAGTACAAGCTGCAGACGCAATTTCTGGTTCCAGACCAGGAGCGAGAAGAGAAACACTGGAAGGGTATATCAAAAGATTGGAAAAACTTGAAAACATTGCAGAATCTTTTAATGGTGTTTCAAAAACTTATGCCATTCAAGCTGGCAGAGAAATAAGAGTTCTGGTACAGCCGGAAGATATAAATGATGCCTTATCTGATCAAATGGCAACCGAGATTGCTCAAAAGATCCAAGATGAAATGGAGTATCCAGGTCAGATACGAGTAACTGTTATTCGGGAATACAGGGCGGTTGATTATGCAAAGTAATCCATCACATATTACTATTGTTTTTATAGCAGACATCGTTGGAAAACCAGGACTTACGGCAACAGCAAATGCAATGAATAGAATTATTGATACCTATAATCCGGATTTAATTATTGCAAATGGAGAAAATAGTGCCTCGGGTAAAGGACTAACTGAAAAAATTGCTCATCAAATTTTTGAACTTGGGATAAATATCATTACCAGCGGTAATCATATTTGGAATAAAAGCAAAGTTTTTCCCTTACTGGATACAAATCCTTTCATATTAAGACCATTGAATTATCCGCCTAATGTGCCAGGCCATGGTTCCTGTATTTATGAATTTGATTCCGAAAATAAACTTGCGATTTTAAATCTTCAGGGACGAACCTTTATGCAATCTATTGATTGTCCTTTCCGGAGTATTGATAAGGAAATAAAAAAGTTAAAAAAGAAAGGTGTCAAATCAATTTTTGTTGATTTTCATGCAGAGGCTACTGCAGAAAAAATAGCTATGGGATGGTATCTGGACGGCCGGGTAAGTGCAGTTATTGGTACACATACCCATGTTCAGACAGCAGATGAGAAAATACTTCCAAAAGGCACAGCATATATAACGGATGTGGGAATGACTGGTTCTACAGATTCTGTAATCGGCATGGACAAAGAAATTGCTCTAAACAGATTTATCAGGCAGATACCATTTTATTATAAAATTGCTGCAAATGAAAATAATCTGGAATTCTGTGGTGTAGCAATTTCAATTAATTTAGACACATCATTTGCAAATTCTATTGAAAGATTTATATTATAAATACACCATTCGGAGATTTATATGAGCAAAATTATTGATGGAAAAAAAATATCAAGGATTATAAAGGATGAACTCAAGCTAGAAGTGAGCAGACTAAAACAAAAAAATATTATACCACATTTATCAGTTATTTTGGTAGGTGATAATGACGCTTCCAAAATTTATGTAAATATGAAACAAAAGGCATGTAAGAAAGTAGGCATTATCTCTGAAACAATAAAACTAAAAGATTCAGTTTCTGAAAAAACATTGTTACAAAAAATTGATACTTTGAATAAAAATCCTGAAATTCATGGAATTTTAGTACAGCTTCCATTACCGTCTCATATAAATGAATCATCTGTAATTGAAAGAATAACCCCGGAAAAAGATGTTGATGGATTTCATCCAACTAACCTGGGCAGGTTAGTTATTGATGCTGGACATACTTTTATACCTGCAACTCCATATGGCATTATAGAACTTTTGTCCAGATATAATATTACAATTGAAGGTAAGCATGTTGTCATTTTAGGAAGAAGTAATATTGTAGGAAAACCCCTGGGACTTCTTTTTTTAAGAAAAAATAATATGGGTAATGCTACAGTTACTTTTTGTCATTCACGGACAAAAAATTTATCGTCAATAACAAAAACAGCAGATATACTTGTTGCTGCAATGGGTAAAGCAGAATTCATAAAAAAAAATATGGTTAAATCCGGTGTTATAGTTATTGATGTTGGAATTAATAGGGTGGAGGATGCAAGCAAGAAAAGAGGATATCGATTAGTCGGTGATGTTGATTTCAATCAGGTAAGTAAAATATCATCGTTAATAACACCTGTACCTGGTGGTGTTGGTCCTATGACTATTGCTATGTTATTAAAAAATACAACCATTTCAGCAAAAAAGAATTCATTTAAGAATGGAAAATAATATGGATCGTACAGAAAGAAAACTTGTAACCGTAACATTAACTCTCAATGATATAAATAAGGACAGATTTTTCTTCGGCTTACCAGAGAAAATATCAGATACTGAAAAAATCATCGAAAAACTTCAAGAAAAATATCAAACCAGTATTGGAACACTGAAAATAGAAGAAATTAAAAATAGGTTTGTGTTAACCTGGTCTCCAGAGAATGTTGATAAAAGAGCAGAAACTCTTCATCTGGAAGCACTTGAGTTTTCAAAATCAAATAAAAAAAATAAAGCAATTGACTTATGGAGAAAAGCCCTTTCTATCAATGAAAATGATGTAGAATATCTTTATAAATTGTCTTTAATCTTATTTGAAGAAAAGAAATATTCCGAAACTATTGATGTGTTAAAAAAACTTGTATCAATATGTCCAATTCACTATAAAGGAAACTTACTTTTAGGCATTATCTTGATAAAATCCAGAAATTTTAATGAAGCAGCAGACTATTTAATAGCAAGTCAAAGACTGAATAAATCTGATGTGCTTAGTTATTTGAATTTAGGTGCAGTATATAGCATAAAAAAAGAGTTTAAAAAAGCAATTAATATGTTCAATAAAGTTATTCAAATAAATGATAAGGAATGTAGAGCTTATTTAGGATTATCAAAGATATATACAATGTTAAATGACGTTGATACGTCAAATAAATATTTACATAAAATAATTGAAACTTCTTCAGATACCAAAATGGTTAATTATGCGAAACGTTCTATAAAAACAGAAATTATAGAAAAACCAGAATACTCAGAATATCAAGAAATTAATGTTGACCACATTGAAGATTATATTTCAAGAGGAATCAGAAATTATTTATCAGGCAATTACAACCATGCTCAAAAATTATATGAAAATTACTTACAAAAAAAACCCAATGATGACTATATCTGGTATTTACTTGGTGAAACACAGCTAAGAGAAGGAAAAATTGATGCTGCTTCTGATTGTTTTAAACGTGCAATTCGTTTAAACAACAAACGCCAAATTTATTATAAATCTTTATCAATTGCTTTTCATTTTCTTAACAAACCAAATGATGTTATTGCTGTTCAAAAAAAATATCCCCGTCATGATGAAGATCCTGTAAGCATAACGATTTTAGGTATCAGTTATTTAAAAATTAATGATTTTAACAATGCGATCAAATATTTAAAAAATTCTTTAAACATTTACCGTAACAATCCTTTAGCAACATACTATTTAGCATATGCATACATTAAGATCAATAACAATAAAGCTGCAATAAAGATATTAAAAGATATTAAAAGATATAATCTACACATTCCCATAAAAGCAAGAATCAATAAATTATCTTCAAAACTAGGATAGAAGATTTGATAGTTGAAAAAGAGGTAAAATATCATATTTATTGGTTCGCATAAGTAATATTATGTTAACTAAACAATAATTTCGTGCTTATTTCTTCAAACCTTATGATATGTATCATCTAAGATATAAGCAGGTTTGAATTGCTGAATTATCTTTCTGAATAAGCTTTAAAATATAAATTCCGGAGGCAAGTCTATCCGGTTTCCATTTTTCTTCATGAATACCTGATTCCACATATTCTTTCCCTAATTGATCAACAAGCTCTCCTTTTATATTGTATACATCAATCTTTATAAAACCAGGTGTATGTACTGAATATTTGAACATGGTAGAACTGTTAAAGGGATTGGGAAACGATGGGAATAACTTTATTGTATGTGGATAATGAGATTTGTCATCAAAAATATTGGTCTGAATATGTGCAATCTGGATTGAATCTCCGTCACTGAGGAAATGCAGTTTTCCGCCAATAATACCGGGATAGTTACTATTCTGCCCTTTAGCAAATCCCATGTGTGTTACTGTATGGGAGTCTAATATATAAGTTAGTCCCTTTACTTTAAGCCAGCCTTCAGAATTAATAATAACTTCACTGTTAACATCCAGATACAATGCCATAAATCCGGGATGAGTGGCAATTCCATACATACCGCCAATTAACCGATTTTCAAAATAATCATTATTTTGCCATAATTTTGGGATTATTACAGTCTGCGGAACTGTTTTTGTGCCTTCACGCTGTCCTAAATTGCCATACCAGGCATTAAGTTCATTTCCGGTCAGTTCTGTAATAACAATTTCACCTGAATCCGCCGTTGCTGCTTCAGAACCTTTTAAGATAACTTTACGTAACTGTGGTTCCGGAAGTGTATCAGATACACTAATGAGTCCTTGTCCGGGGGTTATCAGTGTTCGGTTGCGGAGATCATAAAGAGTACCATGTATGAGCTGATCAAAAGCTATATGGGTAAAATGTACCGGTTTGTGTGCCGTACATTCAATTTCTGATTCGTCAGTTTTATAAAGAATAGTAACTGTACCTTCACCATAACACATTGCGGTTGTATCGGATTCTATGCACAGAGCAGTATTATCAGCAACCCCAATACCAATTATGTTTTTTTCACTGTGATCCTGAATCCTGCGAGCCAGCATTGGTATTAAACGCCCCAATCTTCCCCGGGAATGAAAATGAGAATCTGTTATTGCATCAGGTATTAGAGGCAGAAAATGATCAGACAAATGAACATCAGTATGATATGGATTATACGCTGCATCTTCAGGGTGACTTGTACCGTAACGAGCATCAAAATCAACCATCCCCATAACTGCACATCCTGCACTGGTTCCGCCAACTGCTCCTCCCCTATCAAACACCTTCTGAATTGCTTCTTCAATTAATGTTCCCTCCCATACACGAACATAATCATACTGATCGCCTCCTTCTATCCATATTCCGGATGCAGTGAGTAATTGATTGTAAATAGTTGAGTCATTAGCCTCAGCAGTAGTCTGGATACGAATACTGGTACTGGATGGATCTGCTCCGAAACTAATAAAAGTTTCAGCATAACTAGTAGCGACATCATCTACATCAATATTAATGATTTTTCCGGAATCAGCCTGCTGCACAAACCAGATGAAAGGTTCATCTGCCCAGCTTTTACGGTCATTTCCTCCGCCCATGACGAGAATTGATCCTCTTCCCATGATTGTGCTGTTTAATACTATAATAAACAAAAACTTAATAACGATTATGCTAAATTTTTGAAAATTCATGAAAATCCTCATAAAATGTACTAACTTCCAGCTTCAGTTTCATCTTCCCTGATTTTAGGAGCTATTGAGAATCCGGTAAAAGCATAAATCAAGGCAAATACAATACCCAGATAACAAAAAAAGGACCAGGGTGCATAGGTAATTACCGGTACACCTAATGTACCGGACATATACACTCCTGCCATTGACCAGGGAACCAATGGAACAATTACAGTGCCTGAATCCTCTGTGGTTCGGGAAAGATTCTTAGCTGCTAATTTACGTTTTTTATAGGCCGGAGCAAAAAGCTCTCCGGGGATGAGAATAGTAAGGAATGAGCTTCCGGTCATAAAAGCTACTACTACTCCGCAAAGTGAAGTACTTGCTATAAGAGAACCAGTACTACGTGCAATTTTCAACAGTCTGTCCAGAATAACCTGCAGCATGCCTGCAGTGCGTACAATACCGGCAAAAGCAAAAGCACAAAAAGCAATAAGAGTTACTCCCATCATGGACATCATACCACCTCTGGAAAGAAGATTGTCTAACGTAGGAACACCAGTATTTGCTTTGTAACCTTCTGTCATCACATTGAGTATATCAGCAAAAGAACCTCCTTGAAAAATAAGAGCGAGAAATGCAGCCAGAAAGGACGCCAGAATCATTCCCGGGATTGTAGGAAGCTTTTTTACAGCAAAAAACAGTATAACCACCGGAGGCAGTAATAAAAGAAAGTGAAAATTGAAATTCAGGGCAAGGGTATTAAGAATTAATTCCATTTTTTCCTGAGGCAGTGCCTGCTGTCTGTACTGCAAACCGATGAGAAAGTAGATTAAAAGCCCAATCAACCAGGCTGGGGTCGTGGTCCAGAGCATGTGTTTAATATGATCAAAAATATTACTTTTAGCAGCAATAGGAGCCAGATTTGTTGTATCAGAAAAAGGAGAAAGTTTATCACCAAAATAAGCACCGGTGATTATAGCACCTGCTGCCGGGCCAGCTGGAATACCTAATCCCTGGGCAATTCCCATAAAAGCGACTCCCATAGTACCGACTGTTCCCCAGGATGTACCGGTAAAAAGAGAAACAAAACTGCAAACCAGACAGGCAGTAAAAAGAAAATAAGAAGGAGAAATTATTTTAATGCCGTAAAAAACCAGCATGGGAATAGTACCTGAGGCTATCCAGGATCCTACCAAAAGCCCCACACAGATGACAATGAGCATTGCCGGCATGGCTGATTTTATAGAATCAACAATGCCAGTCTGTAATTCTTTCCACGTGTATCCAAGTAACCGGGCTATTATGCCACTGACAGCAGCTGAGCCAACCAGTAAAATTTCAGCAGAAATTCGGTAAACTCCATACCCTATCCCCAAAAAAAGTGCTATGGTAATTAATGGAATTAAACTAATAGTAAAAGACGATTTTTTATGCTCAACCAAAAATAAACTCCTCCCCTATTTTTTAAATTATATAAAAGGTGCCGTTTTGGATTCGAAAAGCGGCACCTTTATGTTATATGTTCAAAAGCAAGAAATTACTTGATAAATAACATCTTGCAGCTGAAAAATTCTTGCCCTACATCTAATCGATAGATATAGATACCGGAAGCGACAGGTTTGGAATACATGTCTGTTCCATCCCATGTGACCTGATACGTACCAGCAGACAACCTTCCGCTCTTCAGTGATTTAACTAATCTTCCTTTGAGATCGAATACTTTCAGTTCAATATCAGATTGTCTGGTCAGATCAAACCTGATAGTGGTAGTTGGATTAAAAGGATTGGGATAGTTTGAATAGAGATTAAATTCTGCAGGTATGTTTGTATCATCCTGAGGTTTCAAACCAGTTGTTGTAGTGAGGATTTCAGGCATCCGAACCACACCATTTTCAAATGTTGCCACCCAGAGAGCTCCGGCATTGATTTTAACCAATTCAAGATTATCTGAGGGTAACTGTCCGCTGGTAGAAGCATTGGTATAGGTCGCATAACTCAGATCTGGTTTTATCTCAAGTAAACCGCCTCCGTTCGTCGCACACCAGATATGACCGTTGCAGTCTGAGGCAAGGTC
>JAWODZ010000168.1:0-49326 GCA_046483025.1 bacterium
CCTTAAATGTTGTAGTCCAGGATAAATATGCATATGTTGCAAATGGCTGGAGTGGATTATGTGTGATCGATATTTCAAGCCCCGGTAATCCTATCAAAGTAAGTGATTATACAACCTGGAGCTTAGCTATGGACCTTACGGTGAGTAATAGTAGAGTATATATTTCGGATTACAGTGCTGGACTATATATAATTGATATTTCCAACCCCTTAAGACCAAATGCAACTTCTTTTTTTAATACTGGTGACTGTGCGTATGATTTAATTGTAAACGATAATATTGCCTATATTGCTGATGGAGAAAAAGGTCTGCGTATAATTGATGTATCAGATCCGAATAAGATATTTGAAACTGGAGTACTTACGGTAAAAGGTCATGGATATGCATTTGATATTATTAAACAGGAGAATTATGTTTATTTGGCTGGAGGAAGAGATAATTTACGAATTGTTGATGTAGAAGACCCAAGCGCACCAGAATATGCAGCATATTATTACAGTAATCATGCACGAGATGTAGAAGTTGATGGTGATTTTATTTATTTGGCAAATGGTTTAGGCGGGCTGGTGGTTTTAAAATGGTATAAACCGAAATCTGTCTCCTTAGTAACAAGAATTAAAACAAATCATTATTCAAAAGCTTTAGCAATTAAGGGAGATTATATTTATGTAGCTGAAGGAGAGGGTGGACTTAAAATATTTAATAGAAGCAATAAATATTTACCATATGTAGTTGCATCATTTGATACATATGGATATACAGAAGATGTCACCATACAAGATCATTATGCCTATTTGGCCAATGGAAGTGGGGGGCTTCGTATTATTGATATTTCAGATCCGGCATCACCGGTCGAGGTTGGATTTTTTGATACAGAGGACTGGGCTTGTGATTTAGAAGTAAAGGGAAATTTTGTTTATTTAGCAGATGGATATTGCGGGTTAAAGATCATTGATATTACTACACCTGAATATCCAGTTGAAGTTGCTTATTTTAATACCGGTGATTTTGCCTATGGAGTTGAAGTTGATGAGAATTATGTTTATGTAGCTGATGGTTGGAATGGTATATATATTTTTGAATTTCAATCAGATAATACTTCCATACAGGATCAGAAAATATCCATAATAAGAAATTCCTTTATCCAGGATATCATACCTAATCCTTTTAATCCTGATACCAAAATAAAATATTATGTTGAACAGTCTGGCAGAGTTAAAATAGTGATATATAATGCAATGGGAAGAAAAATCAGAACACTTATAGATGGTGAGAAATGTGCGGGTGAACATATGATCAGATGGGATGGATTTGATAAAAATAGAAAACGGGTTACTTCAGGCGTTTATATTGTTCATTTAGAAACTGGTGAATATACTGATACACAGAAACTTACAGTGATAAAATAATATGATTAATAATTAATAAAAAAAGTGAGTTTAATATGTGTTATCAGAGAAAAGTTTTTATTAGCTTTGTTTTTTTGCAATTTCTTGCAGCAATGCTATTTGCCCGTTCTGCAGATGAACTCCTTCAAAGACGGTTATCCCTGGTAAATAAAAAATTAAGCAGTAGGCAGTTAATAGATAAACTTTATTTAAGAGATCATGATCAAGAGAGCAACGGTGACAGTAAAAATTTTGATCTCATTGGCTATTGGTCAGAAGGCCCATGCTGGGCAGTAAAATGTAGAAATGATACTATTTTTTATGGAAATGGTGGATATGTTCAAATTGTTGATTTTACAGATCATAAACACCCAGTAGTAGTTTCAAAAATAAGAATACCGAGTCCAGGTGAAGATTTATTTGTTTATGAAAATTATATATATGTTGCTGACGGCAATGACGGGCTGAGAATAATTGACATTACAGACATTGAGTATCCAATAGAAGTTGGCAAATTGTTATTAGAAGGATATTCTTTTAGTGTTTTAGCTAATGATGATTATGTTTTTTTAACGACAGGAAAAAATGGATTTAATATTATTGATATTTCAAATCCATCCGCTCCATTTAAGATAGGGAGTTATAAAACTGCTGATTTGGCTGTAGATATCGCTGTTCAGAATAATTATGCCTATATTGCCGATTACAGCGCAGGAGTGCAGATTGTGGATATTAAAAATCCGTCTTCTCTGGTAAAGGTAGGATCTATTAAATCAAATGACCATTCTTTAGGTGTGATTATTCGTGATAGTCTGCTGTATGTGGCCGACGGTGGTTATGGTTTACGTATTATCAATGTTTCAGATGTAAGCTCTCCGGTAGAGTTAGGTTTTATTAAAACCAGAGATGTAGCACTTGATCTGGATATTTTTAACAATTATGCCTATGTTGCAGATGCCTGGAAAGGACTTTGCATAGTAAATATTTCAGATCCCCGTAATCCAGTTATAAAAGGATATTCTAATACCAATTATTTAGCCATAGAAGTTGATTATTATTATAACCATGTTTATATGGCAAATTATTCTGGTGGACTTTCTGTTATTAAAGTTCTCAACCGTTCATCACCATATAATATTAGTAGGGTTTCTACAGCCGATAATGCGTATAAATTAATAGTAAAAGACAATTATGCCTTTGTTGCCAATGGAGAAGAAGGATTACAGATAATTGATATTGCTGATCCAACCTGCCCGGTAAAAAGATATTCATTTGATACAAGAGATTATGCCCGGGATGTTGCTATCCAGGATGATTATGCCTATATTGCAGATTTTAGAAATTGGATTTCTGTATTAGATATTTTCGATCTTGATAATATTTATGAAAAAAAATGGTTTATAACCTGGGGGGTTGTTTGGGCTGTTGAGATTGATGGTGATTATCTTTATACTGCCGAAGGCACTGATGGATTCAGTATAATAAACAGAAATAAATTTTATTATAAATATAAATGGTTTAATACGGTTGATATTGCAAAAGATATTAAAGTTATTGATAATAAAGCATATATTGCTGACACAAGAGGTGGGTTGAGAATTGTTGATATTTCTGATAAAAGTTCTCCCTTTGAACTTGGAAGTTATGAAAAGTTAGAATTAGCAGAACATGTAACTATCAGAGGTGACTATGCTTATATATCCGAAGGATCTAGTGGTATAAAAATAATTAATATATCGGATCCTGAGAATCCATATCTGGCAGGAGATTACGATACAAAGGGATGGGCATATGCTTCAGCCTTAAAGGGGGATTTTCTTTTTGTTGCAGATGGCTCTAATGGTCTTCGGGTCATTAATGTGTCAAATGTAGAGGATCTTTATGAAGTAGCTTTTTTTAATACAGGAGATTGTGCTTTCAATGTCACTTTGGCAAATGATTATGTTTTTGTTGCAGATGGGTGGGATGGTTTTTTGATTCTTGATTTTTTAATTGATTATAATCAAACAACAGATTTAGAGATTCCAAACCAATCTGTTTTAGATGAGTTTATATTATACAAAAATTATCCCAATCCATTTAATTCAGAGACAGTAATTGAATATTCAATACCCAGAGCAGGATATGTGAGTTTAGATATTTTTGATATTAATGGTCGATTGGTAAGAAATATATTACACTCAGTGCAAAATCCAGGAATATATAAAAAGATATGGAATGGAAAAGATAATCACAATAAAAATGCAAGTAGTGGTATTTATTTTTATCAGTTAAGATATGATAATAAGATTAAAATTAAAAAAGCATTATTAATGAAATAATTATATTAATTTATATCTTATATTGTTATATTCTATATTATTTTGAGATATTGTTTTTCAGGGATTTTCTGAATTTTTGATTTACTTTTTAAAAAAAAATAAATAATACTTGACAAATTATATTTTTTTTATTAATTTTTTGGGTTCACTATTAAAATATGAAGGGTGCTTTATAAACATAAACTAAATTAAAAACTCTTCAGACCATTTATTACATAATCAATTTACCATTTTCTTTAAAAAATTGCTACATAAATGATTTTTATCATTTTATTTATTAATATTTCATTATAGGATTAAGGAGAATATACTTATGAATATTTCTGAGTTGAAAAAACTAAAAATTGATGATCTTGGATCTATTGCTCAGGATCTTAACGTACCAGGTTATTCCGGGTTAAGAAAGCAAGAGCTCATATTTAAAATACTGGAAGCACAAACAGAAAAGGATGGAAATGAATTCTCTCAAGGTGTTCTGGATATCATATCTGATGGTTATGGTTTTCTCCGGTCACCAGAAACAAATTATCTTCCCGGAAGAAATGATATTTATGTTTCACCATCCCAAATCAAACGGTTCAGCCTCCGGACAGGTGATATTGTTTCTGGCCGGATTCGTCCACCAAAAGAAAATGAACGTTTTTTTGCTTTAATAAAAGTTGAAGCTGTAAATTTTGAAAATCCGGAAGAAGCCAAAACAAAAATTCTTTTTGATAATCTTACACCTTTATATCCTGAAGCATCTATTAAACTAGAGTTTAAGGCCAGAGATTATACGACCAGAATAATGGATTTACTAACTCCGATTGGCAAGGGGCAACGTGGATTGATAGTCGCTCAACCCAGGACCGGTAAGACTACAATTTTACAAAAAATTGCCAATGCTATAACTACAAATCATCCAGAAACAACCCTGATTGTCTTATTAATTGATGAAAGACCTGAAGAAGTTACTGATATGATGCGGTCAGTTGATGCTGAAGTAATCAGCTCTACTTTTGATGAACCTGCAGAAAGGCATATGCATGTTGCTAACATAGTTCTGGAGAAATCAAAACGACTGGTTGAATATGGGCATGATGTGGTGATCCTTTTAGATTCGATTACCAGACTTGCAAGAGCTCAAAATGTTGTCATTCCCCACTCTGGTAAAATACTTTCCGGAGGTGTAGATTCCAATGCTTTACATTGGCCTAAGCGTTTCTTTGGTGCTGCCAGAAACATTGAGGAAGGTGGCAGCCTTACAATTATTGCCACTGCTTTAATTGATACCGGAAGCAGGATGGATGAGGTAATTTTTGAGGAGTTTAAAGGAACAGGAAATATGGAAATACAACTTAACAGAGAACTTTCAGATAGAAGAATTTTTCCAGCTATAGATATTAACAGATCAGGCACCAGAAAAGAAGAACTTCTGATTACCAAAAAAGATTTAAATAGAATCTGGATATTGAGGAAAGTTTTAAACGATTTAACCATGACTGAAGCCATGGAATTTTTGCTTCAGAAGATGCATGGTTCAAGAAACAATAAAGAATTTCTTGCTTCCATGAATACTTAAGATACTGGCCATCGTTAATTTTTTTTAAATATCTATTGTAATTATATATTAATCATTTTACATTAAAAGGAATTAACTTTTTTATTTATTAAAAGTATGGGGGTACAGTCATGAAGACACAGTTATTACGATTGGTTGTAATGATGTTGTTTTGTATAGCAATAAGTATATCAGGCTATGCTCAGCAACGTCAGGTAGTGCAGAGCAGCGATAACAGTAACTGGGATGATCAGTTCGATACCCAGGGACTGAATGGATCGGTTACTGGTCTGGCAGTGTATGGAGGTAATGTCTATGCTGGAGGAACTTTTACAACTGCAGGGGGAGTGGCAGTCAATCGAATTGCCAGGTGGGATGGATCTTCCTGGAGTCCTCTGGGAACCGGAGTAAACGGACGGGTCAGGGAAATAGTGATAGATCTGGATAAAGTGTATGCCGGGGGTTCTTTTACCACTGCAGGAGGTGTTTCTGCCAATCATATTGCAGTATGGGATGGAAGCAGCTGGTCAGCCCTTGGTACCGGAGTTGATGGTGATGTATATGCTATTGCAGTTAAGGACAATGAGGTGTATGTGGGCGGAGATTTTCAGCATGCCGGAGGAGTTACGGCTAATAATATTGCCATGTATAACACAACTACCGGATCCTGGAGTGCCTTGAATAATGGTGTGCTTTATTCAGATGATTATTTGATGTTACCTTTTCTAAATACCGGTTGGGAGGAAGCAATTGTGTATGACATACTGATCAGAGGAGATGATGTATTTGTCGGCGGTGGGTTCAATAAAGCCGGTGCTGATTCTGCACACAAAGTAGCGTATTGGGATGGTTCTTCCTGGCACAAAATGCACGGTGGTATATATTTATGGGAATATAGTTATCCAGTTTGTGTGCTCTCTCTCGCTACAGACTGGGCTCATATTTTTGCAGGTACCTCTGATGAATTTTCACCTGGCAGAGAATATATGGATAGTAATGCTGATGTATATTTTATTGAATATGCTTATCTCTATCAGTGGAGCAGTGGAATGGGTTGGTCTGCTCCTTATGAGGCCTATTTTGGATATGCTGAAGAACCGCAAATTCATGCGCTTGATTATTCTTCCGGGATGCTCTTTGCCGGAGGTGAGTTCAGTCCGGAAAGTATTGATTTAGGTATCTGGCCCGATGATATTTATGCTACCTTTTATCCTGATATTGCTGGCAATAATATTGCTATGTGGGATGGAAGTGATTGGGATTCATTGGGCAGCGGCACCAACGGAGCAGTATTTGAGGTTGTGGCTACACCGAATGAAATCTGGGTAGGAGGCACTTTTACTCAGGCAGGTAAGAAATCTTCCTATAATATCGGCCGTTATATGTTAACCAGCTATCCGGATTTGACTTGTATACATGTACCGGCGGATTATCCTACTATTCAGCAGGCCATTAATGCAGCAACTGATGGTGATACTATCATGGTTGCTCCGGGAACCTATACTATAAGCTCTGCAATAGTAAACGACCGGGTAAACAATCTCAAAATATACGGATCCAGAAAACAGGACGGCAGTGATGCCAGCATTGTTGATGCCAGTGTGAATCCTGGAGAGCATTTTTGTTTTTCCTTTCAAGGAGTTACCGGCTGTGAGATTTCAGGATTTGAAATTAAAAACGGAGTTGTGGGTATTTTCCATGACAATTGTATGAATTGTACATGCAGCAGTAATTATATTCATCACCAGCATAAAGTCAGCGGGAGTAATAATCCTTCGGGGATATCAATCTGCCGGAGTACTATGATTGATGTTGAGTATTGTATACTGGACAGCAACCAGGTAAAGGGAATAGAGATCTGGGAGAGTGAAAATATTGATATAGTCAATAATACCATAGTTAATAATACTGATAAAAGTGGATGTATGATTAGTGATTCGGATTTAGTTACCATAAAAAATAATATTTTTGCCTATAATGACAGCTATGGGATCGGAATTACTCACTGCTCATTTACAGATTTTGTTCATGATTATAACTGTTTTTATTTCAACAGTACACACCCCATCCAGGGGTATTCACCTGGTGCTCATTCCATTACTGTTGATCCCTTGTTTGAGGATCTGACTCATTCTGATTATTTCCTGCAAACAGGATCACCCTGTCTGGGCGCTGGAGAAGGAGGGGTGAATATTGGTGCGTTAGGGGAAAAAGGAACAGATGTATCTGAAACACCATCACTGATAGTAGATGAATTTCGTCTATTTCAGAATCGCCCCAATCCTTTTAATGCTACCACTCAGATCAGCTATTCGATTCCAACTTCCTCCCGGATCAGTTTGAGGATTTACAATCTCAGAGGGGAAGAAGTGGTTTCCTTATTTGATGGGTATCAGAAATCAGGTATGCATACAGTCAGATGGGATGCCTGCTATAGTAATGGCCATCCGGTGACCTCAGGCGTGTATTTGTATCGATTACAGACAGATGATTTTGTTTCCACACGTAAACTGCTGTTGATGAAATGAGTTTCTAAAATATTTGTTGGGAGTTGATCAGCAAAACATATAGATTTTATTATTGATAGAGAAATCCTGGTTGTAATGTAGTATACGTTGGCAAAGATTTCACTGTTTTGATACAATTATCAGTTTTATTAGCTGTTTAAAGCCTGGATCAGAAAATAACTATTTCCGGTCCAGGCTTTACTATTAGTATCTCATATATGTTTTTAAGAAGATCTTAATATTTTTTGAATACAATTTTTGGAAAAATTACTACTTTACATTTATTTTAAAATTCTTTATATTCTCATTACGATAATAGCATAAAGTGCAAAAAATTATGTCAGACTCAAAAGAAGAATTAAAAAAACAAAAAAAATTAGCTAAAGCAAAAGTTAAAATTGCCAAAGCTGAGACTAAAGCTAAAGAAAAGCAGATTAAAGAAGAAAGTAAAATCTATAATTCCTTAATTGATAAGAAAAAATTTCCCCAAGGAATCACTATTACCATAAATGAGAAGGATAAAACCAGTGATCTTATAGTTACCGGTCTTACTCAGGATCAAATGAAAAGAATTCTTCCCAGACTTAACCGAGATTTACTGATTACCTTTACCGAAGAACATAATCCTTTACGTGCTTCTTTGTTACGATTTTTACGTGAAGGACTTTTCCATACCCTAATTAAAGTTATTGCCGGACTTATTGTCGGATATGTTTTATTTTATATTGGATTGAGGTAGTTTTAACTGATTTTTTTTAATAATCATAGAAAAGTACAATGATGTTAACTAAAAAAGACAGTTTTTTAATATTTATTTTATTTGTATTACTCAGCAGTTACGGACTGGATATATCACTTGTAGCATTAGCCCATGATCATAACCCAGTAATTGATTATGAAGATAATTGTCCTGCCTGTCAGTGGGAAATTCAGACTAAAGAAAATGATGTATTTCTTCAGTCACTTTTGAATGCCTTACAAAATCCTTTATTGATCAATCTGGAAACCTTAACCTATCAAACTTTAATATATAATACTTTTATTTATATCACCTCTCAATTGCCTCGTTCTCCTCCCACAAGTGATTATGAAATGGGATTTTAAAATATTATAGAGCTATTTTAAAATCCAACTTTATGCCCAGCTCAAGCTGGAGTACTATAAAAACATTAGATTGTAAGTATGTTTTAATTCATGATCACCATAGGGAGGATTATTGTAATGTTATGTAAAAGATTGTTTATTTTATTGATTCTATTGATTATTCCTTTTTCTGTATTATCACAGACAAAAAAGGAGAACGAAAATAAAAAAAATCAGCAGAAACTTGAAGATCAAATACAAGAATTACAGGAACGTATAAAAAAACTTGAACAGTATAAACAGGCGCAGGAAATAAAATTTCTGATGCAGGAGGCAGATGATTTAAGCAGAAAGCAAAAAGAGAAAGATGAGATTAACTTTGGTCAACGTTTTTTTACAGGTGCACGTAAACAGTCAGGATTAAATCCTAATCTTACTTTGGAGTGTGATATGTATGCTTCATATGGAAAATCTAAAGATACGTATAATACAGAGCCCTCAGAATTTTCCAATGGGAGCAGAAATTTTTTTTTAAGAGAATTTCAGTTAAATATAAACGCTCCTCTTGATCCGTATACCCGGGCAAAAGTTTTTATTTCCTATGAAGGTGATGAAGTGGGCATTGAGGAGGGATATATGACCTGGCTGAATTGTCCTCTGAATATGAATTTAAAAGTAGGAGAGTTTAAAACGCAATTCGGAAATTTTAATCGCTGGCATGATCATGCTTTACCTCAATATGACAGACCCAGAGTATTGGTAAATTTTTTCGGAAATACATCTTTAAAGGGTTTTGGACTAGCAGGAAATTTTCTTCTACCTTCTCTGTTCGCTCATGTAAATGAATTAGATTTAGAAGTAGTAAAAGGTGGAGTTGGGCAATCGTTTCAGGAAAGAGGAGATAATCTGATTATTGTATCACATCTTAAAAATTATTATGATCTGTCAAAAAGTACCTATCTTGAATTTGGATTAAGTGTTGCTCAAGGTAAGAGTGCTGATCATGAAAATGATTATAGTGCTGATAAGTATAACAGTTTAGTCGGAGGTGCAGACTTGACCATAAGCTGGCTTCCTCCGGGAAGAGCAAAATACAGAGGAATGGAGTGGCGTAGTGAGTTTTTCTATTCCAAACGAGAAACGCCAAGTGAAGATATTTATGCCTGGGGTGCATTTACCAGCTTGCAGTACAGACTTGATGCCAGTTTTCTTACCAGTGTAAGACTGGATTACTCGCAGCTCCCCTGGGATAATGATCTGGAAGAAAAGGGAATTGCTGCCACTCTTGATTTCTGGCAGAGTGAATTTGTACGAGTACGGTTACAGTATTCCTATATTGAAAGAAATTTTGCAGAAGGAGACAGTCAGGTTATTTTTCAAACCTCCTGGGCTCTGGGACCACATAAACATGAAAAATATTAAAATACAATAAATAAGGAGTGAACCATGAATAATAAGGTAAGACTTAATGTATTAGTATCGTTAGTTTTAGTATTATTTTTTTCAATACAGATTTATAGTAAAGATAAGTTAAAAATAGTAACTTCTTTTTCTGATTACGCATCTATAACCGAATTTTTAGCTGGTGAGTATGCTGAGGTTGAATATATCTCACAAGGTAATCAGGATCCTCACTTTGTTCCTCCCAAACCAGGATTCGCAATGATGCTGCAAAAAGCTGACATGTGGATTACAACCGGTATGGACCTGGAAGGATGGTCCACTACCCTGCTGGATAAGGCCAGAAATAAACACATAATGGATGGGCAAACCGGATTTGTCTCAGTATCTCCTGGAATTCCGGTTTTACAAAAGATAACCGGGAATATTGACCAATCCCGCGGTGATATTCATCTTATGGGAAATCCTCATATCCAAACCGGTCCCTTGAATTGGAAGCACATAGCAGAGAATATCATTATTGGTTTGGTAAAGAATATGCCGGAGAAAAAAGATTATTTTGTTTCCAATCTTGAAAAATTCATTAAGAAAATTGACTATTCATTATTTGGTGAGGAGTTAGTAGATATGTTCGGGGGTGAGCGATTGTCCAATATGCTTTTGAATCATACTTTGTTTGATTTTTTGGAAAAAGAATATCAGGGAGTAAAATTGCAGGATAAGTTGGGAGGATGGCTGAAAAAAGCTATGCCATTCAGAGGAAAACAGGTTATTGCCTATCACAAAAACTGGGCCTATTTTGCAGATCAGTTTGGGCTAAAAGTAGTGGAATATATTGAACCTAAACCTGGAATTCCGCCCACACCTAAACATGTTCAGAAAATTACAAAACTAATTAAAGATATGAATATAGATCTCATGTTAGTTGCTGGTTATTTTGAGAAAAGAAAACCACAGACAATTTCTCAGAAAACAGGTATCCAGGCTTTATTCCTTCCCTTATCTGTTGATGCAATTCCGGAAGTAAGTGATAATTTTAAATTAATTGATTATTGGATAAAAAAGATTAATGAGGCTGTTCACAATTAATTAGTATTTGAATAATTTGTAATGAGGTGTACTTAAATGATAGAGACACTTAACTTTTTTACTATTCAGATTGTATTGCTTGCTGTAGTTACTTCAGTTCATACCTATTTAGGCCTACATGTTATTAAACGAGGAATTGTTTTTTCCGATCTGGCCTTGGATCAATTAGCAGCCTTGGGAGTGATTGTTGGCATTGGTATAGGTATAGCGGGCGGAAGTGTAGGATCTTATATTGTTTCTTTTCTAGCAGTACTGATAGGAGCTTTTTTATTGGCCTATATTAAACCTCAAAATAAACATATTCCTCATGAAGCGGTGATAGGAATAATCTATGGATTAGCGCTGGTTGCCTCTCTTATGGTAGCTGATAAGATTTCAGGTGGCTTAGCCTATGTAACCCAGACTTTATGCGGAACCCTTTTATGGGTAAGCTGGCCATTGGTGTATGTGACTGTGGGAGTTTATATTCTTCTTGCTGTCTTTCATTATAAATTCCGAAATAAATTTACTGCAATCACAGAAAAAAAATATATAGTAAAAAATGAAAACCGGTGGGATTTTTTATTTTTTATCACCTTGGGAATAATTACTGTTTTAATAGTTCCTATTGCAGGAGTTCTTCTTGCCTATAGTTTTCTGATGATTCCTGCTGCAATTTCTTTGTTATTTACCAGAGATTGGAAAAAGGGATTACTGATTGGCTGGATAGTGGGATTTATTGCTTCCCTGACAGGATTATTTTCATCCTATATTTTTAACCTTTCCTATGGCCCCAGTCTGGTACTTGCTTTAGGGATTTTTTTTCTGGGAGCATTGATATTGAAAACCTATGTTCTTAAAAAATAGAGAACAATACTATTATATTATATAAAAATAATAAAAACTACGAAAATCACGAAAGGCACGAAGAAATTAAATTGTATTAATTATCAAAAGAGTTTATTCAAGACATCATAATAAGTTAGAATGATTTATTATAAGACTCACAAAGAAACTTGAAAGGATATATATATGAGTTTAATGGATATAATTATATTTTTCTTACCTCCTTTTGTTGCATGTATAGCGCTGGTGGGAATACATGCATATCTTGGAATTCATGTAATAGAACGGGAAATTATTTTTATTGATATTGCTCTGGCTCAAATAGCTGCGGTTGGTGCTACCATGGCGCATATTTTCTGGCATGCGGAAGAAAACAGTTTATTGGTGTATTTATTTTCTCTTGGTTTTACTATCCTGGCAGCTTTATTTTTTACTCAAGTGAAAAAGCGTGTTAAACAAATCTCTCAGGAAGCAATTATTGGGGTCACCTATGCTATAGCAGCTGCGGGCGCTCTGTTTATTTTTTCTCTGGCTGCTGGTTCGGATGTCCATATGGAACATATGCTTACCGGAAGTATTTTATGGGCCAAGTGGAATTATATTTTACTCTGTGCTAGTGTCTATGCATCAGTAGGTTTATTCCATTATATTTTTCGGGAGAAATTTTTAAAAGTTACCCGGGATTATGAAGGTGCTATTAAGCAAGGTATTAAAGTTGAACTCTGGGATTTTCTGTTTTATCTCTCCGTGGGGATAGTTGTAACCCTGGCAGTGAGTATTGCCGGAGTTCTGGTAGTTTTTGCTCTGCTGGTCATACCGGCTACTATCTCTGCGATGTACTCAACCAATTGGGCAAGAAGACTCTGGATTGCCTATGGCATCAGCATTGTGGCTTCGATTCTGGGATTGGCTTTTTCCTATGTATTTGATTTTTCCACCGGTCCCTCAGTGGTGATGTTTTTAGGGTTGGCATTGATTTTTTCAGCACTTGCCACTTTGTGGAGGAGGCAGGCGTCTGTTTAAGTGAGTGCAGCCCCTTTATAGACTGCACAGCACTGCAATGCATAAAGGCATTGCACTCCGGTAAATAAACAATATAGGATAGGTGGTCTCCACTTCGGAAGTGGAGACCACCTTTGGTCAAATGTTACGAAGTTGATGATATACTATAATCATCATCTCTGAGAAGAATTATTTTTGATTCAATATTTGTTAAATTTAAATTATTTAGGGCAAACAATAATTTATCAATTATATCTCTACGATTGGGTTGTCGTAATAAAATTACAATAATACCATAATGTTTTTTAAATTGGTATGGAATAGTATGAAAAAAGTCTTTATCTGTAGTTAAGAAAATTGCTTTTTTTACTTGTGCCATTTTAAAAATAGTTAGATCATCAGAGCCTTCGTGTTTTGAAGATCGTATGTCAAACACCTTATGACCACGTGATTCTAATATATGAGTGGCAGGTTTTGGAAAATTTTCGTCAAGAAAGAAATTCATTTATTAGAAGTTTTATAAGAATAAGTCTCAAATGTGGATAATTCAGATCCAAATTCAAGAGCAGCTGTGATATCTTTTTTTGAAATATTAGGATAATCCTCTAAAATTTCATCTAAAGATTCACCGGAAGCAAGAGATCCTAGAATATTGCTAACCAGCACTCTGGTGCCTTTGATAACAGGTTTACCATGACATACATTTGGATTTATTGAAATTCGTTTGTTCATAATAATATCCCATTTTAAATTTGTTTATTATTTCCTTTTAAATATATATTAATAAATATAATTTTGCAAAACAAAAATATACTTTTATTATGTTAAGGTGGACTCCACTTCGGAAGTGGAGTCCACCTATTATTATGTCTTTCTTTTTTATACTAAATTTAATTTTTCGCAGAATATTTTTGCAGAGGAAAATGTTTTGCAATATGATCAAAATCACGGTCATTATGAAGAATATATACTGTATTTTCAATACATATTGAGGCAATGATGCAGTCTATCGGTTTTCTTATGGTGATCCCTTTTTTCCTGCATAGTCTGTATATTTGTGCTGCTTGAATATAGGTATTTTGAGAGGCGGGGAGATAAATTAGGTCGTTCAGTATTTCCTGAGTTTTCTTAAAATCTTTATCATTTTTTATACCCTGTAATACTTCTGTAATAATTAAACCGCATATACATATATCTTCTTTGTTATTAATTGCATCAGTCAGTTGGGTGATATGGGTTTCTTTTTTACCTGCAAAAAGGTCGATCCAGACAGTTGTATCTACTAAAATCATTCCTGTCCTCTGGTTTGACGCATTTTTTCAATATCACCCTGCCAATCAACTGTGCCTTTAAGATCGAGAATATGTTTTTGTTTTCCACGACGAATAAATTCCCTTAAAGAAACATCGACCAATTCTTTAGTTGTACGTATACCTGAGATTTTTTTCCCTTCTTCTACCAGTTTTTCATTTATAACAATATTGGTTCTTTTCATTGTTCTCTCCAGTTTTTTATACACAAAATATAATATTTTTATGTGTATAAAACAAGTTTTTTTTCATTCTTTTATAATGCATTAAATTGAAATTTAGATTTAAGATATTGATTAAGGATTAATAATAATTAAAAAATTGATTGATACAGAATTCTAAAAATTTTATTATTACATGAGTGGATTTGACTAAAAACAGAATTTTAACGCAGAGTCCGCAAAGATCACAAAGTTATAAATTTATAATTACTAAATAGTTATAGTTTTTGCGACTCCCTCTGCATTATTAACGTTTAAAGATTTTTCTTACTTTTTGGACACCTCCACAGCAATGCATGAAGGCATTGCATACCAATAGGAAAACAATATAGATGGTCTCCACTTTGGAAGTGGAGACCATCTTTAATAAAAAGTTATACTATTCATACCCAACCGCTGCATACCCAACCCAATGTTTTAAAGTAGCAGGAGCAGTGAATCCCAGTCCGGGTTCCTGGATGGTTATTTTCCCCGGATTAAGGCTGGTACCATAGCTGATAAAATGTCCGTTCAGATCTCCCAGGTTCAAATCCTTTTTTAGATTATAGAGAACATCTACCCCAAAGGGTACTGAAAATCTGCCGCACCAGGTAATTTTATAGGTATAGACATCACTGCTGTAGACCAGAGTATACATAAGCTCTTTAAGCTTTTCCGGTTTAATATTTCCGCTCAGATAGGTGTCGATCAAATGACGATCGCGGCTTACAGCTTTCTGATACCCTTCCTGGTCAACACCAAATGCAGCGTAATTTTTTCCACTCCAGCCTTCATTGCCGTAATGTACTAAATCAGTAGATATGAGAACTCCAATATCTTTACCTAACTTCAGATTATGTTGTTCAATATATTCAGACACAGTTTTAGCAAAAGATTTTGCCAGATAATCCAGCCGTTCCCATTTCATATAGGGGACCAGAACAGGTACAATCTTAATATCCTTATTATAGTACTGCAGAAAGGGCAGCAGTCCTTCGATAGAGTGTTCTTCAGAATGAAATTTATTTGATATGAGATATAAGGAAGTATCCATTTCAGAAAGGAATTTTTCCCGTAAATAAGAAACTTTGATATTTCCACAAGGCCCTTTCCAGAAGTCAAAATCATCAAAAATCAGTTTACCTTTTACTCCCCAATCTCTGGCTTGATGTGCAACACCGAATATAATTATGTGATCCATAGTAAAATCTTCCAATAAATCCACATAAATTCTTCCGGCATATAAATGATCATCATGGGGACAGATACCTCCGATATAATTTTTATTACTCCCTCTTTTCGGGGCGTGTTCTTTTCTTGATAATTGTTTTATTTTATTAATTACAGCTTCAATTTCCTGTTTATTTTGAGAAAACCCTACTGTATCAGCTAATCCACGGACAGATATATCTTTGTCTGTTTCCTGTTTTTTGTTACAAAATGTGAATAGTATCGTAAATAAAGACAGGATTAAAAACAATAATGATAGTTGTTTCTGCATAATTGTTCTCCTTAAATGTTTACTTAGTAATGTCAACATTCTTTTCTTTTGATTGCGATCCCGATAGCGATACCGAGTTCCGATGGCTTTTTAGAAATTTCTGGACTCTGAAATAAGATTACTAAAAAATAGAAAAATTTATACTTTAATTCAATTTTTATTATAAAAAAACTTTTAAATTTAATTTTTTTTTAGTATATAGTGAATGTTACAATAAATAATTAATATAAAAAGGAGAGGTAACCAAATGAAAAAAATACTTTTAATGTTTATTTGTACAGGTTTTATATTACTATCCTGTTCCAAGTCATCAAAAAATCCATTTTTAAAAGAATTTCAAACTCCCTTTGAAATCCCGCCATTTGATCAGATTAAAACAGAACATTATATCCCTGCAATTAAAAAAGGTATAGATCTTCATAATCAAGAGATTGAGGAAATTGTCAATAACAGTGAAGAACCAACTTTTAAGAATACTCTGGTTGCTTTGGAAAAAAGTGGATCTTTATTACGGAAAACCAGAAATGTATTTTACGTACTGAACAGCTCCATGTCAGACAAGAAAATGCAGGAGATTGATAAGAAAATAACTCCTATGTTATCAAATCACCAGGATGATATATTGCTTAATGAGAAACTTTTTGAGAGAATAAAAGCAATTAATGATAAAAGAGAAAACCTGGATCTTTCCACTGAACAGAATACTCTGGTAGAAGAATATTATAAGGATTTTGTAAGAGGCGGTGCCAATCTTTCTAAGGAGAAAAAGGAGGAACTGCGGAAAATCAATGAAAAGCTTTCTGTCTTATCAGTGGAATTTGGTGAACATATTCTTAAGGAAAATAATAAATTTGAGTTGGTGATAGAAGATGAAAAAAATCTGGAGGGATTGCCGCAGTCAGTAAGAGACGCTGCTGCTAATGCAGCACAAGAAAGAGGTTATGAAAATAAATGGGTTTTCACTCTTCACAGATCCAGCATTACCCCTTTTCTTACTTATTCCAACAGACGTGATTTACGAGAGAAAATTTTTAAAGGGTATATTAACCGGGGGAATAACAATAATGAACTTGATAATAAAGACATTGTTTCTCAAATTGTATCATTGAGAGTAAAACGAGCCAATCTTTTAGGATACAAAACTCATGCTCACTATATTCTGGAAGAAAACATGGCAAAAAACCCTGATAATGTATTTGATCTTCTTGACAAAATATGGAAACCTGGTCTTGAAAAAGCCAAAAAAGAGGCCGGAGAACTTCAGCAGATAATCTATGATGAGGGTAAGGATTTTACACTTCAGCCCTGGGATTGGTGGTTTTATGCAGAGAAGTTAAAGCAGAAAAAGTATGCACTCAGTGATGAACAGTTAAAACCTTATTTTGAATTAGAGCAGGTACGAAATGGGATTTTTTATCTGGCAAAAAAACTCTATGGTATTAATTTTGTGGAAAGAAAAGATCTGCCCCGATATCATGAGGATGTAAAGGTTTATGAAGTGGAAGAAGCAGATGGTACTCATATTGGCATATTTTATACTGATTATTTTTCCAGATCCACCAAAAGAGGAGGGGCCTGGATGAACAGTTTCAGAAAACAATCCAATATTGAGGAGAATTGGGTAGGCCCTATAATAACCAATAATTTAAATCTCGCTAAACCATCAGAGGGACAGCCAACACTGCTTACGTTAGATCAGGTCAATACTATGTTTCATGAATTTGGCCATGGACTGCATGGATTATTGTCTAATTGTACCTATAGAAAACTTTCCGGTACTTCGGTTGCCAGGGATTTTGTGGAATTACCCTCTCAGATAATGGAACACTGGGTGACAGAACCTGAATTGCTCAAAGTGTATGCAAAGCATTATGAAACCGATGAGGTTATTCCATCTGAATTAGTTGATAAAATCAAGAAAGCAGGTTTTTTTAATCAGGGATTTGCTACTGTAGAATATCTGTCAGCTGCATTTCTTGATATGTTCTGGCATACATTGACTGAACCGGAAGAAAAAAATGTATTAGAATTTGAAGATAAAATGATGGATAAAATCGGATTAATTTCGGAAATTGTAGTCAGGTACAGAAGCCCATATTTTTCCCATGTATTTTCCGGTGGTTACTCAGCCGGTTATTACAGTTATATATGGTCAGAAGTTCTGGATTGCGATGCCTTTCATGCATTTAAGGAAAAATCGATTTTTGATAAAGAAACTGCTCTTTCCTTTCGAGAAAATATCCTGGAAAAAGGAGGTTCTGAGGATCCCATGGTTTTATACAAGAGATTCAGAGGATCAGAACCTGATGTGAAGTATCTTCTTCAGAAAAGAGGGTTGGAGTAAAAGAATTTTAAAAGTATGTTTTAGAAAACACCAGAGACGGGGAAAATGATTGATTTAATATTTTCACTGTCTCTGGTAGATTTTTTAATGATATTTAAATATTGACAAATGCAATTAAAGTGAATAGATGATTTAAAGAGTTATATGTTTTTTTTCAGTCCAGCCAGTACAGTATTCGTCCGCATTGTTCGCATTTAATGATTCTGTCATCTTTACGACCTACCATAGAATAAGATGTTGGTAATTTAGCAAAACATCCCAAACATACATTATCCTGAACAGGAACAATTACATGTTTATATCGGGTTCTCAATTTTTTGTAGGTCCGTAATACAGACGGTCTTAATTTTTTTTCCAGATCATTCAGAGCATTTTTAAGTTTTTCTTTTCCTTCAATATTAAATCCAAATTTACCCTTTTCCTGTTCAGCGTCACGGAGCATTAAGTCAATATCTTGATACATTACTAAAATTTCTAATTGATTTTTAGACATATGTTATTCATTTTTTATAATTTTTATTAAAGAATTATAATCTTCAACTTTTAGTAAAGCTTTATGCATTTTAGAGTTCCGAACAATCTCTACAATTTTTCCCAATAGAGGAAGATATCGATTATTTTTATCTTGAGGCGGGGCAACAATAAGAAAAAATATATGTACATCTTTATTATCTATTGCATTGAATGGAACCCCTTTTTTTGATAAACCAAATACAATATTAATGTCTGAAACAGTGAGAGTTCTGCAGTGTGGTATGGCTACGCTTTTTCCAATTCCAGTACTTCCCAGAGTTTCACGTTTTATTATGGTTTGATATAATATATCTTCATTTTTAATTAAATCCAATTGAATTAATGGTTTAATCAACTCTTTTAAAATTTTTTCTTTTTTTTCTGATTTTAATGAGGGGATAAATAATTCTTTGCGGAAAAATTTTGAGAGATTGATGCTATCCATTTCTACTCCACTAATTTATTATAGATATTTTTTTAAATTTTTTTTCTTTAATTGTTCTACAATGTTTTTAATGTCTTCGGATTTATCTTTTCTGCAAACAATAGTTGCACCATCATTTTGTACAATAACAACATTTTTTAAACCGACCACAGCTAACATATTATCTGTACTAATATAAGAATTTTGTACTTCCTGTGTTATTACATTGCCGTTTAATACATTTCCATCTTTATCTTTTGCACTGATTTGATATATTTGTTCCCAGCTACCCAGATCGTTCCAGGGAAAATTTCCTTTTACCACATAAACATTATTAGCTTTTTCCATGATCCCGTAATCAATTGAGATAGATTTTATTCGAGGATATATTATATGTAACTTCTTCTCAAATTCTTTTTTTCCGAGAGAATTTTTTATTTCCATTAATCCTTTATACAAGTCTGGAAGGAATTTTTTAACAGCAGTGAAAAAAGTTTTTACTTTAAAAATAAAAATTCCACTGTTCCAGTAAAAATCACCGCTTTCAATAAATTTTTCTGCGGTTTCAGAATCAGGTTTTTCAGCAAAAGTATGAACTTTATATATATCAATATTATTAATGGGACCAATATTTTTTTCACTTTGGATATAACCATATCCGGTGGCAGGACGGTCGGGAGTAATTCCGATAGTGACAAAACAATTGTTTTTTTCTGCCACTTTTACTGCGGTATTCAGGGTTTGGAAAAATTTTTTTTCTTTTTGTATCAGATGGTCTGCTGGCGATACAATTAGAATTCCTTCAGGATCTTTATGCTGAATGAATAATGCACCCAATCCTATACAGGGAGCAGTATTTTTCCCCACTGGTTCAAATATAACATTATTTGCCGGAATATTACCAATATGATTTTTAATTTCTTTTTTTTGTGTTTCCTTGGTAACGATATACATATTCTCAGGGGATACTATTTTTTCAAATCGGGAAATTGTATTTTCAATTAATGACTTTTTTCCATAAATATTTAAAAATTGTTTTGCGGTTTTTTCTCTGCTTCTTGGCCAGAATCGAGTACCAGATCCTCCTGCCATTAATAAGCAATACATGATAAAAAATCCTTTTTTAAAAAAAATATGAATGTAGATAATTGTGTAAATGATAGTTGAAAATTTATTATTAATGTAGAAAGAATTTTATTCATTATGTTTAAATTTAAAAAAAATATTAAAAAATGCAAATTATTTATAACATATGATTCCGATTATGATTATGTAAAACAGCCCTATAATTAGAGTTAAAATATATGTTCCATTCTTTCTCTTAATAGGTGAATAACCTCTTGGTTCTGGTAAAGGTATAGGATCCCATTCTAAATTATAATTTTGAATTAAACCTTGAATGTAGAGCAGATGGATACAGGGGATCTCCTTGGAAGCCATTTCAAATAATACTCCCCTTTTATTTTTTTCAGGAAGCTTCATGTTTTTAATAAGTCCGGGTTTTACTTTAAGGATTAAAGAACTGGTACCAAGGTTTGCTACGCTCCCCCCACAGTTAATAAAAATATCAATTTTTTCTGTGCCTGCTTTCATTTTATAAATGCGTAGTCGTTTCTGAACAGATTTCCTTAAGTCGTTTTCAAAAATAAAAGATAGGTTGCTTTCCTGAATTTGATTAATTAACGTTTGTTTCAGCTGGTTATCCATATTTTTACCTGCATCATCTTCTCCTCCAAGAGATACTGCCGACGGTTTATAAGAAAAAATTCCTTCCTGCAATAAAATTTCATACATGTGTAAAAGGTTAAAATCAGGATGATTCGCACCGTAGGATGAGGATCCGAGAGAGAGAATAATTATGGGTTCAGCTCCTATTGCTTCAGCTGCGCAAACAGTAGCTATCATCAAACCTGGGAATGAAGCTGAGGAACCAATAGCAACTTTGTCTCCTTTCTGTACTCCGGCTTTTGACAGTAAATGCACAATAAGCCCGGCAAAATTGGGATTGGTGGTGGTTCGCTTTGCTTGAAGATGTCCCAGAGAAGTTGTTAGGCTGGTTTGTCTTCTTCCAATTAAACCGGTCAGGTTGGGATCAATTTTTTTATTGATAGTTGTATTATTTTCAGCAAGATAGTCTCTGATAACTGAAATAGCTTTAGCCATCTTCTGAGAAGCATTATAAGAAGCTGTAGTAACAGATAATTCATTAGTAGGTAAAATATAAATTAATAAAATGTATGCCACAATGCTTACAGTAGTGGAGTAAATGATCTTTTTTTTAAATTTATAATTTTTTATATAATTCATAGATTTTGTAAGGTATTATTTTATCAGTTTGTCATAACCAGATAAGAAACAATCAATCTCTGATCAATGACTAGTGAAAGTTGACCACGGACGGCGGTCTGCTGTCTGCAATCAGGGGTCTATTCTGATTTCTGAAACTTTTTTACCATATTCCATCTTAAGGGATTATAAATTTTTTCAGAACATTCCTATACACAAGCTGATGATCTTTCCAGTAACAAAGATCATAACTGTGACAGTTACTAGAGAGCAAATGGTGATCAGTATCCCCTGTCTTTCAAAGTGGTTGGCAATGAGCCCGGGAATTACCCATCCGATCACTCTGAATTCCTGTGATTGAGGGAGGAGAACCGGGAATAATGTGTACCAGATATAAACCCACAGGCCCGCGGTTATGAGCATAAAAATAAATCTTCTTCGGCCAAATAAAATCACATATCGGGAGAAAAGTTTATAGCAGAGGGTTGTTAAAAAGGCGGTAATAATAGTGCCGGCAATCCTTTCAGGTTGCTGAATGAAAAGAACAAGATAACTCGGTACAATAATTCCTCCGGGATAGATTCCGGTGATACCAGTAAATAATAATGACAGCAATAGGCCGATAAATGTTAATTCGTATTCCATGTTTTTTAAATTATTGAACTTCTGTAAATTTTTAGAAAGTATGTCACCCTGAACTTGCTTCAGGGTGTAATAACTTTTTTAGGAGATGCTGAAACAAGTTCAACATGACAGTTTGTATCTAATAATAAAATTTATAAAAGTTCATTTTTAATAATATTTTTTTCCTATCTTTTCCCAATAATTAACAAGTTTATTCCCGGTTTTTTTAAAATTCCCAAATCCTAAGAGTACAGATTGATTTTTGAGATGAGAACAAATTTTTTCAGTGATTTCCTCAGGTTTTTTTGTTTTAATGAGAGTTACTTGTTTAAGTTTTCTTTCTACATATTTAGAATGTCCGCCTGTAACAAATAATGAATCAAATATTTGATCCTGATTATTTTTTAAGAAACTAATCCATTGCAGTGTCCGGTCTCCTCTATCTTTTCGTAAACAGAGTAAGCCGGTTATTTTTTTTTGATCAGCTGGTAAAATATTTTTTATTTTTGAAATTGTCTTTAGTGTAGATTCTGGATCGTTGGCACCAAAACCGTTTATTAAGAATAAATTCTTATTATTATTTCTATATTCCCAGATTTTTAATGATCCCGAATCTGTTGAGACATTTATTACACCTTTTTCAATTACTTTTTTATCAATGTTCAGATGGTTGCATATTGAATAGACTGTATCCAGATCTGCAGGAAAAACATGATGAGGTGTTTTTTTTATATTAGTCATACAGGATTTAGATATATTATCTTTCACTTCAATATTTTTACAATTTTTTTCTTTCAAACAATTAAGAATCACTGAATTTTTTTCTTTTTCCGGGATAAATACAGTTGTTTTTTGGGGAATATCAGAGCAAAAGACTTCTGCAATATTTTCTTTTGTCTTTCCCATAGCTTCAGTATGATCCAGACGAAAATTGGTAATGGCTACAATATGGGGTTTTAAAATTTTTTGTGATTCAATATAATGATTTTCCGGATGAATGCTCATTATTTCACTGACTATTACGTCAGCATTAACCTTATGAGCGGTTTTTATTAGTTTTTTCTGTTCCAGAATAGATGGGAGACCTCGTCTTTTCAACACCTCTTCGGTGCCATCCTGGTAAATGAGGCATGGTTTTGCACCGGTTGTTTTAGCGACAACATTTTTCTCATCATATCTAAGTACAGAGGCCAGTAATCTTACTACACTGGTTTTCCCCCTGATTCCGGTTACGGTTATTCTTAAAGGTATGGATTCTCTTTGCTTATTCAGCAGGATTGATTCTGCAATAAGATAGAAGAAAAATATGGCGACAGATAAAAACCAAATATAAAACATTAATTATAGTAGATGTTTTTTTTATCAGTTTTTTGGGGATCGTGATAAAAATAACCTACCCCCTGATTTACCACCTGTTTGTACCGCGGAACCCCCTGAAATGTAATAGATTTGTCAGGATTACCAGCTGAAAATTGTTTTATGATTTCCTGAATTACAGAGCAATGCTGTCCTACCCGTTTTTTTATGGGCCATCCTGTTGAATCATAGGGAACGAACAATTTTTTTTGTTTAGCCAGACTGAGAAGAAAGGGATCTTTGCCATCCAGTAATAAGTCCTCTGTTTTGGGACCGGTAGGCTGATCCAGAAAGGGGAGGGGGGCTTCCAGCAAAAAGGGTTTTGTATGTTCTGAAAAATCCCCGATTTCTCTATGAGATAGCCCCCGGAAATTTTTAGGTGAAGGCTCTACATGATTTTCAAAGTTTTCCAATGCTTTAACAGTCAGTGCAACCATGGTTGCAATACGCATCGATTTATCCGGGGCTACAATACAATTAGTGACAGGGAACATGGTCTCGGCACCGTGTACATCTATAGCCACATCAACCTTCTTTTGTCTCATTAATTCCATGGCTGCATAAGTGACTCTTTCCATAAGAGGACCGTCAGGTCTGCCCGGCCAGGTTCGGTTAGTGTTTCTCACATCCAGATAGGATAGCAGCTGTCTGTCAGGATAGTGAACATACACATCGGGGTCCGGCCACTGATCAAGGGGAGCAGCATTTCTGTTGCCCATTCTGAATTTTTTTGCACCCCACTCAGTGGGTATTGTAAAATAGAGAGGATATCCATCTCCCGGTTTTGTATTTCTGCTGCCGCTGTTGTTAAACTGAGGTATGATAATGAGAGTTCCTTGTTCTACTACACAGTTTTCAATAAAAATCAGGGCGCTGAGAATTGCTGCTGGTTCATTGGAATGGGTGTTGGCAATAAGTAAGGTTTTACCACCCTTTTTTTTACCTTCAAGATAAAATACTTTTGTATCTGCAGGAGTTCCTTTTAAGTTATTGCAATATTTACTTAACATTTCAACTTTGGTTACTCCTTTTCCGGCAACTATGGGGAGTTTATAATGACGGTGATTATAAAATTGAATACCTGAAATTACCATTACAGCAATGGTCAGGATCATCAGCAGTAATTTTATATAATTGATTTTGGACATTTTTTACTCCTTGTAAAGCATTTGAAATATCAATTTAATATTAAGTTTAATCTATAAAGACATCTCTCACGAAATACACGAAGCACACTAAATTTTTTTGTGAATCTATGTTTTATATTTTGTGCATTTCGTGTCTTTAGTAGGTTTAATATGACTTTGTTATTTAATTCATTTTCAAAATGGTAAATCGATTTCATTTTTACTTATTCTTTTATTTATCAAGTTTATTTTTTTTATATACTATCTTATCCGGAATATTCTCAGTATCAGAGGAATTAGAACAATCAGGTATAAAATAATTTTCTGAACACTCGTTTTTTCGCGAACAAGATTCCAGATAAGCATACAAGCTGTAAATATAGAAATTAAATAGTAGAGAATCATTATGATATTCATTGAATGCATCCTTTTTTTACTGTTTTAAATAATGGAACAGAGAATAGGGAAAATAGAAAATGGCAAAGGATAGAAATAGTTTTATCCATTATTTTTTGTATTTTGTCTTTTCCATTCTCCATATTTTTCATTATCAAATATTTAACTTTTTTCCTCTATTTTTATTTACATGCTCCATTTGACTAAAAATGAAAGTTTAGCACTAAATATGATCATGAGAATACCTACAATGGTTATCACTATCCAGGGCAGCCAGGTTTTTTTCAAAAAAGACCAATAGGGATCTTTATAATCAGTCATCATAACAGTCAGTCTTCCGATGAGAGCTGTAGGAGGAAGCCCGTCTCCCAGAGGCCATAACAGACTTAATCCTGCAATAACTACAGTAGCATGCAGGCCAATGGAATCAAGAAACCATACCAGAGGTATACCTATGATAGCAGCCCCTCCATAGGTCAGCACTCCTTCGGAAGCCGGAATAATAAAAATCAGTAAAATATAGAGTAGCACTATAGGAGTACTGATTACTGCATAGGAAATGAGTCCCTTTACTCCGGTTACGGTCATTATTTGCTGCAGGGATCCGACCACTGCCATAGTTGCCAGAAGAGGGGTTAGTTTTTTTACTGTATCACGGGAAAGAGAAAGTATATTTATTTTTTTGGGACTTACTACAATAGCTACCAGGGATGCTATGACAAACTCAAGCGGAAGTCCTAAGATTGGTATACTGAAGGGAAAAATTCGAGAAAGTATTATCAAGCCGAAAAAAACAAAGAATGGCAGGGCAACTCTCCACCACCTCATTTTCTCAGGCACCGGGGGCATTTTGTTTAGTATTTTTTCAAGATTGATCTCTCCCTCTTGTTTTAATCCAAGTACCAGCATGGTAAAGGTACCCAGCAAGAGAACAGGGATTCCCAGAGTAAACTCAAAACCAACATAGGGAATGGCAGTCCCGGCAGATACGATCATGGCCCAGATATTAACCGGAGGAGCAGCAGCACTCAGACCTGCAACAATAAATAAAATTGCAGCTGTTCTTCTTTTGGAAATTCCCAGATAGCCTAAGGCTAAGGCGCAGGGGGTTCCTACAGTAAGTACAGAAACACTTCCGGCTCCGGTTAGGGCACCGGGAATTAGAATTACAAACATTATCATCAGGAGGGCTATTATCCGTTTGTTGTAAAAGAATTTTATAATTCCTCGCACAACATAATTTACACTTCCTGCTTCTACCATCAGGTTAATAAAAATAGTTGCTGTAACAAAGACTAACATGATATCGAGATAAACAAAGGTACCTTCTATCAGATGCCGGGGCAGTTGGATTATGGGAGGAGTGAAAAAGAAAGCACCGGTAATTCCGCCTGCAAGAGCAGAACTTAATATACAGAGTTCAATAGAAAGTTTTTTCCAGTTCGCAATCGTATATGCTGCTGCCATTATCAGTAAAATTACTGTAATTTGAATATACATATTTATTCCTAATTATTTTAAGGTCTATGCACAGAGATTTTTACACCAGACAGGTGGAAAAATCTCTGTTTAATGGAAAATTAATTCTGTATCTTCAAGGTTTTCAGAATAGTTTAATTTATTTTACTGTGAATATTTTCTTCATTAATCCCACAATATCCAGGGCATATTCTACTTCAGAAAAGGGGATTTCATTCTGCTCGGAAATAGTAGTAAAGCGGCCGTCTTTATTACTGTCCTTGACTGCAATAATATAATCAGCCTGAGGAGCTACAGTATCAATCATTTTTTCATTATTACTCCCTTTGGCGCCCCGTTTGGATTCTCCGCCAACATGTACAGCAATGATAAAAATGTCATTTTTTTGACAGTATTCAATTATGCTCACTAATCTTTTGATCTCATCTTCTACGGTAAGACCGGATGCTCCCATTCCTTTCAGACTTGCACCTATGGCAAACATGGTGGTTTTATAAGAAGCGCCTTTATCAAAATTTTCCAGATCAGTATTTATTTTTACATGGAATCCCTGACCTGATTCTCTGCCTCCCAGACCGACTCCATCCTTTATCATAGCAACAGTAGGAACATCACAGTAATCATATTCCACTCCTGCCTGTTCCAAAATAACATTCAACGTATTAATATCAGCACTTTGTCCTGCTGAGGTTGTAAGAACTGGAAGTTCACATTCTGGTACATCATCTTGTGAAAATAACAATGATGAGAAGACAAGTAAAACTGCAATCATCAAAGAAACTGTTTTTTTTAAAGGAATATTCATTTTCTATCCTCCAAAATTAATTAAGTATCAAATTTTATTATTTTATTTTAAGAATTAATCTCCCACAGAATACACGAAATACACGAAATTTATAAAATTTTTTTTGTGTATTTCGTGTTTTTAGTGGGTTATAAATAGATTTTTATTCTTCCAATGGCGTTAAATCATTGTATTTAATGAGTTCTTTTAACCACCAGTCAGGATAGGTTAGTGATTCTCTTTTTCTTTCTTTAATATTGTAATACCATAAATGATTGAACTGAACCAGAAGTCTGTCTCCAAGTTCCCACCAGGCATTAATCACCAGATTTGCATTGTTGTTACAGTAATCATTAAGATATTCAATTGCTTTCGCAGGATCCTTTTTATGAAGTTTTACGGCCCGTTCATCAATATAAGTGGTTCTCTCTATAGCACTGTCTTCCCATTCTTTCTGAGCTTTTCTTACTTCTTTTATAGCATGAGAGTAAACAACCTGGGTATGAAAATCAACATAGTCAAATGCCCATCTGGCTGACTCTCTGTTAAAATGCCAGTGATCTCCGATTTCAAAAGAATGTGGAATCCTGTTCACTCCAGCGTAGAAAGGCATCAGACAACCAGTATCCTGTGCCCCGAAAAGTAACCATATTATTCCACCAACAGGATCTGGCAGCCAGTCCCTGCACTGGGTAATGGTCACATATTCCGCTCTGTTAACACTGATGGCACGGCCAAGGTTGTATTTCTTATCTTCTAATTTAAAACCATAAGGAAGACGGTTAGGATTCTCGAACGCACCGCCTTGTAATCCCCGGGCTGTATAATAGGGAGTTCCTTTGTAATTATCCCGCAGTATCTCTATAACATCAGATACAGAAAGTTTTTTGTCAGGTTTGACGGAAAAAGGGAAATCCATATTTGGTTTTTCATCGCTGAAGTTTTTGGAAGGAGCTACCAGATCAAAAAATCTCCACATCCGTCCATGGTATCCATTAGTGCTTGCAGCACTTCCTTCTGAAGGAGAATAAGCTTTTTTCCAGCTGAACGGTTCACCGCTGTCAGGGTCCCAGTAACCGTGATCTATAGCATATGATTTAACATTTTCGGAAGCCATAAAATAATTTTTTTTATCCAGGTCTATTTCTCCGATTCTTGATTCATTGGGGCAGACACTTACATGATCATCCGGTACTCTCTGAGCACACCAGATTGCACCAGGTTTACCACTGTTAGGGGTCCACAAAGGTCCGACCGGCATAATTTCAAAAACCCACACTTCATCCGGATCTGCCAATGCCAGCATTTCTCCGGTATCAGTATGTCCATACCCATATTTTTCAGCTAACTCTCCCATTATTTTTATGGCGTGTCTGGCTGTTTTGGCTCTTTCCATAGCAATGAGAGTAAGCATAGTAATATCGAATTTTGGGGTAGGAGTCTGATTTTCCATTGCATCTCTGCATCCTATAGTTGATTCTCCCAATGCTACCTGATTGTCGTTCATATATCCAAAAGCACCATGTTTGTATCCATAGGTATGTTCAACCTGAGGAATTTCCAGTCCGGTAAAATTGTCTTCAATTGCATCCCATTTTAAACCCATTTCCGGAGGATCAGTTTTAAACTGATTGAAATAATATATTTTTCTTTTTGAAACAGGTTCGTAGTCTGCAGGCGGAACATAGCGCCAGGTCCAGTCACACAGTCCGCAGTCGCAGGTATGGGTTGTCATTACGGAACCATCAGTTGAGGCATCCTTCCCTACAATAACTACTGTACATTTATCTTTTGGGACCGCAATCGAAGAATTATACTGAGCTGAGATTAATACATTTAAAAAGCTGAGTAAAAAAACTACGAAAATAATTACCATATTCTTTTTACACTTCATATTATTCCCTTTCTTTTTATTAATAATATAAATTAATTTTTTAATATAATAAATTTTTTTTAAAATTGAAACAAAAAAAACTTGACATTTAAATATAATTTTATAAATTATAATCTGATTAGCACTCTTACGAAAAGAGTGCTAATAAATAACCATGAAATAATAAATATAATTAATAAGGAGGAAGGTAGATGAAAGTTAAACCTTTAGCAGACAGAGTAGTGATTGAGCCTGCCCCCGCTGAAGATAAAGTCAAGGGGGGTATTATTATTCCGGATACAGCCAAGGAAAAACCCCAAAAAGGAAAAGTTGTTGCTGTAGGTCCGGGAAAAGCCTCTGATGCCGGAGAGGTGATTTCCATGACAGTTAAAAAGGGAGATTCAGTTCTTTATGGAAAATATTCCGGTACGGAAGTAAATATTGATGATAAGGAATATCTTATTGTCAGAGAAAGTGACATACTTGCTATTATTGAATAAAATTAAGGAGGATAGATAACTATGGCAAAAATAATTGAATTTGGCGCTGAAGCCAGACAAGCTCTCAAAGAGGGCGTGGATCAACTGGCTGATGCTGTAAAAGTAACATTGGGACCTAAGGGCCGTAATGTTGTTATTGAAAAAAAATTTGGAGCTCAGACTGTAACTAAAGACGGAGTTACAGTAGCCAAAGAAATAGAACTGGAAGATCCTTTTGAAAATATGGGAGCCCAGATGGTAAAAGAAGTTGCATCCAAAACCAGTGATATAGCAGGAGATGGTACTACTACTGCGACGGTATTGGCACAGAAAATTTTTAATGAAGGGTTGAAAAATGTTACAGCTGGTGCCAATCCCATGGATTTAAAACGGGGAATTGGGGAAGCAGTAAAAAAAGTAGTGGATGAGATTGAAAAGATGAGTAAAACAGTATCCGGTCAAAAGGAAATCTCTCAGGTAGGTGCAGTTTCTGCCAATAATGATAAAACCATAGGTGATTTAATTGCAAATGCAATGGAAAAAGTTGGTAAAGATGGTGTTATTACAGTGGAAGAATCAAAAACAATTGAAACAACCATGGATGTAGTGGAAGGAATGCAGTTTGACCGTGGATATATTTCACCTTATTTTGTTACAGATTCAGATAATATGGAAGCTGTTCTGGAAGATCCTCTTATTTTGATCTATGATAAAAAGATCAGTGCAATGAAGGATTTGCTTCCCATTCTGGAAAAAGTCTCTCAGATGGGTAAAGCTCTTTTGATTATTGCTGAAGATGTTGAAGGTGAAGCTTTGGCAACCTTAGCAGTAAATAAGCTTAAAGGTACTTTAAAAGTTGCTGCAGTTAAGGCTCCTGGATTCGGTGATCGCAGAAAAGCTATGCTGGAAGATATTGCAGTGCTTACCAAAGGACAGGTTATTGCAGAGGAAGCCGGTTTCAAACTGGAAAATGCTACGATAGAAGACCTGGGTTCCGCAAAAAGAATAAGAATTGATAAGGATAATACTACTATTGTAGAAGGTGCAGGGTCCACAAAAGAAATTCAGGAAAGAATCAATCAGATTAAAAAACAGATTGAGGGAACTACTTCTGATTATGATCGAGAAAAACTTCAGGAAAGAGTGGCAAAACTTTCCGGTGGAGTAGCTGTACTCAATGTAGGAGCAGCAACAGAAGTAGAAATGAAAGAGAAAAAAGCCAGAGTTGAGGATGCACTTCATGCCACCAGAGCAGCTGTTGAAGAAGGTATTGTTGCAGGTGGAGGAATTCCTTTACTTCGCTCAATAACAGCTCTTGAGAATTTGAAACTTAAAGGTGACCAAAAAGTTGGAGTTGAGATAGTAAAAAAAGCATTGGAAGAACCGGTAAGACAAATTGTCAATAATACTGGTCTGGAAGGTTCACTGGTTGTACAAAAATTAAAAGAAAAAAGTGCAGAGATAGGTTTTAATGCTCAGACTGAAAAATATGAAGACCTGATTAACGCCGGTGTTATTGATCCCACTAAGGTAGTAAGAACAGCTCTGGAGAATGCAGCAAGTGTTTCCAGTTTAATGCTGACCACAGAAGCTGTGATTGCTGACAAACCTGAGGAAGATAAGGGCGGAGGAGCTCCGGCTATGCCACCTGGTGGAATGGGCGGCATGGGAGGCGGTATGTATTAAAATAAATCGCAATGATTTAATTTAATACAATTGTTCATATACATATATATAGTAATTGTTATTAATAATACAGTTACTATAATACGTTAATAAAAATATGCCCGGCAGCTTGAATATGTCGGGCAATTTTTATAGGTATAAGATGTTAATTTTGTTCATAAGACCTACGAATAATACGAAAAGCACGAAAAATTAATATATAATCTTAATAAAAGTAATTTAGTATTTTCCGTATATTTTGGAGGCTATATTTTTTTTAGGGTGTACTCAATATTGTATAATATGAGAAAGATTTTTTCATTTTTTTTTTGCATAAGAGGTAAAGTATGAATCTTTATACTGTTTCGTTTTTTAAACCGGAAAGAAGTCAGTCACGAAAAAGAAAACAAATTTCTGATGAGTTTAAGTGGGATTTGACAGACATCTATGCTTCAGACAAGGAATGGGAAAAGGAAAAAGAGAAATGGTCTTCCCGGATCAAGGAAATTGCAACATTTAAAGGAAAACTATCTTCTTCTGCTGAATTTCTTCTGAATTGTGTTGAATTTCAAAGTCATATGCAGAAGGAGTTTTCCAGGCTTTACAGTTATGCCCATATGAAATCTGATGAGGATATCAGAAAATCTGAATATATAGAAAAAAAGCAGGAGTTGGAACAGCTTTATACTGAATATGCAACTGAATTTTCTTTTTTTGAACCAGAAATCGCAGCTTTTGATAAAGGATTAATAGAAAGATTTATTCAGGAGAAGGATGAACTTAAAAAATATGCTTTTATTCTTCGTGATATTATACGAAGACGAGAGCATATGCTCTCTGAAAATGAAGAAAAGATCCTTGCCCGAGCACATATGATTGCGGAAGGGCCTTATGCAGTATTTTCCATCTTCAGTAATGCAGAGTTTGATTATCCGGAAGTAACTCTCAGTGACGGCAGTAACGTGAAGCTTGATCAGTCCGGATTCTCCAAATATAGAGCTTTACCTAATCATCACGACAGGGAAAAGGTTTTTAAGGCTTTTTTCAGAAGCTTGGAAAAATTTAAAGGTACTTTTGGGGTACAATTATATACTCAGATAAAAAAAGATATTTTTTACGCTCAGTCCCGGGGATATGAATCTTCGCTGCACAGAGCAGTTGATCCCGATAATATCCCTGTCAGTGTATATCACACCCTGATTGATAATGTCAATAATAATCTAAGATATTTTCACCGTTATTTAAAGCTGAAGCGGAAAATGTTGAATGTAGATACATTGAAATATTCAGATTTATATGCGCCGGTGGTCAAGGATATCGAACTGAAATACCGTATTTCCAGAGCCTGGGATTTGATTTTGGATGCAGTAAACGTGTTAGGAAAGGAGTATGTCCAGGTGGTTGAACAGGCCCGGAAAAACCGATGGATAGATGTCTATCCATCCACAGGCAAACGTTCCGGTGCTTATAGTAATGGTAATGTGTATGATGTTCATCCCTATATTCTGCTTAATTACAATGATCAGTACAGTGATGTCAGTACGCTGGCGCATGAACTGGGGCATACCATGCACAGTTATTTTTCCAACCAGACCCAACCCTTTGCGACTGCTGACTATTCCATCTTTGTAGCAGAAGTAGCTTCCACCCTCAATGAAATCTTGTTGAAAGAGAAAATGATACATACAATTGGGGATAAGGATGTCCGACTCTCACTGCTTATGGAATATTTAGACAGTATCAAAGGAACGGTGTTTCGTCAGACCCAGTTTGCTGAGTTTGAATTGAATATACATGAGGAGGTGGAAAAAGGGAATTCTCTGAGCGGCGAGAGTTTAACCAGAATGTACGAGTCTCTTTTGAAAAAGTACTACGGGCATGAGGAGGACATCTGCTTGATTGAGAAACCAATCCCGGTGGAATGGGCCTATGTTCCCCACTTTTATTATAATTTTTATGTGTATCAATATGCGACTTCCTTTACTGCTTCCACTGCACTGGCAGAAAAAATTATTAACAAGGAAGAAGGGAGTCTGGAAAGATATCTAGACTTTTTAAAAGCCGGTGGTTCGGATTATCCCATCAATCTTCTAAAAAAAGCAGGGGTGGATATGACTTCTTCTGAACCTTTTAAGTTGACTATGGAGGCTATGAATCGGACGATGGATGAGATTGAGGGGTTGGTGGGGTAGAGTAGTAAAAGAGGTGTTTTTAATAGCCCCGCACTGTGCAGTGGGTGCAATCTGTATTGATTTTCAAAAATAATACCCAATAGAAACTCCCCTGACAAGGGGAGAATTGAGGGGTTTATCATAACTGTTATTTTTGAAAATCAAATAGGCATTTCCATAGCGTCGTGTGGCACGACCCCCCAATCAAGTTGGGGGCATGCTTTAGGTCATATTAATAAGACATTGCCTGAAGGCAATGCCACACGTTTATTTGATGAGTTCAGGTCACTTTCGATCACCTTGTTTAATAAATTAGTTACTTTTCGATTACCGATGGTACAATTTCGATTTTTTGACAGGATGAACAGGATTTACAGGATAGATACAATTATTATAATTGTAAGCTTATTTTATTTTCCAAACAAACTTTGATTTATCATTATCAGGATTGTTTTGGATATTTATTACCATTTTTTGCAGTTCAATAAGAATTTTTATTTTTTTTTCAATCGGTAATTGAGCTTGATTTTTATGATATCTATGTTTCGCTTCAAAAACCTTGGAAGCATATTTTGCAGCTGAAAATGTTCTATTTTTTCTTTTATTGACCATAGAATTTTTTCTTAAACGCCGTATATTTATTTTTTAAATTATATTTATTTAATATTTTTTCCAGTAGTTTATTAGATATTTCTGTCTCTTCAATTAATTTAAGCATTCTATCTCTGTCCTTAGGTCTGTTTGTCTGTACCATGATTGCAAGCAGGTATTCCGGACGCAATACAAAAGTAGTTTCAGCTTTATATTTTTTTTTTATTGAGTGTAGAACAGCTTCATTTACAAGTTCATTATAAGCAGGAATGAACTGCACAGGTATTCCCTCTATGACAATTTGTTCTTTAATTGTTTTATAGCCTTTTTTCTTTAACCATTGATATAAAGAGGAAAGAGAGATCAATGATTCGGATTCTTTTGTTAATAATAGAAAAATGTCAAGATCAAAGGTTGCAAACGGTTCAATATAAAAAAGAGCCGCAATGCCACCACCTATTGCATATTGTTTAAATAATCCTTGTTTATGCATCTGGTTAATGATGTGCAATGTTTTTTCCATGAAATTTTTTCCTCATTGGTTATTAATAATAGGCATTATAGTAATAAATTTCAAGTTATTTTTGATCCTCCTGAACTACCTAATCCAGGATTATTTTTAATGATTCCAAGCTGTCGAGTGTTCCTATTCGATAGCGATACCGATTCCGATACCGAGATTACATACAGGATTTAATCAACTATTCACTCTTCAATTTATCTTCAACACTTTTAATTTTATCATTCATGGTCTGCGGACGGTCGGTTCTGGTCCCGACTCGTATATTGGTTGAAATTCTGGGCGCACCCATTTTATGAATAGTTTCATGGCATTTCTTGACTGCGGCAAATACTTCATCCCATTCTCCTTCAATGTTGGTACCGTACGCATGGAGCTGTATTTTCAAACCTGCTTCTTTCATCACCTGTTCACAGGCGGCCACATATTTTGATACAGAAACACCGACACCCATGGGTACTACAGAGAGATCCATTATTACGTTCATGAATTGCTCCTTTTATTTTTTATCTAAAATATAATCAAGACGGTTTTTGATTTTGTCAGCTTCATCAGTAAAACCATGTTGCTGATAAAAATTATGTAATTTTTTATACCACTCTACAATATCAAAACCGATGCTGTACTTCAATTTGTGAAGACATACAGGACAAAGATGCAAAGGACGGGAATCACTTTCCTGCAGATGGTTTGAGCCGTTCATTATACAGTGGAAATAGATACAGTGATTTAATCCAAACATATGTCCAATCTCATGAACCAACACCTTACAGCTTCTTTTCAGTAAAATCTGCATGAAATTTTTATCCGGTTTTTCCCGGTAAAAAGCAGGATGATAGCGGGCAAAACTGTATACGCCTACCCGGTCATTAATAGAAGCCTGTCCGAATACAAAATTCCAGGATGGATCAGGATAGAGGTCTTCCATACTGATACCCATAAGACAAAAAGCATCTTTCGGCAGTTGTTTTGTGAGGATATTCAGAACATCAGAAGTTAATATCTGAATATTCCTGGAATAGGGATTAATACGGATTGTAATGTTATGTTTTTTCAAATTGAGAGGATTGTTAATGTTAACTCTTAAGGTATAGTAGTTTTCAACATACTCTCTCAAAAGTTCTAAGGAAGGACTTTTATTTTCCGGAAATCTCCCCAGAGGCTGCAGGTAAATTGTATTGTAGGAACTGTCAGGTTGTTTCCAATTTTGCTGTTTAAACTGATCAAAGGTCTGACCGGATTCCTGATGTTCTGACAGCCAGTCACCTGATTTCGGTTTAGGTATGGGTTCAAAACCATTTGGATCGAATGCACGTTGGTCTGTTTCTGATAATTTTTCAGTGGATCCGATAGAATTTATTCTTTCTGATTTGTTGGGCGGTTTAAATTTCATTTTATCACTCTTCCATATTGTTCAGAAGAAATTTTTTACAGGACACTCTATCCCTGGCTGTCCTGTTATAAGAATATTGTTCATTTTTTCGGTCCTTGTGTCTTTGAGTCATAGGGTCTTTGAGTCATAGGGTCATAGAGTCGTAGAGTCTTAGAGTCGTGGAGTCATATGATCATCTGAACACCTCACATAGACCAAAGACCGCTGATCGCCTCTCTTAGCTGTCTGCCGTCCGCGGTCTGCGGTCTATTCTGGCTCCTGCACCCTTACTCTCTCCACCTCTAAAGTTCTCATTTTCTCAAACCCTATACCCTATACCATATACTCCATAACTTTATCTTTTATCCTTTGATCACAATCCTGCCTTATTATTAGTATACTTTGTAATCAGCTTTTTCTTCAAATCAATAAATAACTGTACAGCCTCCTTCATGCATTTTTTAGTATAGTCAGTCAGGTACTCTTTTGCTTTCTCCGGATCTTTTTGATGTAAAGCAGATGCTTCAGAGGCAACTTTTTCCATATTCTCAAAAAAGGAATTTTCCAGAGGATCACGAGCTGCTATGAGATCCTTGATTGCTTCCTGCCATTTCAAATACAGAAGATTGTCTACAAAATCCACTCCCCAGCGGGCTGATTTTTCACTGTATTGATCCGGATCATAGGTTTTGTATTCCTCACAGATTTCTGTAACCCCCGCATAGATGGGCACATAAGTGCTTATATGCTGATTGTCCACATAGAACCAGTAGACTCCGCCCACAGGATCAGGGAGCCAGCTTCTCAGCTGGGCCACCATGCCGTATCCTCCTCTGGAAACCATACGGCGGTGAGTGATATCCAGCAGCTCCCGCATATCCCGGGTAGGAAAGGGTGTTGCCAGGGGGCTCTTTTTCATTCCTCCTTTACTGTCAGGAACAAACCAGTCAAAATCCATTGTCATATCATAAATGGTACCTTCATATACAGATCTCTGAAAGGCAATAACATCCTGCACTGAAAGCTTCTTCTCCGGTTTTACAGAGAAGGGATAAAAGCTGATGTCTTCAAGATACTGATGATAGGCATCATAGCCTTTGTAGGGATAGGTCAGTTTTTTATTCGGCCATTGTTTAAAATTGGGAGCAACAGTGGAGTAAAACAGCCATAAACGGCTGACTGCCCATTCCCGTGCCACCGGACTGTAGGCTTTCTGCCAGATAAAGGGTTTGCCGCTTTCCGGGTCATACCACCCGTGGTCAATTGCAACCTGCTGATAATTTTCAGAAGCTAAATAATCGTCCGGTTTACTAAGATCAATCTCCTGTATAATACTCCAGTTAGGTACAATGGTCACATGATCATCCGGTACCCGCCTGGCAGCCCAGATAGCTCCCAGCTCTCCGCTATCCGGTTCCCATTCCGGTCCCACACTAAAAATTTCCAGTACCCAGGCTTCTTCCGGATCAGCAATACAGAGGGTTTCAGATTCATCCACACAAGAGGGCAGAAATCCATACTTTTCCATTAAGGATGTGATCAAATCCATCGCTTCCCGGGCTTTTGTGCAGCGCTGCAGGGCAAACACCATGGCCTGTTCCACTGTCATTATCTGTTTTCCGGTCTCCCGGTTGACCTGCAATTCCTTTCTCTGGCTGGTAGTGCTTTCTCCGATGGCGAGCTGATGTTCGTTCATGTGCGAGTATCCGGAGTGAAAGTAAGTATAGGTTTTCCGGACCTGAGGAATATATCCGATTATCTCACCGTACTGTTTCAGCGGTTTTCTGACATCCTGTAAACCGTAATATACCGGAGCCCTGGCACCTTCCGGAAAGGTCCGACCCGGCACCACATGCACTCTGCATTCATCACAGCAGCCTGTGTGAGAGGTGATTACGGATCCGTCTTTTGATGCTTTTTTCCCCACTACAATATCAGTACAATCTGCAATTACCGACAATACAGGGATCATGAGCAGAACTGATATTATTGCAATTTTTTGTTTAAGCATGGTTTCTCCTTTATATTTTTCATTTTATTATCAGACAGGATCAACAGGATTTACTGGATTATTATTTTAAATCTTGTTAATCCTGTTGATCCTGTCAAAAATATTATTAATCTACCGAAAAATAAATCCCTTTTTCAGAGGATCATCAGGATCAAAATAGAATTCATTCTGCCCTGTGATATGAGCGGTTCCCGATACTTCCGGAATAACAGCCTGGTATGTTCCGACTTTAGTTATATCAGTAATCTTTACATCCATGGTAGTTCCCAGGATACTTTCAATAGAGATGGTCTGATCTGTATTTAATTCCTTGCGGTTGTAATGGATGGCAGCCCTTGCGCTCACTCCTGTCCCGGTCGGGGAGCGGTCAACTTCACCTTCAGCAAAAATGCAGACATTGCGACTGTGATGAGCTTTATTTTCAGGAGGACCGATAAAAATTGTTCCGTAGAGAAATCCCAGTTCTTTTTTTAGAGGATGGATAATTGAAATACTGTCCATAACAGCTTTTTTGATCTTTTTTCCGGCATTAATGAGGATATCATGATTTTCCGGTATTAAATTCAGGCCTAGTTCCACAGCATTGCAAAAAGCATAAAATGCACCTCCAAAAGCAAGGTCATATTTCACCTGCCCCAGATCCGGAATTTCTATTTGCAGGTCACTCTGGTAGACAAAAGAAGGGACATTCAGAAAAGATACGTTTTTTACCACTCCTTTTTTTCGATGACCAGTGGCAGTAATTCTTCCTGCAGGTGCATCAATGTTCAGTACAGGATCATCACCTGCTTTAAAGATCATTCCTGTATCCAGTACTACTTTAGTCAGGGCGATTATGCCGTGACCGCACATGGTGCTGAATCCTTCATTATGTAAAAAAAGTACACCCAGATCTCCGTCCGGAGTCACCGGTTCAGTCAGTATGGCACCGTACATGTCTGCATGTCCCCTGGGTTCCCACATCAGTCCGGTCCTGAAGTGATCCAGATGTTTCTGTGCGTATCGCCGTTTTGCTAATATAGTTTTACCCGGGATGTCAGGAATACCGCCGGTGATGATTCTCAGGGGCTCTCCGGCAGTATGAGCTTCGATGGTGGTGATTTTCGGCCAATTCTGTGGAATTGTCAATTTATTTTTCATTTTACAATTTTTATTTTTAATTTTTCAATTGGATTAAACATATATCAGGCAATCTATAGAAAATGAATACTAAAAAATGCAAAGTGCAAATTTCAAAATTTTTACTCTACAAATCAACCTCAATGCCGACCTTTTCTTCTTTTGCCTTCTTATAAATGTAATCTGCAGTCAGGAGATCAAACAGGGCCATGCCCACGGATTTGAACAGGGTTGTTTGACCCCTGGGATCAATGTTCGCCTCTCCGGTTACCAGTTTCCCCAGAGGAACTACCTGTTTTCCATCTATCCATCCTTTTTGTAACGGAGCAGTAAGATCACCGGATTCCTGTTTTGCCAGATCAGTATCCACAAATATTTTTGGAGTCAGTTTGAAAAGTGCTTCCGGAAATTCCTGCATATTCGGTTTATAGGATCCGATGCCAATAATATGTTTTCCCTTAAGCAGATCCTTGTCATCAGGTAATACTGGTTTATGGGAATTGGTAGCGGTTATGATGACTTCAGATATTTCTGCTAATTCTTCTACACTACCTGCTTTTTTTATGGGAATTATTTTGAACTGTTGGGAATAGTGCTTTTCGAAATGTTCCATGTTTTTCTGGTCCGGATCAAAGATAACTACTTTTTTTATAGGTCTGATCAAAGTAGCATATACAGCCTGAAAGAATCCCTGCACACCGGTTCCCACTATTCCCAGAACAGCAACATCAGGAGGAGAGATATATTTTACTCCCACTCCTCCTACAGCACCAGTCCGCAAAGCTGTTAACACGGCTCCGTTCATGAGAGCCAAAGGTTCTCCTGTTTCAGCGTTATTCAGTATCATTTCACCATACAGCCGGGGAAGGCCTTTGTTAACATTTTCCGGGAAAAGAGTAACCAGTTTTGTTCCCATAGCAGCAGTGGTAAAACAGGGCATAAGCAGTAACGTGTTTCCTTTATATTCTGCATGCATGCGATCAGGCATAGAGAAATTTCCACTTTGCTGAATTCTGAAGGCTTCTTCGATTTTGTCTATGATCTCTTTATAGGAAACCACAGAATGCATCTGTTTGCCATTTATGCACAGCATGGGATATCCTCTTCGGATTTAATTATAGTTTAAAGCTATGATTTTTTGCTGGAATTATCTAAAAGAGCAAAAACAATAAAACCACAGAGTTCACAGAGAAAAACAGGAAATTATAAAATATATATAAAGTCATCTTCTTTTATTCTCATTCCTTACTCTGTGTATTCTGTGGTTATTTTTTGAACAACTTCGGTTATTAAATTATAATGTATTAGTATGGGAAATTTTTGTACCTCTTTATTTCAAATCCTCCAGCATTTCTTTGGCTTCTTTTTTTAATTTGGGATCATCTTCTTCTGTTGCTGGTAATTCCAGAACTTTTTGTAATGCTTCTTTTTGCAGTTCATCTTCATCCATATATTCATAGGTTTTGGCAAGTTCCAGATAGTGTTCAATATAATTTGGATCGAGTTCAATGGCTCTCTTGAAGTATTTTACCGCTTCTTCATTGGAACCTACCAGTTTTTCACCAAAGAAAACTTTGGCAAAAAATTTCAGAAATCCGCTCAGGTTGGCTACATTCTGCTGCCAGGCACCTAAAATATGATTAGCAATATTTGATTCCGGATTCAGTTCCAGAGCTTTTTCTGCTTCTTCTTTAACTTTTTTACTCAGTTTTACCTTTTCTTTACCACCCTGGAAAAGTGCCAGTCTGCCCAAAGCTGTAGAAAGTTTCAGATGTCCCTCAAAGCCATCCGGATTTATTTCAATGGCCTTTTCGGAGTAAAGGCGTGCCTTTTCAAACAATTCTTCTTTTCTGTCTTCCTGATCTTTCGGAAGGTTGTTGGCCAGTTCAGTATATTCATCACCTAATTTCCAGTGTGCGCGGTAGTTGGTTGAATCAATTTCCAGTACCTTAAGATAATTTTTAATTGCATTCTCGTGGTCCCATTTTTCTGCATATTCGTCAGCTGAATCCATAAAGTATTGTACAGAGTCAACTGGTTCAGGCTCAGTTTCCATGGATTCAACCTGGCTTGAATCAACCATAGTGGAATCAATCATGGTTGAGTCAACTTTTATAGAGTCAGATGTTACTTGCTGAGCTGTTACAGAAAAGGCGGAGAATAATGAAATAATTATACAATAACACCTTGTTCTTTTCATAATCGGACCTCCTGAATTTAATTTTGAATATTTAATAATTTTTTCTATTTTAACATAAAATGAGGTAAAAAGCAACTTTATTTAATAAAGAATGGAAAAAAATAATAATTTAATTATCCGGGGGGCACGGGAGCATAATTTAAAAAATATTGATCTCTCCATTCCCCGTAATAAACTGGTAGTTATCACCGGTTTGTCAGGTTCAGGTAAATCATCACTTGCTTTTGATACAATTTATGCTGAAGGACAGCGCAGATATGTAGAATCTTTATCAGCGTATGCCAGGCAGTTTCTGGGAGTAATGGAAAAACCTGATGTTGATTCCATAGAAGGACTCTCTCCGGCTATATCCATAGAACAGAGAACTTCTTCAAAAAATCCGAGATCAACCGTCGCCACAGTTACTGAAATTTATGACTACCTCAGACTTTTATTTGCCCGAATTGGTATCCCGTATTGTTATAACTGCGGCAGAAGAATCGAAAAGCAGACAGTAGAACAGATCATCGATTCCATTCTTAAACTTAAAGAAGATACCCGCATCAGAATTCTGGCTCCTTTGGTCCGGGGCAGAAAAGGTGAATACAGAGAAGTTTTTGAGCAGATAAGTCAGGAAGGTTTTGTCCGAGTGCGGGTAGACGGAACCATCTATAAGATCGATGAAGTCAAAAAGCTGAATAAAAACAAAAAGCATGAAATTGAGGTGGTGGTGGATCGATTAGTGATAGATTCTTCTGTTCACACCAGACTGGCAGATTCCCTTGAAACCGCTTTGCAGCTCTCCTCGGGAATAGTTATTGTTGATATCGTAGACGGAGAAGAACGATTGTATTCATCCCACTATGCCTGTGTTCACTGTTCCATCAGTTATGAGGAACCTTCTCCCCGGATGTTCTCATTTAACTCTCCTTATGGTGCATGTCCGGTTTGTAATGGTATTGGCTCTATTATGAAAGTTGATCCTGAATTTGTGGTTCCGGATCCGGATAAAAGTATAAATGAAGGAGCCATAGTTGCCTGGGGACAATCCAGAAAAGGATGGTATTTCAGCAGATTAAAAACCATTGCCAAAGAGTTTGGTTTTTCTCTGGATACTCCTTTTAAGGATCTTACAGAAAAACAAAAACAAATTATTCTGTATGGTGCAGGAGATAAAGAGTTCCGATTCAAGTACACATCCACCAACAGCAAAGTAGAAGGAGTTTTTGTAAATCAATTTGAGGGAGTTATTAATAATCTGGAGCGCAGATATCATCAGACCAAATCCCAGGGTATCAGAAACTGGATTGAAAAGCTCATGAATGTTCAGTCCTGCCCGGAATGCGGAGGCGGCAGACTAAAGAAAGAAAGTCTATCTGTTAAAATCAATAATAAATCCATTCATGATATTACTGTTCTGTCCATTAAACAGGCCCGGGAATTTTTTGAGCATATTAAGCTTGATAAGCGGGAAGCATATATTGCCCGTCAGATTATAAAGGAGATTAAGGAAAGACTCAGCTTTTTATCCAATGTGGGACTTGATTATCTTACTCTGGAACGTAAAGCAGGAACTCTTTCCGGCGGTGAAGCTCAGAGAATCCGTCTGGCCACTCAGATAGGTTCTCAATTGGTTGGAGTGCTTTATATTTTAGATGAACCTTCCATCGGACTGCATCAGCGGGATAATAACCGTTTGATCGCAACCCTCATTGCTCTCCGGGATCTGGGCAACAGTGTGGTGGTGGTGGAACATGATAAGCAGACTATTGAATCAGCTGATTTTGTCATTGATCTGGGTCCGGGTGCAGGTAAGCACGGAGGGGAATTGGTTGCTCAGGGAAGTCCGGACAGTATTAAAAAAACAAAGGATTCCATTACCGGCCAGTATCTGTCAGGAACATGTTCTATTCCGGTACCGGAAAAAAGAAGAAAGAAAAATTCCCGATATTTAACTATATACGGAGCTGCCGGTAATAATTTGAAATCTATAGATGTTAAACTTCCTCTGGGGCTTTTTATCTGCATAACCGGAGTATCCGGTTCGGGGAAATCATCTTTGATTAATGAAACCCTGTATCCTGTGCTGTTGAGAAAATTTTATCGTAGTAATGCCAAACATCTGTCTTATGCGGATATAGAAGGCATACAGAACATTGATAAAGTAATAGATATTGATCAGTCACCAATCGGACGCACTCCGCGTTCCAATCCTGCTACCTATACTGGTGTTTTTACCCATATAAGGAAGTTATTTTCCAACCTTCCTGAGGCGAAAATCAGAGGCTATCAGCCAGGCAGGTTCAGTTTCAATGTGGAAGGAGGAAGATGTGAGGCCTGTAAGGGTGATGGTGTGAAAAAAATTGAAATGCATTTTCTTCCGGATGTATACGTCACCTGTGAAATCTGCAAGGGGAAGCGGTATAACAGAGAAACGCTGGAAGTAAAATACCGTGGTAAATCAATTGCTGATGTGCTGAATATGACGGTGGAGGAAGCTCTGGAATTTTTTGATCGTATTCCATCCATCAAACAAAAACTTCGTACTTTATATAATGTCGGTCTGGGCTACATCCACTTAGGTCAGCCTGCCACCACTCTTTCCGGAGGTGAGGCACAGCGGGTAAAATTATCCACCGAGCTTTCCAAAAGAGCGACCGGAAAGACATTATATATCCTGGATGAGCCTACCACCGGACTTCATTTTGAGGATATTAAAATGCTGCTTGCAGTACTCAATCGGCTGGTTGATAAAGGGAACAGTGTAATCGTTATAGAACATAATCCGGATGTTATCAAAACTGCAGACTGGATCATTGATCTGGGTCCTGAGGGAGGGGATGATGGAGGTACAGTGGTGGCACAAGGAACCCCGGAGCAGATTGCCCGGAACAAAAAGTCTTACACAGGCAGGTTTCTCAGGGAAGAGCTGAGTTTATAGTCATTTTTTTACAGTTTTGTACAGTCTCAGTTTTGGAACCAGAAACAATCTTCCCGGAAGCTTCAAGCTTCCGAAGATGTACCCTCTGATTAAAATATATCGTCCCTGACGGGACTGGGATTTTTTGAATGGATAGATTTGCTATAAATATTCTGCCTTCGAAGGGACAGAGACGGACAAGAAATTTTCAAAATTTGTTGATCTTCACAAATTAATTATGATATGAATTTTTATCCCGTTAGGGATAACATATTTATAGTAATGAATAATCTAAAATAATAAAGTCCCTTTAGGGACGAAATAGAAATCGAGAGGAGTGATAAATAAAGGAGATTGGAGAATAATATATCGTCCCTGACGGGACTGGGATTTTTTAGGAGGTGGATTAGCTATAAATATTCTGTCCCTAAAGGGACAGAATTATAAATATAATCCCGTTAAGGATAAAATATTTATAGTAATGAATAATCAAAAATAATAAAGTCCCTTTTTAGGGACGTAATAAAAAAAGAGAGGTGAGATATGGCTAATACATACACCCAAATCTATCTGCAATTTGTTTTCGCAGTGAAGAATAGATATTCATTAATACAACCGACATGGAAAGATGAGTTATATAAATACATTACTGGTATTGTCCAGAATAATAAACATAAATTAATCGCTATCAATGGTATGCCTAATCATGTTCATGTTTTTGTTGGATATAAACCACATCAGTTAATTCCTGATTTATTACAGGATATAAAGGGTAATTCATCAAAATGGATTAATGATAAAGGATTTGTTAGAGTGAAATTTTCCTGGCAGGCAGGGTATGGGGCATTTTCTTATTCACATTCTCAAATTGATAATGTTGTGAAATATATAATTAATCAGGAGGAGCATCACAAAAAGAAGACATTTCGAGAAGAATATCTACAATTATTAAAGAAATTCAATGTTAAATTCAATGAGCGTTATATTTTAAAGGATATTAAAGAATAATATTCCATCCCTGACGGGACTGGGATTTTTTAGAGGTAAGATTAGCTTATAAAATTTTATACATCCCTGTATACATTAGTATAACTTTATAAAAAGATAGTTAATACCTAACGTATAATTTTTGTTTTAAGAAATACTGTAGAATACTGTTTTATATAGAATTAGATAAAATATTATCTGATAATATTTTAATTATTTAAAACATGGCATGCAGTTTGTCTATTAGTTTTATAAGTTTTGAGATTCTATTAAGTTTATGTTCTGTATTGTTATTTAAGGTATAGATTTTATGAATATATTATTTATATATCCCCCAATTAATTCTAAAGTATTAGTGCCGTGTAATTTTGAACCCCTGGCTTTAGAGGTTTTGGCTTCCAAATTGAATGCTCATAATGTAAAAATTGTTGATTTACGATTTGAATCTGAGAAAAATTTTATTAAAATTATTAAAACTTTCAGTCCTGAAATTGTAGGTATTTCGGTCAACAATACAATTCAGGTAAACCAATCAAAGATGATATTACAACACATTAAATCTTTAAATCCTCATATTTTAATTACGGTCGGTGGTCATCATCCTACCCTGGTACCAGAGGATTTTTTTACGCCATTTGTAGATGCAATATTTTTAGGGTGGGCTGAAAAGAGTTTTCCACAATATGTTAATCATCTTGAGGCCAAAACTAAAAATGATAGTCTTGAAAGTATCATAATTTTAAAAAATGGATTACCAGATTATCAAAGTAGAGAATTTCCAAAACTTAAAAATTCTGATATTTCTATGCCAAACAGGGATCTTACTATTAGATACAGAAATAACTATACAAATGAGATTGGACGCAAATATGCTTTAGTAAATACTGCCCGCGGCTGTCCATATCGATGTTCTTTCTGTGCCTGCTGGAAAGCTGCCCATGGACAATATTTAATCAGAGATGCCATGGATGTATTTAATGAACTTATTGACCTTCCAAATGATATTCAACGGGTGTTTTTTGCAGATGACAATACATTTTATGATACCGAAAGAGCAGAGAAATTATATCAATTAATAAGAAACAGTAATGTAAATAAAAAATATTCAGGGTATTGCCGGTCTGATACGGTTGTGGAAAATCCGGAACTGTTTAAACATTGGAAAGAGATTGGATTGGAAAATCTTACCATAGGATTTGAGGCCATGGATGACCATTCTTTAAAGATATATAATAAAAAAAATAAAGTAGAATCGAATCAAAAGGCAGTAGGAATTTTAAACGATATAGGAGTTCCCTTTTCTTCTTATTTCATAATTGATCCCTATTTTAAACAAAAAGATTTTGATATGACATTACATTATGTAAAAAAATATAATCTAATAAAACCACGATTCGTTGTACTTACTCCGTTACCAGGTACTCAATTATATGAAAAATTTAAAGATAAGATTAATCTGAGCTATGATTATTTTGATTTTCTGCATTGGGTATATCCAACAAAAATGATAACAAAAGAATTTCTGGAATATTTGGTAAAATTATATTATTCGTCGTATTCATTCAAAAGATATCTCCGTATACTTTTTAAAAATCTATTTATTAGATTAAAGCATTTAAAATCCAAAAGAAAGTTATTAAAAAACATCAATATCATTGAATTAATATTATTGAGATTATTAGCTATCCCTCTTCATCGGAAATTGTACAGAGAATATAAAAAAAATTGAATGTTATAATTCGATATACATTACTCATACACTCTTCAGTTGATCTAATATAATGACATTTTTTTATTTTGAGTTTAGTTGTTTAGTTCCCTATTATGTTAATTATTTTTACTTCTTTAGAGAATAATCTTTTTTTAATATTTTAGGATAAAGATTAAGTCCCCTAGGGACGATATATTTATAGTGTTAAGATTTTCATAATATGTGTCATACATTTGCATATCTATCAGATATTTATTATTTTAAATTAACATGTATAATATGATATTGAACAAAGAAATGAATTATAATGGAATTTTTAATATCAAAAAAATCCAGAGATTTTTATAAATTTGATGAAACCCTGTTTTCTATCAATGGGGATGTAATTTTTGCTGATTTTCGGGCTACCAGATTGTTTGTGCAGAAGATGAATGAGAAGCGTGATCTGTTAAGGTATCCGGAAAAGGCGGTGAAGGCCGGAGATGTAAATGCTATGGGGCTTATAGATGAAATATTACATTTTATCATAGGTCTTTACCGTGAGCAAAAAAATAAGAACTTATTGAAAGAAGCACTTGAATGGTTATATAAAAAAATTGGTGAAAAGAAAGTAAATACCACACTTCTTCAATTTGTAGAGGAATTTCCTCCGGTTGAAGTGTACCGCGGAGATACTACTCCAAAGAACTATCTTAATTCAGATACAAGTGGTGTGCCTCACAGACAAATCACACTTGAGGAAATGCTGATGTTATGGCTGGCCAACCGCAATCCTGCGTTCTCTCCTTATTCGGAATTATTTGACGATGCCTCTCTGGAAAAATTCACAGAGTACAAACAAATAGTTACTTCTCTGCAAGAATTTTTTAAAAACCAGCCCGGATTCGATCCGCAGGAAGAAAATCTCATCGATATGCTGCGCAGTCCGGCTGCTGCCGAACCTCATTCCCTGAGCGGACAACTGGAGTATATCCGTGAGAATTGGGGACATCTGCTCAGTAAATATGTTTATAAACTGCTGAACACTCTCGATTTGATACAAGAAGAACAGAAACAGGGATTTACAGGCCCAGGTCCGGCCGTAGTTTATGAATTTGGCGAATCCGAAGCAGAACCTGAACGTTTCAGTAAAGATCTGGACTGGATGCCTCAAGTTGTGATGCTGGCAAAAAATGCATACGTCTGGCTGGATCAGCTCTCAGAACAATATCAATATGAAATAAAACGTTTGGATCAGATACCGGATAAAGAACTTGATACTTTGGCCCGGCGGGGATTTACTGCCTTATGGCTCATCGGACTGTGGGAAAGAAGCAAAGCTTCTAAGAGGATCAAAAGACTCTGTGGTAATCCGGAAGCAGAAGCCTCAGCCTATTCTCTTTTTGATTATGTAATTGCCTCTGATTTGGGAGGAGAGAATGCCTTTCAGGATCTGAAAAAGCGGGCCTGGAAACGAGGCATCCGGATAGCAGGTGATATGGTGCCCAACCATATTGGTATTGATGGGAAATGGGTGATTGAACATCCCGATTGGTTCTTATCACTTGATCACAATCCCTTTCCTTCGTACAGTTTCAGCGGACCAAATTTGTCCTGGGATGAGCATACAGGAATATTTCTGGAAGATCACTATTATGACCGCACTGATGCTGCTGTAGTCTTCAAGCATGTAGATTTCCGGACAAACAGAGAAAGATATATGTATCATGGTAATGACGGGACCAGCATGCCCTGGAATGACACTGCCCAGATAAATTTTTTAAACTCTGAGGCACGGGAAGCGGTAATTCAGACCATTCTTCATGTAGCCCGAAAGTTTCCTGTTATCAGATTTGATGCGGCTATGACCCTGGTCAAAAAACATATTCAGCGTTTATGGTTTCCAGAACCCGGAACCGGAGGCGCTATTCCCTCCAGGGCCGGTCATGGTATGACACGAGAGCAGATAGATCAGCTCATGCCACAGGAATTCTGGCGTGAGGTTGTCGATCGTATTGCAGAAGAAGCACCTGATACACTGCTTCTTGCCGAAGCATTCTGGATGCTGGAGGGGTATTTTGTCCGGACTCTGGGTATGCACCGGGTATACAACAGTGCTTTTATGAACATGCTCAAGCAGGAAGAAAATGCAAAATACCGTACTGTTATGAAAAATACTCTTGAGTTCAATTCGGAGATTCTTAAACGGTTTGTCAATTTTATGAATAATCCGGATGAGGAGACAGCTG
>JAWODZ010000020.1:0-6434 GCA_046483025.1 bacterium
TCTGATGTTACCGAACGTAAAGAAACCGAGAAACAACTGGAAGAAAAGGAAAATTTTATTTCTGCCCTGCTTAATAATCTCAATGTTGGAGTAGTAGCCTGCGATGCAGAAGGAATATTGACCTATTTCAACAAAAAAAACCGGGAGTTTCATGGCCTTCCCATGGAAAATATTCCTCCGGAAAAATGGGCTGATTATTATGATTTATATAGGATGGATGGCGAAACCAGGCTGAACACTGAGAATATTCCGCTTTACAGGGCTTTAAAAGGAGAGTATTTCCATGAAATAGAAATGGTCATCAAACCTAAAGAAGGAAATTCATTATCTATTTTGAATTCCGGCCAGCCACTTAAAGATGCGCAGGGTAATATAACGGGGGCTGTGGTTGCCATGCATGACATTACCGAACGCAAGCGGGATGAATATAAACTTCAAAAAAAGTATGAAGAGTTAGAGACTACTGAAGAAGAGTTAAGGGCCTCCAATGAAGAATTACACAAGGCAAATCAAAAACTTAAAGAACAAAAGGATGAATTGTTGCAATACAAAAGGGCAGTCGAAGGAGTTGGCGATATGATTGCAGCCGTGGATTCTGACTATAAATATCTGTTTGTAAACAGCTCATTTTTGAAATATCACCAGCTGAAAGAGGAAGAGGTTATCGGATATAAAGCAGGTGAAGTTTTAGGAGAGAAAATATTCAATAATAATATAAAACCGTATTTTGACAGATCGCTTAAAGGAGAGCTTATACATTTCGATATGAAAACAGAATATCCCGAATATGGTGAGGTAAACCTCGACATCAGCTATTATCCGTTGGAAAAAGAAGAGGGCATTGATGGGGTTGTAGCGGTTATTAGAGATATCACCGAGAGAAAAGAATACGAAAAAGAACTGTTTAATGCCAGAAATAGAGCCGAAGAAAGTGAAGCACTGACCAGGCAGAACTTGTATAATATTGAATTTTTAGCCGATTGTGCAATCAATTTTGTAGATAAGAGATATGAAGATGACATATACAATTTTATTGCAGAAAGGATCAGAGAATTAAATCCTGAAACCTCCTTTGTTATTGTAAATGAAGTTGATAATGATAATTCTGTTATCGAAACGAAAGCCTTTAAGGATTCGAATGGATCTATTGGTAGATTTATTAACAATCTGGGAATTCAGATATTGGGCCAGCAATATCCTTTAGATGATAGAATAGAAGGATTGGCAGATGGAAAAATAAAAAAAATTGATGGAGGTATCCATGAATTATCGTTTGAATTAATCCCTAAAGATGTTGCCGCTAAAATTGAAGATGAGCTTGAAATTGAAAGCATTTATGGCATCGCTTTTATTTTAGACGATAAAATATATGCTAATGCATTTTTGGTGTTTCCTAAAGGTAAGGAGGTTCAAGATATTGAAACCGTTCAGGCTTTTGTAAGACAAGCTTCCCTGGCACTTAACCGAAGAGAATCGGAGCAAGAGCTAATCAGGGCCAAAGAAAAAGCCGAAGAAAGCGACCGCCTGAAATCTGCCTTTTTGGCCAACATGAGCCATGAAATACGAACGCCCATGAATGGTATAATTGGGTTTTCCCAGATTTTACAGGAAAGTGAATACCCGAAAGAGCAGCAAAAGAAGTTTCTTAATATCATTCATTCCGGAACTCAGCATTTGCTAAATATCATCAATGACCTTGTAGATGTATCTAAGATAGAAGCCAATCAATTAACGCTGAATTTTCAAAATTTCTATTTAAATGATTTGATGCAGGAAATCTACAGTGTTTTTTCAAATGAACTGGAAAACAGCGAGAAAGATCATATTCAATTGAAACTGCATTTGGAATTAAATTATGAGGAAAGTTATATTGAATCGGACTTTAATCGTTTCAGGCAAGTCATGGACAATTTACTTAAAAACGCTATAAAATATACCGAAGAAGGCACTATCGAGTTTGGTTATGAGCATTGGAATGAAGGCTTTATTCTTTTCTATGTAAAGGACAGTGGAGTTGGTATTCCAAAAGAACAACAGAAACATATTTTTGAACGTTTCAGGCAAGTTGATGATTCAATCACAAGAAATTATGAAGGGACAGGTTTAGGACTGACCATCTCTAAAAATCTGGTGGAATTATTGGGTGGAGAGATGTGGTTACAATCTAAAGAAGGGGAAGGCTCAGTATTTTATTTCACATTCCCATACGAAAATATATCAAGTAAACAAAGCGGGAAAGAAAAGGAGGCAGAGCAAGGTATCTCCAATAAGAAAGAAAAAACTTTACTCCTTATAGAAGATGACCCGGCCAGCCGTGAATATATGAAAACACTTCTCGAGCCTAAAGGAATGAATCTTATCAGTTGTGAAACGGGGAGCGAAGGATATAAGGCATTTATAAACCATCCCGAGATTGATCTTATTCTCATGGACATTAAACTGCCGGATGCAAATGGATTAGAGGTGGCCCGAAAGATACGATCCTCATCTAAAAAGAAAGAAGTTCCTATTATTGCACAATCTGCTTACGCTATGAATGAAGATATACAAAAGAGTATGGATGCGGGGTGTAATGGTTATATCAGCAAACCCTTTGATAGTAAGGAGTTGCTGGAGAAGATAGGGAAATTTATCTGAAAGGATTAATAAAAGAAGTAAATACTGATTATAGGGAGCTTAAAAACATTTACAGGTTAAAATATGGCAAAATTTTCTGTAATGTACAATATTGATGAAAATGGGGGTATCTTCATTCAATTCTTATTGGTATTGAATGATTTAAAAATAAAAGAGGGAAAGCTGAAATTTCAACTTTCGCTAATGTAGCAGGGAGTGGTGAAATATCTAACTATGAAATCCTTAAAGCTATTGAAGAAATTTGCGAAATTGCCGATAGAACAGACGATTATATATAATTGCAAATATTTTGGAATGCAAGTTATGTTAAGTTTTCATGCTTGGTTAGATTATTATAAGCATAATTTATATATTGAAAGCCCTGTCCTAAAGAATGGTGGAAGTTAACAATAAAGGACTAAAAATAAAAAATCCCAAGCCCACCAATAATTCTACTTTATATTTTCATCCGACAAACAAAATAATCAAACTTTTACTTTTCTTTTGTTTTCAGTAGATTCTTTATATACTTTTCACCTTCCTTTGTGATTTGATAATAGTTTTGTCTTCCTTCTTTTTTAACTTGTGTAATCACATTTTTCTTTTTAACTATATAGTTAATTACACTGGAGGGATTTGTAATTTTAATTCCATTGTTTTTCAGAGTATTGTTAACATCTCTTATTCTGAAATTATTGTTATTAGAATTTAACTGATTTAAATACCCCGCTAATATGATTAAATCATTGTTTTTGGTACCTTTGGGAGGATTACTCAGCAATTCACTGAAGTCTTTCTTAGCAGTGGATTCTTGAGTCCTTTGTTTGGATGTCTTTTTTTGGGCTTTTGTAGGTTGGGTTGCTTTATTAGTTTTAGGTTTTTCTGTTTCTTTAGATTTGCCTTGTAGCTTTTGTTGAAGATTCAAATCCTTTGCCATCTGCTGGTATTGCTCTTTAACATAATCTGGGGAGCCTTCTATTGATATTTCAATTTCTCCGATTTTTAGATATATTCTTGAAGTATTTTCACTCATAAGGCAGTGGTTTTAAAGATTATTTGTATAAAAATTTAAATAAATCTTATTTTACAAACTTACAAATTTTTTTGTAAGTTGCATAAATTTAATATATTATAAATTATAGTGTTATTAGGTATAAGAAATTGTATAAAAGATTCTTCATTGTGATTTATGTGGTGAGGTGTTCAACTACACGATAACTATTGATTTCATCGGGACTGTTGTATTGCACTTCCTCGTAAACAATCTTCTTGTCCCGGAAACAAAAAAATGAGGTACCGGGTAAGTACCTCATTATATTTTTTAAATTTTACGTGGAATAAAACGTTAAAAGTTCAAAAATACGAAGCGGAGCGTTTTTAATCCTCTTCGTATCTAATCACCTCAACAGGACATTCCTCTGCTGATTCTTTGATACAATTTTCATTTGCCTTCAAATCAGCGCCTTCCTTGACAAATGCTTCTTCTTCTTCATTTGCGCCAAAAACTTCAGGGCAAATATCCTGACAAATTCCATCTGCAATACATCCTTCTTCAATCCATACTTTTTTTATAGCCATAAAAACCTCCTAAATTTTAATTGTTGATTAGTAACTAAAATAATTCAATTTTACATAAAAACAAAGCTTTATTTCGGAAAAATACATACTGGCAAACATTATTGAACCATTTATATTCAGACCTGAGCTGTAGGATTCCCGATAAATCTTTTATGAGTCTATAATTGTAACAACCTCCAAAGGATAACTTAACAGGCTGAACAGCGATAATAATAAACGGAAAATCTACAATTAATACTACTGAGGTTGAGAAACTGGAATAAGGTTTTAAGATACCTTTTTCGGTCTTTTCCTATAAAAATAGTTATCATTCTTCTTAAAAGCATTAGCTTGAAACTATAATTTCCCGTAAAAACACTTTCATATTGAGATATTAGACAAATCACTTGATACTAAGTTTTAAGAAACCAGGATAAGGCTTTTGCAAGACATATTATCCGGTCTTTTCAATATAAAAAATAACGCATCACCAGTATTTTCTTTCAATAATTTGTTAATTCTGTCTGTTGTAGTCATATTTTAATATTTCGTTATTTGGGATTCAGACATATTTAAAGGAACAAAATCCCCATGTTATCCGACATTTTAGAATAAAGCAATTCAATGGCCGGTTTATAGCGTTCATCCTTCAAAATGACAGTAAAATTGCCGGAAATGTTAAAGTTTATTGAAAAAACTTTTCTCAAGAAAGTGGAAATTAAGAATAAATTAAAATTTGTTTTTCATCTTTTTTTTGAAAGTTTTAAAAATTTGATGATCTTTAACGGAAGTCTTTCAGATTGTTAATGCACAAACAAGAGAGACAGTTTCGAATCCGGTAAGTAAAGTCCTTGAAAGCGGTAATATAGAATGGCTGGCTAAAAATACTTTACTTATGGGTAAATAACGCATATTTAAGTTATTTTCAGGTGACTCACGAAGAAATTATCGGACATAAACTAAGTGAGATTATGGGAGAGAAGAATTTTGAGGGAAAGATAAAACCCAATATTGACAAATGTCTGAAAGGGGAGTCTGTTAACTTTGAGATGATTATGGAATCTCCTGCCTATGGAGAAGTTGTTCATGATGTTAATTATTACCCGCTGAAAAAAGATAAAGAAATTGAAGGTGTTGTTGCTATCATTAGAGATACTACTGAAAGAAAAAAACATGAACAAGAACTGTTTAATGCCAAATGAAGACAGTCTGCTTTTCTATGTCAAGGATAGTGGAGATGTTATACCACAAGACCAACGAAAACATATTTTTGAGCGTTTCAGACAAGTTGATGATTCAACCTCAAGAACACAGGAAGGTACGGGTCTGGGCCTGATCATCTCCAATAACCTGGTGAAATTATTAGGGGGAGAGATGTGGTTAGATTCCAGGGAAGGAGAAGGTGCATTATTTTATTTCACCCTTCCTTATAAAACTGAGCCGATGAAAGAAAACAAGGAGACCAGGCAGGAACAGTATAAGGAAAAAGGTAAGATCCTGCTTATTGTGGAGGATGACCCAGCAAGCCTTGAATATATGAAAGAATTGCTCGAACCGCATGGATTTTCCCTCATTTTATGTGAGACAGGTGAAAAAGGATATGAAGCATTCCTGAACAATCCCGAAATTGATCTTGTACTGCTTTATCTCAAACTTCCGGATATAGATGGATTGGAGGTCACCCAGGAGATACGGGCTTCAACTCACAATAATAAAGTACATGTTATAGCCCAGACTGCTTATGCTATGAGCGAAGATGCCCAAAAGTGTATAAGTGCAGGCTGTGATGATTATATCAGCAAACCTTTTGATAGTAAGGAGTTGCTGGAGAAGATAGGGAAATTTATCTAAAAGGAATACCATACGAAGTAAATACTGATTATATGGAGAATAAAAATTATTCGCGAGTTAATGTAAGAGAAACCAATGAAGAAAAACAAGTCAGAATTGCTTCTGTTTCAAAACCAAAGCCCGGCGATGAAATCATTGAGAAGTGGCAGTCTCTATTGAACTTGACAGCCAAAATTATGAATGTCTCTTCTGCTTTAATTATGAAGTTAAATAAAAAGTCCATTGAAGTGTTTCTGAAAAGCCAGACAGAGGGTAATCCCTATAAGGTTGGAGGCAAAGAGGAGCTTGTGTACGGATTGTATTGTGAGACTGTAATTGGGAAACAAAAGAAATTATTAGTTTCCGATGCAACAAAGAGCCCTGTATGGAAAGACAACAATCCCGATATTGACTTAAACATGATTTCCTAT
>JAWODZ010000213.1:0-4340 GCA_046483025.1 bacterium
TTTATTTGTTCCTTTTTTGTCTCCTGTGCTCTAATGCTGACGCTTTTGGTCAGCATCCTGACACGTTTTCGTCGTCAGGACCAACTGAGCTACTGAGGAATATTTTATTTTTATTTGTTCCTTTTTTGTCTCCTGTGCTCTAATGCTGACGCTTTTGGTCAGCATCCTGACACGTTTTCGTCGTCAGGACCAACTGAGCTACTGAGGAATTTTATACACCTTTCCGGTAATTTGAGTGGCAAAAATAAGTGCTTTTATTTAAATATACAATACTTCCGGTAAAAAATTTGAAAATTTTTTATACCATCCATTTTATTAATAATTTTCTTCCTATTCAGATAATAATTCAGTAGCTTATAACAATTTTAAATTATTTCATTCCTAATGTGGTTATGACTATAAATCAACAACTTCAATTCCTGTAAAATGAAAAAAATCATTATATGTTATATAACATATTTTATCTAAAAAATACAAGCTAATTTAATAATCTTTAAAATATTAGTATTTTATTATTTGTCTGATAATAAATTAAATATACCTTAAATTGACTATTGGAATTGGAACAGACCTCTTTGATGTGTCGAGAATGAAGACAAAGATTGAACGACAACCAGACCTGGTAGAAGCAATTTTTAACAGGACTGAAATAGACTATTGCGAACAATTTAAGAATAAGGTTGAACGATATGCCGGGCGATATGCAGCAAAAGAAGCTTTGATGAAAGCCCTGGGAACAGGATGGAGAGACGGTATCACATTTAAAGATGTTACCATTTCAAATGACAAATTGGGGAAACCGGACATTCAACTAACCGGGAAGGCAAGAGAATTAGCTGAAAAAATGGGAGTAACAGAAATCCTTGTTTCCATTAGCCATACCAGCGAATTAGCAAATGCAATTGTAATTTTAAATAATAACAACCTTTAAACCAAAAATCTTATGTCAAACATCGGTTCCTATGAAGAAAGAGTAAAAAAATTTGACTGGTCGATTTCAGAAAAAGAACTCGACTACAAAGATGGGGACAATATCAACATTGGCTGGTATTGTTCTGACAGAATTTGCAACCAGGGAAAAGCAGATAAACCGGCCTTAATATGGGAAGGCCTCGGAGGTATTGAAAAACGTTACACATTCAATGATGTACGTTTGCGCAGCAATACCATCGCATCATTTTTAAAAGATTTAGGAATAAAAAACGAAGACAGGGTATGTCTTTTCATGGATAAAATCCCGGAACTATATATTGGTTTCCTGGGTATTTTAAAACTGGGAGCCATTGCACAACCTCTCTTCTCTGCCTTTGGAGATGAATCATTGCATGTTCGTCTGGACAATGCAGAAACAAAAGCAATCATAACACAGCGAAAACATGTTTCCAAGGTCAGGAAGATACTCGATCAGATGCCTTATGTTAAGCACATCATTATTGTCGATTACGAAGGTAAAAATCCTTTAAGAGAACGAGAAATAGCTTTTAATATGGATAAAGCCGAACAGGTTGAAAACTTTGAAGTATTTCCCACAAAGGCAGAATCACCTTCAGTACTGCACTACACATCAGGAACGACAGGGCAGCCCAAAGGAGTAAAGCATGTTCACTATTCTTTGATATCGCAATACCTTACCACAAAATGGGTACTCGACCTGCAGGATGATGACATTTACTGGTGTACTGCCGACCCGGGCTGGGTAACAGGAACTTCCTACGGTATTATCGGCCCCTGGAGTCTCGGAATCACACAATGTGTACTTGATACAGGATTCTCAGCAGAATCGTGGTATAAATTCATTAATAAGAGAAAAGTTACAGTCTGGTATTCTGCTCCAACCGCCATCCGGTCATTAATGAAAGCCGGTGAAGAACTGGTCAAGAAATTTGACCTGTCATCACTCAGGCATCTGGCCAGTGTAGGAGAACCCCTCAACGCTGAAGCAGTTATCTGGTCAGAGAAAGTATATGGAAAAGCATTTCTGGATACATACTGGCAAACCGAAACCGGTTCCATGATGCTCACCAACTTTCCCGGCATGAAAATAAAGCCCGGATCAATGGGAAAACCGTTTCCGGGAATTACAGCCACAGTTTTAGACACCAAAACATTTGAACCCATTACAGAATATGGCAAGCCCGGGCTGATAGGATTCAAACCAGGATGGCCATCTATGATGAGAACCTACTGGAAAAATGAAGAGGTGTATCAGAAAAAATTTAAAAATGGCTGGTACCTTCCGGGAGACCGGGCTTCAATTGATAAAGACGGATATTTCTGGTTCATAGGAAGAGACGATGATATAATCAATACTGGTGGCCACCTGGTCAGTCCGTTTGAAGTAGAATCTGCACTGCTGGAACATGAAGCCATAGCCGAATCAGCAGTAGTTGCCAAACCCGATGAGGTAAATATGGAAGTGGTAAAAGCGTTTGTAACCATCAAACCGGGCTTTGAAGCAAGCGATGACCTGGAATTGAAAATTATGAATTTTATCCGTAAAAAGTTATCTCCACTGGCCATGCCACAGGAAATTGAGTACGTGGAATCATTGCCAAAAACCCGCAGCGGTAAAATAATGAGACGATTGCTTCATGCCAAAGAGTGGGGTGAGGAAATAGGTGATGTATCAACACTTGAAGACGATTAACAACACATAAAACAATTTATAAACCTGCCTGTCAGTAGACAGGCTTAAAAAACAAAGTACTATGGAAGACATGAAAGACATTATTCTGGAATATGTGATTGAAGAATACATCGACGATGAAGATGATGAGTTAACTTATGACACACCCTTAATCTCAGGAGGTATTGTAGACTCTTTTTCTATGGTATCGTTGAAAAGATTTCTGGAGAACAAGTATAAGATTTCAATCCCCGATGAGGATGCTTCTCCTGAAGCTTTTGACACTGTCAATAAAATAGAAGAATTAGTAAAAAGATTTCTCAAATAATTTAACTGAGGCCGTCCAAAAAGTGTTTAATCAATACGTCACACTTAGCTATCGGTATGTCGAAGTATAGATATTAAAAAAGAGACTTTAGGGACACCTTCTTTTTTCACCTTTAAAATTATTTATTATGGCTTATTCAGATAAAATAAAAGAAATATATCAGAATCAACTGCAAGGGATTCAGGAAGCAGGCCTTTTCAAGCAGGAAAGGTTTATCCATTCCTCGCAAGCCGCTGATATTGAAGTCGAATTTCCCACAGGTTCCTCACCAAAAAAAGTGATCAATGTCTGTGCAAACAACTACCTGGGACTTTCAAGTCACCCGGAAGTATTAAAAGCAGCACATGAAGGACTGGATTCCCGGGGGTACGGAATGTCATCCGTAAGGTTCATCTGCGGAACACAGGATATCCACCGGGAACTGGAAAACAAGGTTACCGAATTTCTTGGTACAGAAGACACCATTTTGTTTCCCTCATGCATGGATGCCAATGCAGGAGTATTTGAAGCCATCTTAACCAGTGAAGATATAATGATTTCCGACCGTTTGGTACATGCTTCAATTATTGACGGCATGCGTTTATGTCCTGCTCAGCATGACACCTTCAAGCATTCCAACATGGATCACCTGGAAAAGAAACTACAACTGCATTCCAATAAAAGGTTGAAAGTAGTAATCAATGATGGTGTATACTCCATGGATGGAGATACAGCCAAATTAGATGAGATTGCTGCTCTATGCGAAAAGTATGATGCTTTGCTTTTTGTAGACGATTCCCACTCCAGTGGGTTCATTGGTAAAACGGGACGTGGCACACATGAGAAATTTGGCGTAATGGGCAAAATAGATATCATCACAACAACATTTGGCAAAGCCCTGGGCGGTGCTTCCGGAGGATGTGTTTCAGGAAGAAAAGAGATCGTTGAGATATGCAGACAAAAGGCCAGGCCTTATCTCTTCTCCAATACTATTGCCCCGGTTGTTGTAAGTGGTGTGCTTAAAGTACTGGATATTCTTTCGAAAAGTACAGAGCACCGCGACAAGCTTGAAGAAAACACCAAATTCTGGAGAAACGGATTAACAAAAGCCGGTTTTGTGCTGAAAGAAGGCGACACACCTATTGTGCCTGTTATGCTCTTTAATGCAACGTTGGCACAGAATTTTTCCAAAGACCTGTTTGATCTTGGCATTTACGCAATCGGCTTTTTCTTCCCGGTTGTTCCACAGGGAGCTGCAAGAATCAGAACACAGATTTCTGCGGGACATGAAAAACATCACCTTGAAAAGGCGCTGGATGCATTCGTCAAAGTAGGAAAAAAATATGATATCCTGGGAAAAACAAAACAGGAAATTATTGATATGTACGGAAATTAAGTGAGTACATT
>JAWODZ010000174.1:0-2960 GCA_046483025.1 bacterium
GTGAATCGTCCGGGTATTGTGCACCGGTTGGATAAGGAGACTTCCGGACTGATAATGGTGGCCAAATCCGAACTGGCTCACCGTTCCCTTACCGCGCTTTTAAATATAACAGGTAATCAGAAACTTGTAGATGTGTATAATCATTTAATTTCTCAAGCTCATAAATTCAGGCTTCGAACATTAAAGCTTGCGTACAGGATGTCTAAATCTTTGAATGAACATAAAAAAATCGCTTTCGCAGTAAAAGAAAGAGATCCGATTACTGCAAATCGGGTATCTCATGAGCATATCAATAGTATTTTATTCAGTCTCGAAGAAGATGAAAAAAGAAAAGTAAACATTTAAATAAATTCAATCAAATCTATTCATAGAGGAGATAAATTAAAAATATGAATGCCAATAATCTTAAAAAAGGAAAAAGAGTAAAGACCGGGGTTCATTTTATGCTGGGTAATTATGCAGTAGTTGAAGGAGCTCTAGCAGCTGGCTGTGACTATTTTGCCGGATACCCTATTACCCCTGCTAATGAAATTTCAGAATTAATGTCTCGAAGATTGCCTGAGGTCGGAGGGGTCTTTGTTCAAGGCGAAGATGAATTGTTTTCAATTTATTCAGTTGTAAGCGCCTCTCTTGCGGGAGCTAAGGCAATGACAGCCACTGCCAGTGCAGGTTTTAATTATATGCAGGAAGGTATCGGATATGCCTGTGCGGTTGAAGCTCCTTGTGTTATTGTTGATGTCCAAAGATGCAGAGGTGAAAATTTTGCAACCCAGGCAGATGTTATGCAAATGCGCTGGGGAGCCAGTGGGGATTATGAAATAATTTGCCTGGCACCCTCTTCTGCGCAGGAGCTGTTTGATTATACCATTTTAGGATTTAATTTGGCAGAAAAATATAGAAACCCGGTCATTATCATGTCTGAAACAACCATCGCGTTGATGAGAGAAAGAGTACAGATTCCTAATCAAAAGGATATTCAAATAGTGAATAGGAAATATACAAAACTATCTCCAGAACAGTATCTGCCTTTTAAGGCACCAGAAAACTCTCCCCCCGATATGGCTCCTTTAGGAAATGGTTACCATACTTTGTATACCTTGAACTACCATAATGAAGATGGAACTATAGATTGGAATGCAGGGGGATATGATCGTTTGTATCAGCGAATTACAGGCAAAATCAGTGAAAACAAAAAAGATATTTGTAGAACAGAAGCTTTTTACCTTGATGATGCTGAACAGGTACTTATTACATATGGAAGTGAAGTTCGACCAGCTATGGATGCCGTTGAAATGGCCAGGGATAGTGGAGTAAAAATTGGTTTACTCAAATTAATTACGGTATGGCCTATTGCTGAAGAACAGATAAGAGAAGTCGCAGAAAATGTAGCTAAAGTTTATGTTGCAGAAATGAATATAGGCAAGTATAGCAAGGAAATCGAACGCTTATGTATACCTTATTGTAAAGTTGAAACAATTACAAAAAATCAGGGAATTATTCATACAAAAGATGAAATATACCATGTGATTAAGGAGGGCAGTAAATGTCAGAAAAAATAAACCCTCTTAGAAAATATATTCGAAACGGGAATCTACCTCATTTCTTTTGTCCTGGTTGTGGTTGTGGGCAAATACTCAGTTATTTTCTAAAGGCAGTTGATGAATTAAAATTAAACTTAGATAAAATAATTACCATTGGTGGTGTAGGATGTACTGCAAGAATCCCTGTTTATTTGAGCACGGATACCTTACATGGTGTTCATGGCCGTACACTTGCCTGGGCAACTGGTATTAAACTTTACCGTCCTGAATTGAAAGTAGTGATATTTGCCGGTGATGGTGATTTAGTTTCAATTGGAGGAAATCATTTCTTACATGCAGCTAGGCGAAATTTAGATGTAACAGTTATCTTGGTTAATAACCTTAATTTTGCCATGACTGGAGGTCAGGTTGCGCCTACTACCTTTTTGGATTCTGTTACAATGACTACACCTTATGGGAGTAAGGAAAATACTTTAGATATATGTAAACTTGCAATATGCGCAGGAGCAACCTATGTGAGTCGTTGGAATACCACGAAACCAATGCAGACAGTTAAATCTATAAAAAAGGCTTTACAGCATAAAGGATTTTCTTTGGTAGAAATTGTATCACAATGTCCTACGAATTTTGGTCGGTATGCCTTAAAGACTGGAGATCCAGAGAAATTATTACAATGGATTGAAAGTAAATCAATATCATTGGCTGATGCTAACAAAAAAACTGAAGAAGAATTAAGAGATAAATTTATTTTAGGTGAATTTTTAGAGAGGAAAAAATCCGTTTTCCAGGGTACCACTGTTTTTAAGGAGGAATAAAATTGAGACCATTGAGTATTAGAGTGAGTGGTTTTGGGGGCCAAGGGATTATTTTAATCTCTGTAATTTTAGGAACAGCAGCTGTAACGAAAAAAAATCTCTATGTTGTTCAAACTCAGTCATATGGCTCTGAAGCAAGGGGAGGGCAGTGTCAAGCTGAATTGATTATTTCTGATAAGCCCATTTATTCCCCTTCTACAGAGAATAAAGACATCTTAGTGTCATTATTTCAAAGTGCTTTGGATCAATATATATCTACCCTAAAGCCGAATGGTATTCTTATTGTAGACCCTAAATTAGTCACTAAGATTCCTGCTGGAGATTTTGCTGTATATCAAGTGCCTGCAACTGAGACTGCAATTAAGATTGGCAACAGAATAGCTGCGAATATGGTCATGTTGGGTTTTCTTCAGCCATTATTAAGTCTGGTTAGCGAGGATGATATAAAAAGTGTCATTAAAGAAACTGTAAAAGATAAATTTATAGATGTTAACTTAAAGGCATTTAATGCCGGATTAAGTATTGCTAAAGATTTAAAATTAACACCGATTGGGAGGGCTTGAATGAAGTTATATGAATTTCAGGGGAAGAATATTTTTAAGAA
>JAWODZ010000210.1:0-5242 GCA_046483025.1 bacterium
TGTTTAGAAATATCATATTGATCACAATAAAAGGATACTGTTTTTATTGGATTTGTCAGTCTTCGACAAGCTCAGACTGACAAAATAATGACTTTTTGGACAACTCCTAGTCAAGTCTCACCCAAAAAAAACTTGACATTCTCCTCATTAATTGATACATTTTTCAAATTAATAAGAATTTTTTCGGAGGGACTGTTTATAAAAGTTGATATTGGTTGGATAGATAGATAATTTTTTTCAGTTGGAGAGTGAAAGTGGGCAGAGAGAATTCTCAAACGACTTTTATAAACGAAAGGAAAGGTGCGAACATCGAGGATCCCATTAATAGGGTTTAATCCGAGATGTTCGTTTTTTATTATGGAAAGATTATGATGTTCAAGAAATTATTTTTTATATTATCGATTTGTTTACTTGTATTGTTTGGATGTGAGATAAAGTATCCTCCGGAATCGGAATACGTTACTCCGGAAATTTCTTATCTGGTTTTTTCGGATACTCTGTACCTTAATTCAGATGCACTCTATCCAGTAAAAGTAAAAGTAGAGGATCCGCAGGGAACTGAAGATATTGATGTGGTTGATATGAGGATAACAGATTTGGATTCCACTGAGATTTTTTATGCTGATACTTTGAAAGATAATGGATCTGCCGGAGATGTTATTCCAGCAGATGGGGAATATTACTCGGTTATTCCCACTGATTTTACTGATAATGAGGGAATATTTTTGCTGCACCTGCAAGCGGTTGATATTTCAGGGAATTCTGCAATACCGGTTCAGGATACCTTAATGGTTATAGAAGGAGAGTTCAATCTACCTCCTGTTATTAGTGATCCCCAGCTGCCGGATTCACTGGACAGTAAATCAATACAAAATGTTTTCTTTTCCATTACTGCAGATGATCCTCAGGGACTGGCAGATATTGATTCTGTATATTTGTGGATTTATCCTCCATTAAAATCAGCACCTGTATTCAAAGGCAGGTTAAAAGATGATGGCACTGGCGGTGACGTTACTGCTGGAGATAGAATTTTTTCCTTAAGGCAAGATTTAAGTCAGATACTGGGAAGTTCGGGCATTAATCTGGTTCGTTTTCAGGCAGTTGATAAAAAAGGTGAAAAAAGTGAACCGATCGTGTGTGAGATATTCATTACCATACCAAATGCACCACCATCTTTATCCAATTTGACTGCTCCTGATACCCTGTCCAGAAATACTTCCCAGTCCTCGCTTCTCAGTGTAGAAGTCTGTGACCCTCAGGGACCCGGAGACATCAATATTGTTTTTTTTAATTCATTCCGTCCGGATGGTACAGCTTCCCTGAGTAATCCTGTTTTAATGAATGATAATGGAGATAATGGCGATATAACGCCTGATGACGGTGTTTATTCCTGTGGAATTAGTATTAATTCCAGCGTTCTGCTGGGTAATTGGAGATTTGAGTTTATGGCACGGGATAATGCACAGGCTATGAGTGACACCCTAATACACATAATGACTATAGTGAACTAAGTATGAAAAAGATAATGACATATACAATTTTGTTTTTGCTGCTGTTATCCTTTCAAACACAGGCAGCTGGTCAAATGCTGAATAAATCTTTATTCAAGGAAGCCAATCAACCCGGCGGAAACAGTATTTCTGATATTTTAATTGCTTCCTCAACAGTCTGGATAGGGACAGAAAATTTGAGTATGAGTTCTGATATGGGAGACACATGGAAAATATTTACCCGGGATGATGGTCTGGGTAAAGGAGGTGTTTCTGCGTTTGGATTCAGAAATAAAAAATTATGGGTGGCTACAGGATATGATACAACTGGTTTTGAAGGTGAAATCAGAGATGCCGGAGGAGGATTGGGATTTACAGAAGATGGTGGAGAGAACTGGCAGTGGTTTGCCCAGCCTGTGGACCCTGAAGATGTTACAGAGTATCAGCCTACAAGTACTGTGGAAGAAAATATTATATATGATATAGCTCTTACTGATTCAACGGTGTGGATTGCAAGTTTTGTGGGTGGATTGAGAAAAATGAATTATATTATAGAAGATACTTACTGGCAGCTGATTACTGTAGACGGTTTGGGTTTTTCTCCGTTATCCCATTTAACCCATCAGGCATTCTCAGTAATTTATGATGAAACCAGTATCTGGGCCGGAACCGCAGGGGGAATTCATAAAACCTCTGACGGTGGCAAAAACTGGACAACTTTTAATCATACCAGTCAGGACTATTCTATATCAGGGAATTTTGTGGTTGCTCTGGCCCATCAGCAAAGCAATGGTAAGGATCGTATCTGGGCAGCCACCTGGGAAGCTGTGGATACTTCTGAATATACAGGAGTGTCAGTTACCAGAGATGGCGGTTTGACCTGGAGAGTCGTTCTGGAAGGAGTGAAAGTTCATAATTTTGCTTTTGATGGTGATGCGGTTTATGCTGCTTCCAGCAGTGGATTATTTAAATCAACCGATTTTGGTGAGTCCTGGAGTTGTTTTTCTCAAATTGTCGAGGATGAGAGTGGGGAAAGAGTATATACTACAGCAGTATACAGTGTTGAGATTGACAGTTTTCATAATATATGGGTTGGAACAGGTGACGGGTTGGCTTTGAGCAGGGATAATGGACAGACCTGGGAAATTTTCAGATCATTTACACCAACTTCTCTTCCCTCTGAACCAGAAACCTATGCCTATCCCAATCCTTTTTCTCCTCAGAGACATAATGTATACGGCGGAGACGGTCAGGTACGGTTTCAATATCATATTACTGGTTCTACTTCAGTAACGGTTAAAGTGTATGATTTCGGAATGAATTTAGTTAAAACAGTAGTGGAAAATAAAACCCGAGCTGTTGCCGGAGATTATGCGGAAGTATGGAACGGCAGAAATGAATTAGAGGAAATAGTGGCTAACGGGGTTTATTTCTATAAGATCAAATTACAGGGGAAAAGTGCTTTTTGGGGTAAGGTAATGGTGCTGAATTAAGGGAAAATGGAGAATGGAAAAAGGAAATTGGAGGGATATTGGACATAAGGTACAGGGAATAAGGTTTTTTGAATTATGAATTTTGAATTTAGTACCAGATTATTGATAACCAAAGTCCCACTGACAAGAGCTTGTCCTGAGTACAACGAAGGAGGGATTTAGGGGGTTTCTGAGTGATAGCAAATACGTTGATGTTCAGTTCAGGAACTAAAAGAACTTTGAGTTGTAAATATTTATATGCAGAAGTTAGAGACCAGTGACCAGAGGTCAGAGTAGTTCGTAGTCCATGATATGTTGTACTATTAGTGGTTAACGGTCATTGGTCAGCGGTTTTTTAAAAAATAGAAGTTTGATAAAAGGAATGTTGGAGAAAATGAACTATTGTTGATGTAAAATTGGATATTACATGAGAAATGTTTTAAATAAAAAGTATTTGTTTATTTGCATTCTGGTTTCGGGTTTTATGGTATTGTGTCAGGCCGGGGATGCTGGAAGGGGCGGATATGCCGGGGCGTTCTTGAGAATGGGATTGGGAGCAAGAATCTTGGGTATGGGAGGCGGATCTGTAGCCTTAAGCAATGAATATTCCTCCTATTACAATCCTGCAGGATTAGTATTCCTGAAAGGAAAATATTTTTCTTCCACTATAAATTCCATGTCACTTGACCGCAACTTCTTTTGTCTGCTCTATGCCCAATCTTTTGAAAATATGGATGAAGAAAATATCAGAGCCGGTTTTTCCGCAGGAGTAATCTCTGCAGGTGTTTCCAATATTGACGGAAGAGATTTTAATGGGATTCATACTCAGAATTATTCCACCAGTGAAAATTGTTTTTTCTTTTCTTTTGCTTTAATGCCCGTTCCTTTCCTGTCTTTAGGAGTAAGCGGGAAAGTGCTATATTACCGGCTTCCCGGAGTTGCCAGAGAAGGAGGAAATCTTTCCAGTACCGGATTTGGCCTTGATTTTGGTATGATGGTTAAAGTTCGGGATAATCTTTCTCTGGGGATTTCAATTAAAGATATCAGAGCTAAGTACAGCTGGGATACCCAAAAAGTCTATGAGAAGGGGACACAAACTATAGATGAATTTCCAGTGATTTTCAGGGCAGGAGCTGCTTATGATTCTCTATTCAATAGAATCACAGTAACCTTTGATATTGAAAAGGCGGAATTTTTTCCTGCTTCTTTTTATGCAGGTTTTGAGATGCAGGTCGTTAAGTGTCTGACCCTGCGCAGCGGTTTGTTAAATGGCCATATAACTTTTGGATTCGGAACAGAATTAAGTGTTTGGAACAGAAAAATGTATTTTAATTACGGGTATGTTTCTGAACCTGCAGCTCCAGATAACATGAATATTTTTACCTGGTCATTATGTCTTGGAGAAATAAAATGAAAAAAAGATTTTTGATTTTATTTTTTATATTTTTAATTATGACTGAGAGTTACAGTCAGGGTTTTCTTTCTTTGAAATTAGGTTCTGATAGTCGTACTGCAGCCCTGGGTATGGCTGGAACAGTTTTAAATGAGTTCGGAAGTACTAGTTATTGGAATCCGGCCGGGCTTTCTTTTACCAAAGATAAATACCTTCAATTTACTCACCATAGATGGATTCAGGGAGTAAAGAGCATCTTTTTAGGGTTTGATCAGAATTCATTTGGATTTCATCTGCTTTTTACAGAGGTTGGAGGTATTGAACAGAGAACAGTACCTTCACCGGAACCTGAATCAATATTTTCATTTTATGAACTGGTTTTTGGTGTCTCTTATTCAAGAAAAGTAAAAAAGGATATAAGCCTGGGAATAACTCTAAAAGGATTAGCTGAGAAAATTTATATTGAAAGCGCTTTTGGAATTGCCTGTGATCTGGGTCTGCAGTATGAAGTAGTAAAAGAAAAATTATGTCTGGGAGCAGTGATTCAAAATTTAGGAATAACCGGTAAGTTGGATAAAAAGAGTATCGAACTGCCAGCTAGTTTGCGAATAGGGGCATGCTATGCTGATAATTTTATAGGAACACAGTTCAGACTGTTAATGGATGGAGTGGCATATAAGCAAACAGTTCATGTGCACAGTGGCGGTGAACTGGTATTAAATGATATATTTTTTATCAGAGCAGGGTATCAAAGTGGGTACAAAGTTAAAGGAATAACTGCAGGAATGGGAATTATATGGAATAGTATTGGAATTGATTATAGTTACATGCCGATTAAAAGAGGCCTGGGTGATTCACACAGGGTAACCTGTAAATTTACATTATAA
>JAWODZ010000245.1:0-3022 GCA_046483025.1 bacterium
ATTTTATTTTTACTAAGTCATCAATTCCATTTTTAATTCTTAATATTTTAGCACTTAAAACTTTATTTTCAGATTCTAAATTATTAATCCTTCGATTTAATTTTATTAATTCTTTTTCATTCATCTTTCATAAACCTCTTAATTTTCTCAAACCCATAAACTTTCATTTCTGTGTTCTTGTGTTTTTCGCAATAAGCACCAGCCATAAAACCCCATTCATCACTGCACTCAAATACTTTCTTGAAAGAAAGACTTACCGAGTCTTCACATTCGGGACATTTAAATACAACATTTAAGCCTTTTATGTTAGGTAGAAAACTATGTAATAATTCATTCAAGACATTTTCATCTGAAACATCTTTCCATCCATTCTCAACATACTCTTCTGATTGTTGAAAATATATCTTTAGGAAATCTAATATATCCCTATATCCGTCATTTAACTCAATATTCATTCTTTACTCCATTCCCTTACTTGCATTTCGTTGTTTGCTCTTTCCATAGCAATCTTATCATCAGATAAGTATAAACCTTCCTCATTTAACTTTCTTCTGCATCTAGTAATACTTTCAAATGAGCCAATTAAAGCCAGAATATCAGGATCTATTCGTTTCCCAGTAATTTCATAGCAATAATCATCAATTAAGACTTTATCGCTATTTCTAGCCTTATTAGAGTTACTTAGTATATCTTCCACTAATACTTTAGTTTGTCTTAACTCTTTTTTCTTCGGCTCGTTAAATTCTTGTTCTTCTGTGAAAAAATCTTTTAGTTCTGCGTTCATATTAATCTCTCCTTTAAAAAACAGCTAGTACACATTAAGCCATCTTGAGTTTCGTTTAATTCTTCTTTGTTATTAAATACCACCTTACATATACTGCAAACATTATTTATAATCTTATCCATTTTTCATCCCCTGTTAATTCGTCTTGCATTGAATCGTGAACTATATCGGCAGTTGAGTATATGTTTTTTTTGTATTTCTTATCTAACATAATGCCCCACTTTCCATCTTCAAAGCCTAATATAGCTAAATCTACAACTGTTGCAGAAAAACTAATGTTAAATTGCTTACAAGCTTTTTTAATAGCTTCAATAGAATCTAATTTTTCTTTAGATACAGATATTGGAAGCATATTGTCAGCCATTATTACACCCTAAACCCAAATCTTTTTAATAGCTTTCCAATAGTAATTAAAGATAGAAAAATACCTGCGAAAGTTATTATAAAACCATCTTCAAAAAAGTATTTAATCCCTCCAAGTAATCCAAAAAAGATTAATATATCATAAATTACTTTTTCTACACCCTTAAAAAATAATCTTATTTTATTCATACTAAATCTACCTCATGTATTTCTCCTTTATTTCATTGGTCTTCCTCCAAGTCGGATAGTGTCATTGCGTAGAGGTCTTCGAGGTATAGTCGGAGTTGGTATTTGTAGACTCGATACCAGCCTGCACCGTTTAGGTTGATGAAGTGTAGTTTGAATGATTGTGGGTCGTTCTTTGGGATGATGAGTTGGAAAGGAATCCAGCCGTCGTAAAAGCCGTTCTCGTTCATACAATGATATTGGTTTTCTACTATGTAGGTGTTGGCTGTTTCTTCGATTGAATAGTCGGCGTCGATTCCTGAGCCGTGTGGTAAGTGGGTGCGTTTGTTGTTGGTGGTGTTTATGATTTCTCGTGTTAGGTAGTCGTTGTCCTCTTGTGTTATTGATATCATTTATTAGTCCTCCATTTGTTTATCATGCTCTTCGACAGCTTGTTTTGCGAGTGTCCAAGTGTGGCAGTATTCAACACAACTTGAGCAACGTGCAACATCCTTAAAGTTTCCCATTCCAGGTGATGGGACAATGCCTCCGGACCGCCCGATCCACCTGAACATCAAACATGATCACGTTCGTGTCCAGACGGGTATCGATATATTCAATTAGGTCCCGGATTTTCTTGACCTTTGGATCTGTACCATCTTGCTCTTCCAGCTGCTTGATGAATAACTTGCTCGCTGATTCGGAAAGAATATCCTGATTTTCAAGCACATACCCCAAGTTTTTAGCAAAGGATGATTTGCCGGAACCAAAAAAGCCGGAAACCCAGACACCGACATCTTCGGATGGATTGCCTGGGCCTTCTGAGATGGCATCAAATAATTCTAAATATTGTTCCTCTATGCGGTCGGTAAAAACGTATTCCGTGATCTCATTGTGGACAGTGGCCTCATCACGCTGATCCACTTTGATCACTTCTTCAATTCTCTCTGAAAGATCTCGCGATAGTAATTCACGGATTTCTTTCATTGCGCTCTCCTATGATTGCTCGTCTACGAATTAGTCAGTGCCTGCGATGTAATTATAGGCTTTTACCAAAAGGGGTTCCAGCTGGGACACATCAAAATGATCAGGGTCCAATGGTCTGAATACAGCCTCATTGTAATTATCATCGTAGCGCTGAAATTCCCAGCCGGAGGGATCCGATGCCTGCGCATGCTCTTTAGGCACTTTCATCTTGACCTTCCAGGCATAGGTTCCACCCCAAGAAACATTAAATACCACCCGGTTGCCCAATTTGAATCCTGTATAGTATTTATTCAAGTTATAAGGAATATTCCATCCGTGTCTTTCCACTATTCTTGCAACTTCTTCAACAGCTTGTTTGAACTGGTTAGTAGCCTTTCCACCATGCTCTGATTCATAAAAATCCCAGTCCCACTCTCCCATAACTTTTGTCGTACTTGTCTTTTTCAAAGTTTTTTCCTTGATGACTTCAACCAGCAAAAATTCTTCTTCCTGAAAACCGAATCTGCGAACCTGCATTAAATCAATCGGATAGCCAATTTTCCCTGCCATCCGGGGGACTGTTTCTTGGAATTCGGGGGCAATTAATATCATGGATATTCTTTCATGTTATTTAGAATCCTTTGATACGGATCTTCTCCTTTTTCTGTAGACATAATGTTAGATCAGCCTGTTGTTCTATTTTAAAATTAAAGCATACTCTTTAACTATAATTTTATTTTTGAA
>JAWODZ010000004.1:0-2953 GCA_046483025.1 bacterium
GCTCCAATAGCACCAAGTGGACTTCCTCCGGTATAAATAAGACCTCCAACCCAAATACTCATAAACAGTGAAAAAATAACCCGTTTTGTCCATATCGCTAACCCTACTGCAACAATCGGTGGAATAATTGACAAGAATCCGTACATTTTCCCCTCCTTCTTTTTCAACATTATCTAATTACTGCAAAAACGCTAATTTTTACAGTTTCCAATATATTTAATCATTGATCACCTCCTTTGTGGTATATTTATGAATTTATTGGCACAAAAGAAATAATGTTCAGTTTCTCATACAGTCGGTTAAATTGGAATCCCGCTTTCTTTCAGATAATATTTTTTGGGAATTATCCTGCAACATTATTTCTTTTCTCTTTTCCTTTTTTCTCTGATGACAATATCATACAATATTTAGGCACCTTTTAAAACAACATTATAATACTTCTTATCTTCAGTCTGGTACTTATTCTTTAAGGCTTGCAATCGAAGTGCCCAATATTTTCGAATAACTATCAGATAGTTCTTTTAATAACTGCTTTATTTCCGGACTTTGGCAGTTTATATCATTGATCATTGGCAGACTGCTGACTTTCACATCCATTGCAAATGATTTGTTATATGATTTTTACCTTACTTTTTTTATTGAGAAAAGATAAAAAAGATATTTTTACAATCAATAAATCTTAATGCCGATTTTTTCGAGGAAAATTTAGTGCGCTGAAAATATGCATTTCTACGCCGGTTAACATAGTGTCTTCATCAATATTAAAATTTGCACTATGATGAGGGTAATGAGATTCTTTTTCTCTGTTTCCGGTACCAACAAAATAGAAGGCACTGGGAACTCTATCAGCAAACTCAGAAAAATCCTCACCGGCAATCGTTTGATAGGATAAAACCTTATCACGATGACCTAATATTTCTTTGGCACTGAAAATGACTAGTTCTGTCATCTTTTCATCATTAACGACAGACTTATTTTCATTAACAAATTTTAATTCATATTTTGCCCTGTAAGATTTACAGGTTGCATCTACAATTCTTTTAAATTTTTTATTTAGACTCTCCTGGTCTTTGTTTTCCCGTTTATTAAAATATCTTATAGAGCCTTCCAGACTGACTGAATCCGGTATAATGTTTGATTTGGTACCACTATTAATCTTTGTAAACATGATAATGGTTGGTTTAAATACACTCATTTCCCTTGTTTGTATGGCTTGAATACTCTGAATAATATTTGCAGAAGCGATAATCGGATCCACTGCCTTCTCAGGGTAACCCGTATGTCCGCCTTCTCCTTTAATGATAAGATGAAATACATCCAGTGCTCCCGTAATTGGGCCTGTTTTCACACCTATGATGCCACTTTCCAAAGGTGTCCACAAATGAAGCGCCATCGCAGCATCTACTCGAGGATTTTCCAATATTCCCTCCTCTATCATTGAGTTTGCCCCACCAATTTCCTCATTCGGTTGAAATATAAATTTAATATTTCCGCTGATTTCCTTCCGATTCCGATAAGAAGAAAGAATTTTGGCCGTAATCAAAAGTATGGCTGTATGAGCATCATGTCCACAGGCATGCATAATGCCGCTGTTAACTGATTTATAGGGAACTTCATTTTCTTCCTGGATCGGCAGGGCATCCATGTCTGCTCGAAGAAGTAAGGTAGGACCTGTATTTTTTCCTTCCAGTAAACCCATTACACCGGTCTTCGCAATTCCCCGGGTTACTTTTAATCCGCATTCCTCAAGATAATCAGCAACAATCTTTGAGGTTCTAAATTCCTTGAATCCCAGCTCGGGATGCTTATGAAAATCCCTTCTGAGCTGGATTAACTCATCTTTTAAATTGTTTATCTCCTCTTTGATATTCATTGAAATGACTATATTTTTCCTTTCTAGAAAATTATCTTCTTTTTTTACATAAAACCGTGGAACTCTTTCTTAACAACTGCCGAATAAACATAATTTATCATGGTAATAAAATCAAAAACCGGCAGATTTACAGCTTTCTGCACGGCCGCTCCATATGGAGGAAGACAGGCACATTCCAATAAAATCATCTTAATCGCAGGATTCTCTTTAACCATTTTTTCTACTACGGAAACAACTTCCTTTTCCATCTTTTTGCTATCAAGCCAGCCAACTTCTTCTATAATTGCTTCCCTGAAATGTTCTTTATCTTCCATACCTTTTATTATAACAGAATTGGTATCTTGTAGACCAACCTCATGTAACAAGACATCATCCAGAATGCCCGCATTAGCTGTAATAATGCCAACCTTTTCTCCATTACCAATCATCCTGGTCATAAAAGATAGTTGGAGAAGACTGGATAGAAATACAGGAACTGTTAATCGCCGAGCTAACTCTTTTTGATAAATTGCCATAAAACCGCAATTACCGGTAATTGCCCTAACACCGCTTTCCACCAATTCTTGACCAGCTGTTAGGAATTTATCCAAAAAGCTGCTATCCTTCTTAAATATTCTTTCCACAGTAAGTCCCTTCACCACCTGATATCTTACCGGGAAAGAATAACTACTGGCATTAGCCACATCACCGGGTATATAAGGAGCAAAAGAGGTATCCAATAATAATATTCCAATGGCTTCGCCATAACTTGCCTGGCCTCTTCTGGCATGATATAACATAGCTATAGTTATTACCTCCTTTCTCGATATAAGAAGGAAACTTATTTCTTGATAAACAGTTCTATTGGAAAATAATACAGGGATTCATATCCGTTTTTAGTTATTTGCACAGAAGCATCAACTTCAAATCCCACCTCTTTATACCAGATACCCGGTATAATGTGAAAAGCCATGTTCGGTTGCAAGACAGTTTTATCACCAGGCCGTAAACTGACCGTCTGTTCACCCCAGTCAGGCGGGTAATTCAATCCGATGGAATAACCCAAACGGGATTCCTTGACAACCGTTGAGTGGGAAATAG
>JAWODZ010000036.1:0-3424 GCA_046483025.1 bacterium
AAAAGAAAGAAAAAAAGGTTACTGAAAAAAAATCAGAGAAAAAGAAATCCGAGAAAAAGAACAATTCTGATAAAACAGAAAAGGGGGAAAAAGAAGGGGATAAAAACTCATAAGCTAATTATCTTAATAAATGATTTTTGATTCCACAATTCTACAAAAAAAAATAAACTTAGATAGCCGGGTTTTTATGCCTGGCTATTTTTTATGGGAGTACATTTGTATACTGTTTTTTTTCAAACCTTTGGGTGCAAAGTAAATCAGGCTGAAACCGCCTCTCTGGCCAGAAAATTCTGTCAAAAAAAATATAAGGTAGTCAAAAACTATTCTGAAGCAGATGTTATTTTTATTAACACTTGTACAGTTACTCACAGGAGTGATGCCAAATGCAGGCAAGCAATTCGGAAATTTCACCACCATAATCCCCGCGCTACTATAATCGTGGCAGGCTGTTATGCGCAAGTGTGCTCTGAAGATATCTCTAATATCAAGGGTGTTGATTATATGTTCGGTTTACAGGACAAATTTAAACTGTTTGATTATTTCAAAAAACCGGGCAAAATGAATATACCCTGTATTGTAGTAAATCCTGTTACAAATATTAATCAAGCATTGAGTACACAAGGATACTTCCCCCATCGAACCAGAGCCTTGGTAAAAATTCAAGATGGATGTAATCAGAAATGTTCGTACTGTATTGTCCCCTACACCAGAGGCAGAGCCCGCAGTGTTAAGGAAGATGAAGTATTAAACCAGATAACCAGATTAATTGATCAGGGTTTCAAAGAAATAGTACTGACTGGTGTACATATTGGAAAATATGGAAAAGACAGACAGGAAAAAGACAGTCTGGCTAAACTACTGGAAAAGATTATTACCATCCCTCACCTTGGTCGAATTCGATTAAGCTCTATAGATGCCGTTGATATCTCCGACAGACTGATGTCTATTGTAGCTGATTCGGAGAAAATATGTAATCATTTCCATATTCCTCTGCAAAGCGGAAGTGATGAAATTCTCCGGTTAATGAATCGTAATTATACTGTTAAACAGTATATTGATAAAATTGATCTACTATTATCAAATTTTAACATGATTGGACTTGGCACTGATGTCATCACTGGATTTCCCGGTGAATCAGATGCTGAATTCAATGATACCTATAATGTAATCTCAAAAATTCCATTTACCTACCTTCACGTATTCCCTTTTTCTTTAAGAAAATTAACCAGAGCATATTCCATGTCAGAAAGGATTAATCCGGCTGTTTCAATGAAACGGGCAGGCAAATTACGTAAACTGGGAGCTGAAAAAAAGAAAACATTCCGGGCGCAATGGATTGACAAAAAGGTAAAGGTTTTATTTGAGAACCAAAACAAAAATGGGAAAATCAAGGGATTATCTTCTGAATATATACCAATAAGAGTGGATTTCCAAAATGAATTAATCAATAAATTCGCTTTGGTTAAAATAGATAAAATGGAAAAAAACTATTTAAAAGCAACGGTAATTAAAAAAATATAACCATAAATATTATATAATCATTAAAATTAAACTTCATGTATTATTGATTATTAAAACTATTCTTTTTCATTTATTTTAACATCCCAATAAAAATTTTCAGCATCTTTTTGATTAAGAATCTTATTTCTCAACTTGTGAAATATGGAATTATCTGCAGGAGACTGAAAAGAATTCTTATCTATTTGTATATTAATATCCACTCCCCCGCAACTCGGCAACCACATATGAAGAACACTGTATCCATTAGCTAATTCCTCTCTATGTTCAAATTCTCGAATAGCACTTTGTCCGGGTAAAGAGCGATTGACCTGAGTCTGAGGGAGAGAAAATTCATTTAATAAATAATTCAATCTTTGTTCGATTGATCCTGTATTTTTATATTCCAAAATCCCGGCAATACTCACTAAACAAAACAGATTGTGAAGTTCTCGGTATATTGACCGTCTCTCAGCTAATTGTTCATAATGGTCTGTAAGATCATGGGCAAATTTTTTAGCTAAAGGATCTACTTTATTACCACTGCTGTGATATTCATTTTCTGTTAATAAATGAACCGGACACTGCTTGATTAACAACACTCCTTCACTTTCCTCATACATATTTTCCCCGGGATAAAACCAAAACCGATTCATAGACAGAGATACAGAAACGGGTTCATTATTTTGAATTTTTTCCAGTACCTGATTCTCTTTCATATCCATCAGACTATACAATCCGGGAATCCCCACACTATCAGTCCCATTCACAATATTTTTCATATCATAATCTGCTTTTACTATAACCTCAGCAAAATGACTGTTAAAAGGAATCCCCATAATTCTTATCTCCTGTGGTTTTCTACATATGCTGTGCCATTCTTGTAATTCTTTTTTTGTTTGTTCCACAGTGGTACTGGACAAGACTTTATTTCCAATTATATTGAGCTTCTGAATGATCTGCTGGTCAGGATCAATTGAACAGCCGGGACTAGAATAATAATATGTATTACCCCTAAGATCTGCATACTTCATCCAGGCATTTCTTAGAGCTACCACAAAATCTTCAGTGTAAATAACTGGTAAAGAAGCATCAGTAATACCAATAAGGATCATATCTTTATAGGAATCATCAAACATGATACCGGTAATCTCCTTTAATCCACCTAACTGTTCAAGCTCTTGAGAATATCTGCCATCTTCCCGACTATTTTTAAAATTTTGCTGCATTCTGGTAAGAGAGACAGCACGGAATGTATCATTTTCTAATTCATTTGTAGAATCTGTATTAAAAATATGACCGAAGACGGAGAACAAAAAAACAGCAGACATAATCAAAATTTTATTTTTCTGCATAACAAACCTTAATAACCTTTAAAATAATATTATACTAAATATATTGTCAAAAAATCATTATTGTCAAGTATTTTATTCTCTTTTCTTGCAATTGTTGGTAAATTTTAATAAAATGACTTTAAAGAATGACAAAATTATTAAAGCAATCGAACGCATGTTTCTCTTTTCTTCCTCTGCCTTTTTTACATTTCATTACACTTATTATTCTCTTTATTTTTTAAAACTTAGTGTCTTTGAGTCTTAGTGGCATATGACTTATTCAGATAAATCAATAGCAATTATTCTTCACAATGATAACAGATACCGGTATGAACACATTTCAACTCCCCGCACTCAGCACATTGAAACTTTTCCTGCTGTTGTTCTAAAAATTTTTCCGCTCCTGAATCTCTGATAAACTCAAGATTTTCAATTAAACTCATGTGGTATTTTTCTCTGTATCGATTATCGATCTTTTTTAAATGGATACAGGGAAAATCTCCGCATTGAAAGCAGAATTCAATATCTGCCTGATATATTTTCTCACAATATTTTTTAATAAAGGCACATTTTTTATTATCTATACGACAGCC
>JAWODZ010000133.1:0-12017 GCA_046483025.1 bacterium
AATTGTTAAAAAAGGATATTTTAAATGATCAAAAGATGATTGTGGCCACACTACAATTTCCTGATTCCAGCAGAATCAAAACCGCGGATCAACCTATCATTTATCCGGATTTGAAATTGACCTATACCTTAAAAGTGAGTGCCTGTGAAGAGGGGTTTAAAATAGTAATTGATTTGGATACACCTTTACCGCAAGCATGGGTAGGAAAAGTTGGATTTAATCTGGAGCTTTTTCCCGGTTTACTGTTCGGCAAAACCTATTTTATGGATGATCATTCAGGAGTATTCCCTGTATATCCCCACAGTCCGGTTGAAGCAGATGAGGAGGGAGAGTATGAGGCGGTTCCTCTGGCGGAGGGAAAAGAGCTGATTGTAGCACCGGAGGATGAATATCTTAAAATGAGAATTGTAAATCCCCAGGGAACACTACAACTCATTGATGGTCGAGTAAAACACAACAACGGATGGTTTGTGGTCCGGTCACTTATTCCAGAAAATGTAACCCATAAGGCCATCGAATGGATCATTAAACCTCATGTGATTAATGACTGGATGTACGGGCCTGTTGTTCACACCTCTCAGGTAGGGTATCATATCAACCAGAATAAATATGCTGTCATTGAATTGGATAAAAGAGATGCTTCCCGGGAAAAAGTTCATATCAAAAAAATTCATCCTGAAAAAGGATTTTCCACGGTTTTGTCAGTAAATCCAATGACCTGTAAAGACTTTTTAAGATTCCGATATCTCAAGGCAGATTTCACCCAAATTCGGGAACCGGGAATGTATGTAGTGCACTATGGAGATGCAGTATCCGAGGTGTTTAAAATCGGAAATGATGTGTATACCCAGGGAGTCTGGCAGCCTACTCTGGAGTATTTTCTTCCCATTCAGATGTGCCATATGAAGGTTTTTGAAAAGTATCGGGTGTGGCATGATCGATGCCATTTGGATGATGCGCTTATGGCACCGGCAAACATCAATCATTTTGATGTGTATACTCATGGAGAGATTCCCTCCGGTTATACAGCCCTAAAACATGTGGAAGGATTGAATCAGGGGGGTTGGCATGATGCCGGAGACTACGATATCAGAGTTGAATCCCAATTCGGCACCATCTTAACCTTAGCCTATGCCTTTGAGGAGTTTGATGTTAATCATGATCAGACTTTAATCAGTCAGAAAGAAAAATTGGTCGAAATCCATCATCCGGATGGAAAACCTGACATCCTCCAGCAAATCGAACATGGCCTATTGTCAGTTCTGGGGGGATATAGAGAATTCGGACAGTTTTACCGTGGTATCTTATGTCCCACTTTACGTCAATATGCTCTATTGGGGGAAGCAGCAGATATGACTGACAACCAGGTATTCCAGGGTAAACTTGAAAACACCTATGAGGGATTCTGGTATGATAAGGTATCCAATCAATATTCCAAACATTTTTCACCTCAAAAAAACAGAGAAACTGACAAGGAATATGTGAAAGATCTGGATGACCGTCTTGTATTTATGGAAAAGAATCCTTTTACAGCACTGTCCGGAGTTTGTGCCCTGGCCGCTGCTTCCCGTGTGCTGCAGGATTATAATGACGGTTTATCTCAGGAATGTATTCAGACTGCTGAAGAAGTATGGCATACTTATGATTCCAGGGAAGGAAAATGGGTGGCCGGTCCTAAAATAAGAGCTTTAGCTGAATTGATTTTAACTACCGGCAAACAGGAATATATCGAAGCTTTGCTTGATTTGGAACCGGCAATTGTGAATAACATCCAAAGAGTAGGGTGGACTTTGGGAAGAGTTATGCCTTTGATTGAAGATGAATCATTTATTACATCTGTTAACCAAGCAATTGTACAGGTAAAAAAACAGATTGATGCAGCTTGCCGGGAGAATCCTTTTGGTATCCCCTATCATCCCGAAATCTGGGGAGCAGGATGGGGAATACAGCGATTTGGTTTTCAGCACTATTTTCTCTACCAAGGATGGCCTGAGCTTTTTACCAAAGAACCTGTGCTTAATGCTCTGAATTTTGTGTTAGGTGCTCATCCGGGAGAAAATACAGCTTCCTTTGCCTCCAATGTGGGTACCAAATCTCAACTGGTTGCCTATGGTTTCAATAGAGCAGAGTGGTCTTTTATTCCAGGAGGGGTTTGTTCCGGAACCAATTTAGTCCGCCCCGATCTGCCGGAATTAAAAGTGTGGCCCTATCTCTGGCAGCAATCAGAATATGTAATGGGAGGAGGTGCCACCCATTTTATGTTTCTGGCCCTGGCAGCGGAGCATTTGTTTAATAATTGATCCTGACGAGATTGTGGAAAAAGGTTAAAATCAAGGTTGTCGGCAATTCTTTCGACAACACTGGATGTCTAAGTTTAATAAAAACAACTGATATAAAAACACCCAGGATCAATAAAAATTGACACCTGGGGTTTTTCGATGAACAATTAATCTGACAGTTATCAGTTATAGTTATTCGACTAAGCCCAAGACAGGCTTTGTCGGAAAGTGACTGTAGAGCAAAATTACATATTTAGTACTACAGTCAGGCTTCGACAAGCTCAGCCTGACGAGTAGGATTTTTGGAAAAGAATTTTAATTAATGATAATTAGAAATAATATATCATATTTTTAAATCAGGAGCAGTATGAATATGTCTAAAATTTTGGAAGCTTTCTTTCTGATAGTTTTTGTCATGATTGCATCTGTAAATGCCCAGTCCAATAATGTTATTATAATTGGCAATTCTCATATTGAGGTTGGTGTACTGCCTGAAATTGGGGGAAGAGTAGTTTTATTAAGAAAACCGGGCTGTAATAATATCTTAAAGTCTGAAGTTCCTTCCAGGGAGGTCAGCAAACAAAAGCCGGAGGTTTCAGCTTTCAGTGAATTCAAGGCCTTTAACGGACATATGGTCTGGGTGGGTCCGCAGAATGAGTGGTGGATGCATCAGGATTTGAACAAGAGAAGAAAAATGCAAAAAGCTGTCTGGCCTCCGGATCCGTATTTAATTTACGGTGCATTTGAAGTGGTAGCTCAAAATGATACAATGATCTCAATGGCAGGGCCAGAAAGCCCTATCAGCGGAGTCCGATTATGTAAAAACATTAGTATTGATAGCAGGGGCATGGTCACCTTTACCGCTACTGCAGAAAATATTCGGACTGAAAATGTGAGCTGGGATCTATGGATGAATACCCGATTGCATGGTTTTGCCCGCTGCCTGGTTCCTGTAGAAAAAGATGGAGTAATAGATTTACTCAAGAAAGATGATGAAACCATTCAGGCTACACCTTATACAATTATTGACGGCTTTTTTACCTATGTTCCCTCTCTGCCTCCCAAACCAAAGAGAGAACAGGTACAGGAAACTCATCTTGATCCATCCCGGGGATTTATGGCAGGGATTGATGAACAACAGTTGCTCATCATTGGTTTCGATAAAATTAAACAGGATCGTATTCACCCTCATCATGGTCAGGTGGAGCTCTACAGCTATATCAATGATACCGGTGAAGAAACCCTGCTGGAACTGGAACTGCATGGAGCCTATCAAACCCTGGAGCCTGGTGAAACTATGAGTTTAACCGAAACCTGGCAGCTTGAGAGTTTTAAGGGAATCAGGAGTATGGAAGAGCAGATCGGGTTTGTTCGAGAAATCCTCACGAAACTATCAAAAAAACCCTGAATAGGTGATAGTAAGTGTCTTGAGTAAGGCAATCTCATTAATTTTAGGTCAAAATAAGGAGATTGCTTTTTCACATCGCTCCTTGCAAAGAATAAAAATAATTTTTTTTAGACGGTCTTCTTGGGAAGAGAATAATCATTTATCCAATTTTTCAGTTATCAGAATCCGAGTAAATTTATTATTATATCTGTATTTCCATACACAAATCAGTCCTTGTTTTTTTAGACAATTTTTATTATTTTTCTGTATTATTTGATATTAATTTAAATTTATCGTAAAAGGAAAATTATCATCAACCAGCAAATAATGAAAGAGAGAATAAGCGAGGAAACAATTACCCGGGTATTAACTAACGCAGTAAAAAATAAATTGTTGAATGATGATAACAGTTCATTAATATTTTATGATCTGGATTATCTACAGCAGAGAGTTGAGAATATGTTATCGGTTTTTCCTGATAGCACACTACATGCTGTGGCCATAAAATCCAATCCTCTTCCGGCAGTGTTACGATTACTTAGAAAATTCAGCTTAGGTGCAGAAGCTGCCACAATTCCCGAAGTTTACCTGGCTGAAAAGAGCGGGTATAAAGCTAAAGATATTGTTTTTGATTCTCCGGCAAAGACCCGAAAAGATATCGAATACGTGCTTAAAAAAGGATATCATATCAATGCAGATTCTCTCAATGAACTGGATAGAATAAATGTAGAAATTACTGGATTAAATACTAAAAGTACTTCCGGGCTCAGAATCAACCCCCAGACAGGCATGGGTGATATTCATATAACCAGTACAGCTGGTAAGTATTCTAAATTAGGAGTGCCGCTGGATGACAGAAGAGAATTAATCCAGGAGTACTATGTTAAATATAAGTGGTTGAATGGAGTTCACCTGCATATCGGTTCCCAGGGATATTCTGTTGATCAGCTGATCAAGGGGATCGAGAAAGTATATGATTTTATCGAAGATGTTAACTCCAGAGTTAACCACAGAATTTCAATTTTTGACATTGGGGGAGGATTACCTGTTTCCTATAAAAAGAATCAAAAACCTCCTTCAGTTAAATCGTTTGTCAATAAATTAAAAAAAGAATGTCCGCATCTTTTTACTGACAAGTATAAGCTCATTACAGAATACGGTCGATATATTCATGCCAATACCGGATGGGTCGCTTCCCGGGTGGAATATATTAAGAAATCAAAAGATAGGAATACAGCTGTTATTCATGTGGGCTCTGATCTTTTAATGCGTCGATGTTACTTTCCCCAGCAATGGCACCATGAAATCTCAGTAAGAGACAAACTGGGCAATGAGAAAAGAAATAAAAAGGAGATGTATACCATTGCAGGTCCTTTATGTTTTCAGGGTGATATTATTGCCCTAAATATTGAACTTCCTGAAATTGAGGAAGGAGACTATATTGTTATTCATGATACCGGGGCATATACCCTGAGTATGTGGAACCGCCATCTGAGCAGACAGATACCTTTGACCCTGGGATATTTCAATGAAGGGGCCAGATTCATCACCTTAAAAGAAAAAGAGAGTTTAAAGGATATCTATAAGTTTTGGCAGTGAAAATAAAAAATATTTTACTAAGAATAAGGGAGGAGAAATGGGTTCTCAAAAAAAGGAAAAAAATTTTAATTTATTAGACAATACTTCTTTGAAACAGAAATATTTTATTACTGGTGTTATCCTTTTTCTTGTTTTGCTGATATTTTATCAACCTATAGTATTTCAGGGCCTAGAACCAGTGGGGTCGGATACAATTGCAGGAATGGGTAAAAGACATCAGGTTAGAGAATATACTGAGAAAACCGGCGAGCAATATCTCTGGAATCCAAATATCTTTTGTGGATTTCCCGAATATTTTACTCAGGATAGTAATGCATTTAATATTGATGAATTAATTACCAAGCTGAACCAATTCATCATGGATTGGCGGATATTCTGGTTTTTATTGGGGGCAATCGGGATTTTTCTTTTATTGAATTTTTTAAAATTTCCCTGGTATTTTTCTTTAATCGGGGCTATTGCTTTCCTCTTTTTTCCTCATCTTCAGGGATTAATACTGGTTGGCCACAACACTAAGATAAGAGCAGTAATGGTGATGCCGATTTTGTTGTTTTCGTTTTTAAATTTTACTCAAAAAAGAAGCATACCTTCTATTGCTTTTTTTGCGCTTTTGCTGTCACTGCTATTTAAAACCAAGCACTATCAAATAATTTTTTATACTTTACTTCTTATTATGACAGCAGGTATATATAAAATTACAGTATGGGTGAGGGAAAAACAATACAGAAATTTATTAACATCATTTGCAATGTTTATTCCGGCTTTGATAATTGCGGTTCTGATGTCTGCCCTGCCCTTATTTGTGGCAAAAGATTATACTCCTCATTCCACCAGAGGCGGAAATGCAATTAAATTGAGCGAAGAGGTTCGGGAGTCAGCTGTTACAGACAAGATAAAGTCCGGTGGTGTGAGTTTTGAATACGCTACCAGATGGTCTTATTCTTTAAAAGAGTATCTGGGCACTTTAATCCCCCGGGCCATGGGCGGCACTTCTCATGAGATATATAAAGGTAAGCAGTATTCCCGTTATTATGGAAGATCATTACCAACCTACTGGGGGGATATGCAGTTTACTCAATCAAGTGAATATTTTGGAATTATAATTGTAATACTGGCATTAACAGGTATAGTGTGGTACAGGAAAAATGGATTTGTTATAGCACTGTCTGTGCTTCTTTTGTTTTCGTTTTTATTGTCACTTGGTAAACATTTTTCTCCTTTATATAAACTGTTTTTTTATCATTTTCCATATTTCGATAAATTTCGAGTACCGATGATGATTCTTATTTTAATAGATTTTATTTTGATAGTACTTGCTATGTATGGCTTAAAAGGATTCACAGATAATTTCAATAAGAATAAATTCAAGACGGCTGCGGTTATCAGTTCAGTTTTTGCTGGACTGGGTTTGTTATTTGCTGTCTTCCCGGATATTCTTTCTTTTTCTGCTGCAAGCGATGCCCAATATGCTTCTCGTCCTCAGGTTATTGAAATACTTAAAAATATTAGAAAAGAATATCTTACTCATGATGCTTTCAGAATGTTTATTCTGGCCGGAATTTTTATTGGCAGTATTTGGTTATATTATAAAAGGAAGGTCGATAAAGTTTTTATCATTTCTGTTTTTATTCTGCTTGTCAGTTATGATTTAATAACCACCTCTTACAGGTTCTTGGGTGATGCTCAATTGAGGAATATAGATTATATGGAGAGACAATATTTTTCCAAAACAAAATTTGACAGAATAATGGAAAAAGAGACTGGCCAATATCGTGTTCTTGGATTGGGTAGATTATTTCAAAGTAATGATCTGGCTTACAGACATCAGCTTGTCAGTGGTTATTCAGCCATAAAGCCTCAACTGTTTCAGGATATTGTAGATAATAATCTTTTTCTTGCCAGAAAAGCTAAAAGAGCTATTAACTGGAATGTTGTCAATATGTTAAATTCCGTCTATATAATTTCTCCGGGAAAATTCAGTGCTCCCCATCTCAGTTTTATTGCAGAGGATAAGGATAGGGAGCAAGTATTGTATAAAAATAATAGTTCCTTACCAAGGGCTTATTTTGTAAGAGAAATCAAACAGTTTCGCAATGAGGAAGAAGTGGTTAGATTTATGAATAATGATGTTTTCAATCCTTCCCGTATGGCTCTTACGTCTGAGAATCTGGAAGTCCAAACAGGGTATGATAGTACCGCCAAGGCCTTCATTACCAAATACACTCCCAACAGAGTGGAATTAAAGGCTGAAGCTGATAACAGGGCTTTTATGGTATTAGCTGATGCGTATTATCCTAAGGGGTGGACTGCTACAATTGATGGGGAAAAGGTTCATATCTATCAGGTAAATCATATGTTGCGTGGAGTTACTGTTCCTTCGGGAGAACATAAAATTACTTTTGATTTTTATCCCCGGAGTTACAGAAGTGCCAAAATAATTTCATATATTTCTGTATATGCAGTCTGGTTACTTCTGATTATTTCTCTTTTGGTTAAACATAAAGAGTTTTTATTGAGTAAATTTACAAGGAAGTCCTGAAATAAATAAGAAGATATTTTTTCAGAAGCTAACCTTCTCCAAGAAGGTTAGCTTCTGAGGCTATCAAAAATGGAAAAAGAAGAGTAAAATTAAAAAATATATTTTATTTTGGTTGTGGTTTATATTATAGGTAACTTCAGATTTTAATAAAGCATCCTATGGTTAAAATCCGGTTTTCAGTGGAGCCAAACTGGTTTTATTAAATTTTTTAACAAAATGAGGTAATGAGATGAAAAGGGGTATGCAATTAATTGTATTTTGGTTATTATTTTTTAATTCACTTATCATTGCTAATACAACTGGTAACAAAGAAAAAAAATTTAATTGGGGGTTATCAGAACGTTTCAGACTGGTTTCCTGGGATAATGCTATATTTCTGGATAATGCCAGAGAAACGGCCAATACTTTTACCAGGCATAGAACCAGTTTCTGGCTGGACTGGAAGCCTCTGAGCAGTGTAAGATGCTATATAAAATTTACTAATGAATTCAGATACTATTTTCAACCTGAGAAGGATTTTACTATTCATGAAATTTTTCCGGATAATATCTACTTGCAATTAAACCTGTCAGAAATTCTGCCGGTAACAATTACAGCAGGACGACAGAATATTATTTTAGGAGAAGGGTTTGTGGTTATGGATCCCAATCCCCTTGACGGTTCCCGATCCATATACTTTAATGGCCTCAGAATGGATGGTACTTTGACTGCAGGACATACTGTAACCATGTTTTATGTTAAACAGCCGGTCATCGATGATTGGCTTCCCATATTGAATTCTCAGATCAATTGATGATAGAACAGCCGGAAGAAGGAATAGGGGTGTATTATCAGGGAAAAGAGTTTAATGTAAACTGGGAAGGCTATGTAATTTTAAAAAATAAATTAAAAACTAAAGAGACTCACATCTCATCTCAGATTAAAACATTCGGGGCACGTTTCAGAGTTCCGGTGAGCAGAAATATTCTTCTTTATGCAGAAGGTGCTTTTCAGAATGGTGAACAGGGAGATAATGCTATTTCTGCCTGGGGAGGGTATACTCATTTAGATTACAGTATAAGGGAAATAATCCCCTGCCTGGAAAAATTCACCTTAGGTGCTATTGCACTTTCCGGGGATGATCCGGGAACATCTACTATGGAAGGATGGGATCCCTTATTTAGCCGCTGGCCCAAATGGAGTGAATCCTACATTTATACTCTGATACCTGAAACAGGAGGGAAAGTGGCGTATTGGAGCAATCTTTCCTCTTTGAATGGTTCTCTAGTCTTTAAGTTTACTGATAAACTGGGATTAAAATTAACCTATCATTATTTAAAATCATTCCACGATTTTGCATTTATATCATCCCGAAAGTACGGACGGGGAAATTTTCGAGGGGATTTGGTTATTGCTCGATCAACTTTTCAAATAAATAAATATTTTAAAGGTCATGTGGTTTTTGAAACTTTTAATCCTGGTGATTTTTACAGCTCTGAAGATGATCCATATAATTGGTTCAGATTTGAATTGATGTATAGTTTTTAGTGTGATCTGCTACCCTAGGAATTCTTATACAAGAAAGTCAGAATTCAGTATCAATATCCATTCCGATACTGATATCGACAACGGAAAAAATTTAAAAAATAGGTGAGAAGCCATAATGAATACTAAATCTAAAATGTTTGATATTTTATAAGTCTAATAGGAGGAGACATGCTGGTAAAAGCAATTGTAATTGCACTGTATGCAGTTATGATTATTTGGATGGGAGTTTTAGGACTCAGAAAAACTAAAACCTTTAATGAATTTTTTCTTGCAGGTGGTAAAGTAGGTCCCTGGATGACTGCTTTTACCTACGGGACTGCTTACTTTTCTGCTGTACTGTTTATCGGATTTGCCGGTAAAATTGGCTGGAGCTTTGGGTATTCCGGTCTTTGGGTTGCTGCGGGAAATGTATTAGTCGGGGTAGTCGGAGTCTGGTATTTTTTAGGACCAAAGGTTAAAGAAATAACTTCTAAACTTGAGGTTCAGACCATGGCCGAGTTTTTTGATAAGCGGTACCGGAGTCCCTTTCTTAAGTTTTTTTCTTCTGTATCAATTTTTGTTTTTTTAGTTCCCTATACTGCAGCAGTATTTATGGGGTTGTCATATCTTTTCAGATCAAACTTTGGCGTTGATTATAGTTTAGCCCTTGGATTTATGGGGCTTTTCACTGCTGTGTATCTGGTGATGGGTGGGTACAAATCTATGACCATGATAGATGTAATTTTTGGTATTATCATGTGTGCAGGAGTTATCATACTTTTTTTCAGTACCCTTCAAGCCGGAGGGGGCATGACTAATATCACTCAACAGCTTTATGCCATTAAACCTGAACTGACAGAATGGATAGGGCCTCCAGGGTTCTGGCCTCTTTTCTGCCTGGTATTTTTGACCAGTGTTGCTCCTTTTGGTATGCCTCAGCTGGTGCAGAAGTTTTATGCTATTAAGGATAAAAGAGCCATTCGAATCGGAATGACGGGTTCGACTGTATTTGCCGTATTGGTAGTGGGAGTAGCTTATTTTACCGGTTCTACAGCCAGAATATTTCTTTCTCCAGAGACCTCTCCGGATGCTTTTTATCAGGGGAAACCTATCTTTGATGCTATTATGCCTGAGTTTTTAGTACGGGTTATTCCGGGATCGTTATCAATTTTAATTCTGCTGCTGGTCCTGGCAGCTTCAATGTCTACCCTTGCTGCTCTGGTGCTGGTTTCAAGCTCTGCTGTGGCTAAAGATTTGTATGCAGGATTTATTAATCCCGAGGTATCGGATAGAAATTTAACTCTCCTGATGCGTATTTGTTCTGCTTTTTTTATAGTTCTTTCAGTAATCCTGGCATTTTTCAAGCCATCAAGTATTGTAACAATTCTGGGCATATCCTGGGGAGCTATAGGATCAGTTTTTCTGGGACCTTTTATCTGGGGTGTTTTCTGGAAGAAAGCAACTAAACTTGGTGCAATTACTTCTTCCCTGGGCGGTCTTGCTGTCTGTCTTATCCTTTATACATCAGGACATTCTTCTCCAGAATCAGGAACTATTGGAATGATGGTTTCTATAGGGGTTAATCCGGTAGTTAGTGTGGTTCAGCATCTGGTTTATAAATAGATTTTAAGAAGCTAACCTTCTTGAAGAAGGTTAGCTTCTGGGGGGTAGAACAATAGAAAATGTAAGAAAATACGGCAAATCACCCTATAAAGTAGCGGTTATCCATGGAGGCCCTGGAGCACCAGGTGAAATGGCTCCTATAGCCCGAGAGCTTGTTTCTGATGGGGGTATCCTGGAACCATTGCAAACTCACGCTACTCTTTCAGGACAGATAAAAGAGTTACAAGCAGTGCTGGAGGAATATGGGGATCCTCCCATAACCCTGGCAGGATTTTCTTGGGGAGCCTGGCTCAGTTTTATGTTCGCAGCTCAGTATCCGGAAATGGTAAAAAAATTAATCCTTATCAGCAGCGGCAGTTTTAAAGATAAGTATGTTACAGGAATGCAGCAACTCAGAATAAGTCGTTTAAGCAGAGTTGAGAGAATAAAACTGGAAGCTCTTATTGATATGCTGGATGATCCCGAAGTCAAGGATAAAAGTTTTTCTTTTACCAGGTTTGGTAAACTGTTTTCAAAAGCTGATGCCTATGACCCGATCAGTCTGGAGTCAGAAGTAATTGAATACCAATTTGATATTTTTCAATCTGTATGGAAAGAAGCTGAGCAGTTAAGAAGAACGGGTACACTTTTACAGTTAGGCAAGAAAATAACCTGTCCGGTTACAGCTATCCATGGTGATTATGATTCCCATCCTGCTCAAGGAGTTCAGCAGCCCTTATCTTCTGTTTTAAAAAATTTTCATTTTATTATGCTAAAAAATTGTGGTCACAAGCCCTGGATTGAACGAAAGGCTCGCAGTGAGTTTTTCAGGGTGCTCAGAGAGGAGTTGGATTTGGGGGAATAGGGAAAATGAAGATTAAAGAAGTAAGAGGCAAGAGGAAAGACTAGTGTGCCAAGCAAAGCTAATATAAACAAGCTGGACAATCCAGCTTGTGTAACGGTTAACCGCCGGCACAGAACTAAACTAAGCGTATAAGGAGGTAACGAATTGTGCGAAGCCTTAGGGAGGGCAGTTTGTCAGCCGTAACGAGAGTGAAGGTATTGAGCCCCGAAATAATCTATGTTGCATTGGGTCAAGGGTTTT
>JAWODZ010000103.1:0-4574 GCA_046483025.1 bacterium
TGAAGCCGGACTTATATGGTACAAATGGTTTCCTAAAAATGTTTCAGAAGTAACTCCGGAAATGGTTCCTGATAAAAAAAAGAAACAACTAAAATTATTATTCTCCAGCATAATGAACCGAACAGGTAAACCACTGGTAATAAAAAATTTATATACTATTCAAAGGATGAAGGTTCTGAAAGAGATCTTTCCTGAAGCAAAGTACATATACATAAGGAGGGATCCTTTCTTTATCGCTCAATCGATATACCTTGCCAGAAAGAAGAATCTGGTGGATATTGATTCAGAATGGTGGTCTGTACCTTACCCCGGTTATGAGTCAGTGCTCGGCTTACCAGCAGAAAAGCAAATAGCAAATCAAATTTTTGAGCTGGAACAAATGATACAAGATGAACTTAAAGACATTAATAAGGATAATGTATTTGAAATAAATTATGAATGTCTGGACATGGAATTTATCCGTAAAGAATTGGGAACATTTCTTAATGCGCGGTTTAGGAAGGGGTTTTCAGCCGAAAAGGCAGATTTGCACATTGAGAATAAAATTAAAACGGATTCTGCTACCGCAGAAGCAATTCAATCGGAGTTGAATCGCATTTATGAATCCTAAAATAGAGGCCTGTTATGGAAAATTTTGAGGTAAGATATTTATCAGAACATGAAATTGGTACCTGGGATGAATTCGTTGAAAAATCTGAATATGGATCGATCTTTCATAAAAGCACCTGGATAAAGTCTCTCCAGAATTCCGATTCTTTTACAAATTTTGATATCATTGCTTGCTTCAATAAGGATGGGGAAATATTGGGTGGTGCAATATTAACATGGAAACGTGTTTTATATACTTTTAAAGTTGTTACACCACCCTATGCTACGAGTTTTTCAGGAATCTTAATTAAAGAGAGAGATTCTGGCTTCTCATCAAAAAAGGAGAGTTACAGGTTTGAATTACTGGAAGCGCTACTGGATTTTATGGAAAAGAATTATGACAGTATAAGTGTTAAATTTTCTCCCACCTTCTATGATCTCAGGATATTTAACTGGCGTAATTATAAATTGAAAATTCTGTATACCTATCAAGGTGATTTAAATAAAATCAGTATCAATAAACTAAGACATGATGTCAGAAAAAGGATTAAGAAAGCAGAAAAGCTAGATTATTCGATCAAAGATCATAAGGATGACGATCATTTAAATGTGGTTTTTAACCTGATAAGTAAATCCCACAAACGACAAAATCACATCTTCAGGTTCATGAAGGATGAGTTCATCAGGTTCTGTAAATCCGATGACCTTAAGGACAATATTCTTGTTTATTCAATATGGCAGGAAAATACACCGGTCTCGGCAATGGTTATTCTCAAAGACCAGGATAAGGCATATTATTGGGTTGCCGGGGGAGATCATACTCTATTTGATACCGGACTTAATCAACTCCTCTTATGGAAAGTAATAGAAATGTTAAAAAGCAAAGAGATACGATGCTTAGATTTAGTGGGGGCAAATACACCATCAATATCTAGATATAAATCGGGTTATAATTTTGATCTTATTCCTTACTATTCTTTATCTAAAGACACGAACCGTTTTTTCCATATCTTATTTAAACTGAAAAAATTATTCAGGTAGTTTTGCCTAAGCGCATGAATGTTTCATCTTAAACATTAAATAGTCAAATTATTATGAAAGGAATCCTTTCTGAAAATATGATTGATTATGTTCTTTTTCACCTCAGAATGAATTATTCTATCCCCAAAAAAATGATGGAAAAATTTAAATTTATTTTGGGAGTACCTAATCTGACTTCAGATAAAAAAATTTATTTTCTGTTGTCGGATAAGTCGCTTAATGAAGAAGAAATCCATTACAATGATGGCCTTCCAATATTGTTTTCAGTATTGGACAGAAAGGGATTCTATCATATTGAAGAGGGAAATCTTATATTTCATGTTGATTTATTTAAATCTGTTTTTTACCTGCTTTCAGGATATCAGGAACTGTCCCCGGATTTTACTGACAATATGGGGAGGTATCCCTACAAGTTATCCATACAAAATAAACTTAATATGACCAGGAAACCCCTGGTGAATTATTATTTTGAAATAATATATGAAGGTTTAACTGCATACGGAAAGCATTTTGGCTTATCCCCTGAGAAGAGAAAATATTTTAATGATTTTTGTTTTTTCCTTTCCCATGATGTGGATCGGATTGACACATATACTTTCTATGAATGGGGTTTCAAAGTAAAACAGGTTTTAGGACTTGCAGAATCCCCGTTTAACAAATTAAAAACCACTGCATTAGCTGCAAAGTTTCTTCTTAATTGCCTGAACATCTTAAACAGGAGTAATCCACATTGGGATTTTGAATACCATTTTGCACTAGAAGAAAAATTTGATTTTCATTCATCGTTCTTTTTCCTTCCCAAAGGATTACTTCACCAGGATGCCTACTACTCATTTAATGAAAAGCGTTTGAAAGAGCTATTTCAGCTTATAGAAAAGAAGCATTGTGAAATTGGACTTCATGGTACAGTGCGATCAGCAAGGCAACAGAGTATATTTTTAGATAATCTCAACGAAATAAAAAAATATGCCAGGAACATCAAAGGTAACCGACAGCATCGGCTACTGTTTGATGTAAACGCCACACCTCTTATTTATCATAAAGCGGGCTTATTATACGATACTTCACTTGGTTTTGCTGAGCATGAAGGATTCAGAAATTCCTATTGTTTGCCATATAAATTATATGATCATAAAAATGACTGTATGCTGGACACCTGGGAGATACCTCTGGCAGCTATGGATGTGACTTTGTTTATGTATAGGAAGCATGATATTAAATCTGCCAGGGATACCATACATGTTATTTTAAATGAAGTGAAAAAATTTAATGGAATATTCTCATTGCTATGGCACAATGGCAATTTTGATGAAACGCTTAATCCCGGTATTCGTATGTTTTACGAAAACTTGTTGAAAGATATTTCTGATATGAATCCGGATAGTTTAACAGGATCTGAGATAATTAACAGGATTAATTAATGAAGTGCAGAAACCGTTTATAAAGAAGCATAAAAAGGAATTAGATCCTGTTTATCCCTTCATGTACTTCATCACCAGCCCGGTAAAAGACAAAATAAAATAATGGATATGCCTCTGTTATTGTTTTTTTAAGTATTTCAATAAATCACTGTATAAATTATTAACATCTTCAGAAATATTGAAAAGTAAAAGCGAGGCAGCAAATAAAATAATTATAAATAAACTGCGGATTATTATATCAGTCACGAGAACCATTTCCGGAAGCATGTATCCTGCCACACATATCATCAAGGATAAAACAATTATTACAAGATGCTTCTTCCTGAAAGGCCAGAAACCAAAAAATCTTTTCAGCAATAGTATATTCATGGATATATATATCAACGTGGTAATAAAAAAAGCTACAGCAGCTCCCCCTATACCAATTGTAGGTATCAGGACTATATTACTGCTTATAACCAGTACAATCTGACTAATCATAAGGTAAGTCATATATCGATAACGAGACGATGTAGTCAACACTGTCATGCAAACTCCGGCAGAAACTCTGATAAGATTGGCAAGGCCAAAGAAAATAATTACCATTTTCCCTTCCGCATATTCAGGTGGTAGTAATCTGAATATGTTATTTAAATTCGCAATAATGCCAATATAAATCAATAATCCTATTATCAGTTGATTTATGCTACTTTTATAGTAAACATTCTGTATAAGTTCGTAATCTTTTGTTTTCCATGCTTCCGAAATAACCGGGATTGCTATTTTCTGAAGAGAACGTGCCGGAATAAGAATCAGGGATGCAAAATAAACGGCGATGGAATAGATTCCGGCCCCTGACAAACCAACATATGCGTTAACCATATATTTGTCAATGCTTGTAATCGCAATCCCGCTTAAACCTGATATAATCCCAAAAGCACATAAGCTTAGCATTTGTTTTCTCAGTGAGGGTGTTATAAATTCCCTGAAACCAGTAAATTTAAACTCGCCTTTTATTAAAAGATATATCGTAATCCCCAGGACCGGTATTGCCTGTGCGACAATAAAAAGGAAAACATAATCGGAAAAATCTATAAAGCCAAAATAGAAAGAAAGTATTGATCCGAGCAACACCAGTCTCATTACAAATTCCCTTAGGAATGTACCAAGCACAGCATGAAAAAGAACCTTACTGTAATAATCCAGCAAGGTAAACAGCATAATTATTCCAACAAGAACCGGCAGGTATCCGGCATACTGCGATAGCAACATCGATTTCTCCCTGTTGTTCTCAACAAAAGCCGGCATATAAAGGCTTAAACCAATCAAACAGATCACAAATCCTGTACCTGTAACGAGAAAGGCCAGGGAGAGATATCCATTATGGCCCTTACGCGGTGCTCTGAACAAGGGAAAAAGCCTGGCAGTCACGGTATTAAAACCAAGATTTCCCAGCTGGGCAATTATTACTGCCATCGCTATCATTACCTGGGTAAGACCTATCTGGTCGGTTGTGAAGATTATAGGTGATAATACAGCAATATT
>JAWODZ010000111.1:0-24751 GCA_046483025.1 bacterium
TGAATATGTGAATAAAATAAATAATGCATATTCAAATACTAACAATAAACCGGGAAATTATGAAACACAATCTGAAGGGGCAAAAAATGACAGAAGATCAATATGAAAAAGCAAGCAGTATAATGAAGGCTTTAGCAAATAAAAAAAGGCTTCAGATTCTTAATGTAATTTCTCAGGGCGAACCCTGTGTAAGCTCAATAGAAAAAATACTGGGCATAAGCCAGCCAAATATTTCTCAAAACCTGTCTGTTTTACGGCATTTGGGAATTGTAGAAGCAAAAAGAAAAGGTAAAAAAATATGTTATCACATCGTTAATGAAAAAGTGCTAAATATTTTAGAATTAATCTTAACAAATTAAAAACGGAGGTAATAATGGACAATATAATTACATTAAACGAAAAAAATTTCAACCAGGAAGTAATCGATTCTGAAAAGCCGGTACTGGTTGATTTCTGGGCTCCCTGGTGCAGCCCCTGTAAGATGATGGCACCGATTCTTGAGGAACTTAATAAAGATAATAATAGTAAATTAAAAATCGGAAAATTAAACACGGATGAGAATCAGGCTATTGCCACTAATTACGGCATTACAGGTATTCCAACCTTGATTATATTTAAAAACGGAGAACCTGCAGAAAGAATTGTTGGTGTATTGCCAAAAGAAGAAATCCAAAAGAAAATTGACAGCAGTATGTAATCTCTGACCGGATAGTGACAAATGAAAAAAATTTCAAGAAAAGGAAGAAAAAAAATGATTGCAGCAATTATCGGGGCAGCTGTTGGCGCCTTGATTGGATATTTAATGTATATAAATATCGGGTGCCAGACAGGAACCTGTCCCCTGATGAGTAAATCATGGCTTAGTATAGTTTACTTTGCAATAATCGGAGCTTTGGTTTCCAGCAGTATCTTTTAAATGAATAATCATAAACACGAGGAGTTGAAAAAATGAAGAAAATAACAATCTTACTATTGATTCTGACTGTTTCTATAGTTGTATTTGCCGGGTTAAGAATGAAGAACAGTACAGCAGTCAATCAGCAAACTAATCAGGAGACTGAGGATCAGGATAATAAAGCCCCGAATTTTACAATAACTACAATAGAAGGTGAAACGATCACTCTTTCAGATTATAAAGATAAAGTAGTTATAATAGATTTCTGGGATACCTGGTGCCCACCCTGCAGAAGAGGTATTCCTGATTTTATAGAGTTATATAAAGAGTACAAAGACAGCGGTTTTGTCATGATTGGTCTTGCTTTCGGCAGGGAGGGAGAAGAAAAGGTTAAAGAATTTGCGAACGAATATGAAATCAATTATCCTGTGGCAATAGCAAATCGCTCTCTCATTAATTCCTTTGGGGAGATTCGATCTATACCTACTGCTTTTTTAATTGACCAGGAAGGAAATATTGTGAATAAGTATATAGGTCTCAGACCTAAAGAAATATTTGAAAATGATATTAAGGAACTGCTTGATATAAAAACAAAAGAAAAATAATGGAGATATTATGAAAGCGTACATTAAATCCATAGAAGGGCTCACTCTGGTCGGCAAAGCTGATTCAGGACACTGGGTTCCCATAGATACTGTCAGGCAATTACACGGGAATGAAGGTGGAACCAAACCTATGGAACTTGTTTTGCTTGCTCTCGGCAGCTGCACAGCTATGGATGTTCTCTCAATTATAAAGAAAATGCGCATTACCCTAAATGACTTTAAAATTGATATTGAAGCAGACAATGCCGATGAACATCCGAAAGTGTTCACAAAAATTACATTGAATTACAGATTTTATGGTCAGGAACTTGATAAAGAAAAACTTGAAAAGGCAATAAATCTGTCCCAGGACAGATATTGTTCTGTTTCTGCTATGCTGTCAAAAACAGCTGAGATAGAATATAATATTCAAATTAATGACAAGGATGCATAATTACGTTTCACTGCATTTTTGTATTAGAGAAAATATAGATTAAAAGCTGTCTGGAATATTATGTGCTTTTCACAGTAGTTGCAGACAGCTTTTTTTATTGATGGAAACATTCTGTTAACATTTTTTATCTCTATTCATTAAAATGCTGTTTCCAGACCGAAATAAACAGTTCTGGGACGCGCAGGTCCGTACACATAAGCCGGATCACGATCCTTCCCTTTATCAAGATCTTCCTGATATGCATTGGTAATATTTTTAACACCAAACTTGATCTTGGTTTTTAATCCGTTAGTTAAAGGCAGTCTGTAGATAAAGCCACAATCAACCGGGAAAAAAGAGTTACTTTGTTCGATTTTTAATTCAGGTTCTTGCTGTCCTTTAACTACAACTTCATGTGGTACATCAGCTTTGCCTATATAATTCCCTGCTATAAAAATATCAATTCGGTCTGTGGGTGATACATTGAATCGAATATTTCCGGTCAGGTCCGGTGTCCTCACAAACTTTCTGGTATCAAAATCTTCATGAGGACTGTCAAATCTGCCTCTTTTATAGGTAATCCCTCCTCTGATTTCTGTCCCAAGAGCAGGACGGATACCAAAATCCAGTTCTAATCCCTGTGCCTCTGATCCATCGCTGTTTACTCGTTCCCAATGCTCAGTATCCCCTTGTTTAGAAATAAACTGTTCTGTAAATGAATCATTGATCCTGGTCTTGAAAAACGTAAAAGAAAACATGGTTGGGATATTGTACAAATATCCCTGATATTCTATTCCTGTACTGACAGTATAACTTTTCTCTTCTTTCAGATCCTCTGCATTACGAATAATTCGCTGATCGCCTTCAATGCCGCATAAATGCAGATCTTCATCATAAATTTGAGGTGGTTTGAATCCTGTGGTGTAAGCACCTCGAAGCTTAAATCCGCTTCCGATATCGAACTTTGCATTCAATCTCGGACTTGCAACCCAACCAGCTAATGCAGAATGATTATCAAAACGTACTCCAGCTACAAACTCAATTTCCTCTTCCTTGCCAAAATGAAAATTATCCTGCAGAAAAATACCTGTATTTGTATATACATCATCAATGTAGTAGGCAGTCTCTGCAGCTGTCTGATCCTTAAGTTTATCCCTGGAATATTGTAAACCAGCAGTGATAAGCTGACATCCAATCCGGTAATTGACCCGGAATCCGCTTAAATGAAGCGGGTTTTCAGTTCTTCCATAAAAAGCCAACGCATTTAGTCGATCTTCAGGTGTATCACCGCTTAGTCCACCATAATATGATTTTCTATTTTCATCCGAGAATGAATAGTATAATTTATAATCGAAAACAGGACTTGGCCTGTGAGTCCAGTGAACAGTACCTCCTGAGCGCCAGTGCTCAATCCATTCTGCAATTTCAGCTTCATGAACCGGAAGGTCAAATTTATTGCCGCCTCGCCGTTCTTCATGTATCCGATGAAACGATGTCAGCAATTCTCCGTTATCAATTGGTTTATAATACCATTTAAAGCCGATGGATTCATTTTTTAGTTCACCAAGTTCACTGTAGCCGTCTCCATTATGATCATATGGACTGCGTTTTCTAAAAGATCCAAAAACATAGGCACCTGAGGTACCAGTCTTGTTTACTGTTTCTGCCACAGCACCAACATACTGTTCCATGGTATTATTCACAGAATGGCCAAGATATTTAATGCGAACCTGGTTGGTCACAGGCTTACGGGTAATCATGTTGATCACACCGGCGATGGCTCCGCCGCCATACAGTGAAGAACCACCGCCCTTGACAATTTCAATCTGATCAACCATTTCTTCAGGGAAGTGTTCAAGCCCGTATACACCGGCCAGACTGCTGACCACCGGATCTCCGTCAATCAGAATTTGAGAATATTTTCCAGGCAAACCAAGAATGCGTACCTGTGAAAAATTGCAGTTCTGACAATTATTCTCAACTCTGATACCGGTCTGAAATTTAAGAGCTTCAGCTAAATTGACTGCCTGTTTTTGTTCAATGATTTTTCTGGGGATGACTTCGGTTCTCACTGGCATGTCTTCTATCAAGTGCGGAGTTGAAGTTCCGGTCACAACAACAGTACCCATTTCAAGAATGGTTGGTTCAAGCTCAAAATTCACAGTAATAGTCTGTCCATGCTTGACAGATATAATTTTATTCCCTCTTTCATATCCAATCATACTTGCCACAAGATGAATTTCTCCTACCGGCACGTTAGTAATCCGGTAAAATCCGTTTTCATCTGCAGCTGTACCAACTGTAGTATGTGCGATCATAACATTTGCATAGGCTAAAGCTTCTTTTGTTTTTGTATCAATAACTTTGCCTTCTATAGCAGTACTTTTGATTTCAGCATGTAATCCTAATGCCATGAAAACAAATAACGTAAAAATTATATATTTGCATTGTTTCTTTATATCATTCATTTTTAATCCTTGTAATTTATTATTATTCTTTACTATGCTGTGTATACTAATTATCATTGTAATTTATATCTGTAAGTTAAAATAAATAAATTAAATATATAAATATTAATAATAAATAATATCAATATCACCACAATCATTTATTTTGTGGTGAAATCAAAAAAATTTTTATAATTGAAATTTAATATTGGGAAACTAAAAACGGGGGACCCCTGATCGAGACAAAATTCAAAATTATCGATTCAAGGATAATAGATCTACAAATAAAAAAATATTTCTTGCACTTAATTATAAATGCTAAAGGAAATAAGAATACTAATATGAAAAATAATAGTTTATAAATTTGAACAAGTATAAATAATTCATTTCTGGTATGACTGTGATTTGGTATTTTGTGATTATTTGTACTTTTTTGAAACGGATGTGCATGAAAAATTATTCGGCCGTCATCAAGAATATGATAGTGTGCATTATAAAATGTATTATAATTAATCCATATAAATAACAGGAATATTAATGAAATAAATAATACATTATATTTTCTGAATGTATTCATCTTTTCTCAGTTTTAAATTCTTGATAAAATACTATAAAACTATAATAATGTCAAGTAATAATCATTGCTTTTATACTTCAGATAAAAATCTCTTTTTTAAATGGATAAGAAAGATTAATTCTTTAAAGATATACATTCTTAAAAATAACAGTTTTAATCTTGACATTATCTGTTGCATTACTCATATTATCAATTAGATTAAGCATTAATAATCAGATATCCAAAAAAAATAATCTATGTCATTATCACTAAAAGGAGACTATGATGGACATATACAATCTAATTAGTTTTGGAGGAATTTTCCTGCTGGTGGGAATAGCCTGGTTATGTTCTGCTCATAAAAAAACAATCAATTGGAAAGTTATTATTTGGGGTATATCACTTCAGCTTATCTTTGGAATATTTATTTTTGTTCTTCCGGTAGGATCAAAAATTTTTCTCTTTATAAATAATATAGTTGTAAAAATATTGGATAGTGCTACTGCAGGTTCTGAATTTTTATTCGGACGGCTGGCTCTTCCGCCCGGGACTGTTAATGAGGCCGGAGAACAATCTCTGGGATTTTTTCTTGCCTTTCAGGCCCTTCCCACCATTATATTTTTTGCAGCTCTGATAGGCATCCTCTACTATTATAATATTCTGCCCTTAATTATCCGGGGATTTGCCTATGTTTTCACTAAGTTAATGCGAATCAGCGGTGCTGAATCTCTCTGTATCTCCTCAAATATATTTGTAGGCATAGAATCTTCTTTGACTGTCCGCCCCCATCTTGCACATATGACCCGTTCAGAATTAAACACCATACTCACCGGAGGTATGGCAACTATTGCTTCCAGTGTTATGGCTTCCTACGTATTTATACTTAAGGATGTTTTTTCCAATATTGCCGGTCATCTTATATCTGCCTCCTTGATCTCTGCTCCTGCTGCCCTGATAATGTCAAAACTAATTCTACCGGAAACAGAAAAACCGGAAACTCTGGGAATGCATATAAAACCGGCCTATGAAAAAGAAAGCAATGTTATCGAGGCAGTAATCAACGGTGCAAACTCAGGAGTTAAACTGGTGGTGGGAGTCAGTGCTTTGCTTCTTGCTTTTTTAGGACTGGTTTCGCTTCTTAATTTATGTACCGGTGGAATCGGTAACTGGATAAATTCCATTTTTAATATTGATTTTGACTGGTCATTGGAAAGTATTCTCGGTATTGTCTTTTATCCATTTACCCTGATCATTGGAGTTCCCCAGCAAGATGCAGTGGAAATTTCTCGTATAATCGGAGAAAGAACAATTGTTACAGAATTAACGGCTTATCAGCACTTAGCAATAATATTAAAAGAAAATACCCTTATCCATCCACGTTCTGCTGTAATTTGCACTTATGCTCTATGTGGGTTTGCTCACATTGCTTCTCTTGCCATATTTGTAGGAGGTATTTCTGCTCTTGTTCCGGAAAGACGTAAAGATCTTGCCCATCTAAGTCTCCGGGCACTGCTTGCAGCAACTCTGGCCTGCTTGATGACTGCAGCAGTTGCAGGTACATTTTTTACTGAAGAGTCAATATTACTTACTCTGTAATCTTATCCTTTATATTTGGTCTTTGTGTCTTAGAGTCTTTGGGGTCAGTTGGTCACTTGAAATTGACAGCAGACCACTAGTAGCAACGAACTAAACGAACAAGACGAACTTGAGATAATGAATAATATATAATGAATTAAGAATTGAGAATTCTTAATTCTGAATTCTTAATTCTGAAGTAAGAAGGATATTCCTTAATGTTTTGTCCAGAACGATTGTTTAATAATAGTTTTTTTATGTCATTGCGAGGAGAGTAAGCGATGAAGCAATCTCCTTGCGTAATATAAGAAAGAAAATAAAATGGATCTGAGTTTTTTGATTTTCAAAAATAATATGCATTATAAACCCCTTTTACTCCCCTTATCAGGGGAGCCTTAATTGTGATATTATTTTTGAAAATCAGCTTGCGTGTAAATTCTCTCCTGACCTCTGCCTATTATCTCCTGGCTTCTGAACCCTAACTTTCTCCGATACTCCGATACTTCGATACATTATCCTCAATATTAATAATCAGAATCTGCAAAAATAACTCTAACGACCTTTTCACATCAGACACTACACGGTCTACGGTCCGCCGTCTGCAGTCTATCCTGGTCTCTATTTCCCGATCTCAAGCTCCTAAACCCTATATCTAGAGTCAACCTAATGAACCAAAGCTTATAAGCTCTAAAGTTCTGCTACAACAATCCTTGTTATATTAAAAATATGTTTTTAAAAAATTTAGTTGTGAAAGGAAAACTAAAAATGGGTCAGATAAAACATCTTAATTTCTCGAGAAGAACCTGGTAAATCTTCGTTGTTCTCGAATATATTCTTCCAGTCAAATTCAAAAAATATATGATTTGAAAAATTCCATCGTACTCCACAGTTAAGATATCCTTTACCGGATCCAAGCGCCTGCTTGGTATTATCATCCAGACCCAAATCATATTCTGCTAAAATTAAAAGTTCGGAATTTATCCATTTATGACATCCTGCAAACACATTAGGAGACTTATCGTTTCCATTTTCCAGACTCCAGTTAATACCGAAATGAATTCCCAGACCACCAAAAAAAGAAGTATTCTTGCTAACTACTGTATACAAGCCTTTAGATTTGATCAAATATCTTTTCTGATCTTTATTATAGGCGCCATATCCCTGGGAATTAAATCCAAGTAAAATTGCTGGAAAAAGATATTGTTCTTTAAATAATAAATACCCGGTTCGTACACAGGGTAAGGGATTCATATGCACATTACCGGAACCAATAATATTTTCACCACCATAAGATATACCGATAAAAAATCTGTCAGTTATTCCTACAGAAAGGGAGGATAACAGCCCGCCCTTATGATACATTCTCAGCTGTGATTGAATCTGTCCTGATTCTAAAATTTTAGCAGTCGGGGTATCGATTAATATATCAAGATAAAGACTGCCCGCTTGGGCTTCAAGCTGGCCGGAAACAATAATGATCAGTAGTAATACAAATATTTTTTTCATTAAAAAAGTATAGTTATCCGATTTTTACATAGAATAGGAAATATCAACATAAATTTTTTGTAACTCAATATCTTCTTTATCGATCAAATCACCTTCATATATCCAGGAAGAGTTTCCATAACCGACATTAAATGAAAAATTATTAGAAAATACAACACCTGCTCCAAAAGTTAATGTCTTCTTGTCCCAGGATGATTGTACATATTTATAAGGAGAATTTTTTACACTGTATCCGCCTCTGAGAATTAAGTCCACACCCGCAAGACCAGGTACAGTAATTTCTCCGCCAACAGCATAATCAATTGTTATTTCCAAATTCCTTCTAAGGTATTTATTTTCTTCATATTTATTACCCACCGGAGGATTAGTAGTAAATTGAATTTGGCTGTAATCTTTAAATTCAATATCTCCGGTTATCCGGATAAAATTATATTTATAAGCTGCTCCACATCTAAAAATCCAGGGGGATTGAACTTTGAATTTTCCATATCCTGATGAAGTTGAATCAGGTACAGGCTGATATCCTGGATACACGTCTTCCTGTATTATTACTTCCCAATCCTCTTTTGCTTCCAAATTGACAGGAGATTTTATTACTCCACCAAAAGAAAATTTCTTATCCTGGGTTCTGGCTAGAAATCCAAGAGAAAAATTTATTCCTGAATATTCTTGCTTATAATGTTCCTGTTTTGATAAATCGGATAACATATAGGTCGTTGTTGTATCAAAAGCACCATCTCCTTCAGTATCAATATCTACATCATAAATACCACCAATTTCATTAAAATTCCAGGTATACTCTTTGGTTCCGCTCCAAAAATTTACACCTCCTCCAACATAAAGGTCAGGCGCTACTTCTATGGAAGCACCCACAGAGGTCTGAGACAGAGAACCTTTCTGATATTCTTCTGCACTGTCCCATACATCAAAATCTACCAGATATTCATTTGAATTAATAATCACCGGAGTGGTTAAAATTACCGGTACATCTTGAGCAGTTATCAGTTCTTTACCAAAATCTCTTACTCTGTTATACCCTATTCCTATTACCAGACTTCCCTGAGTAGTAGGCAATGGTATAGCAGCTCCAAAGGAATTAATTTTAGAAAAAGTTGCATCCGTAGTAGAATTATAATCATAAAAAGTTAATTTATCAGTAATTTGTAAATTTGAAAATGATCCGGAAAAAGTAAAATCTTTAATCTGGCCTAAACCTGCTGGATTGTAATATAAAGCATAGTAATCATCAGCCATAGCTGTATAAGCTCCTCCCATACTCAGGGGCCGTGCTCCTACTTCCATATTATAACCAGTAGTAAAAGGAGTACCAGGTACATACTGACTGTACACAAAACCAACATTTATAAGTAATAATACAAGCATTAATCTCTTCATTTTATATACTCCATTATTAATTCATCAAATAATAATCACATTATACCAATAGTTCATAACTCTGTATGTTAAAAAAACACACAATTATTAATAAAGACAACATTATTTATTAGTATGCAAAAAAATACCCAGCACTTTTTAATAAGTGTCATATTAAAATTTATTTCACTATCTTTGTGCAATAAGACTCAGACAGTAATATTATTTAGATTTTTCAAAGATTACCGGTTATTTCTTTTTACTTGAACTTCTGCTGCTGGATGATCTGCTGCTACTGCTGCTGGATCTGGAACTTGAAGAAGAACTTCGCGATGAAGAACTTCTGCTTACCGATGAAGAACGTGATGAACTGCTGGATCTGGTGCTACCGGAACTCCGTACACTACTACTTCTGCTGCTGCTTCTGGTTTTGTTGTAAGAAGGACTTCTACTTCTAGTCCTTGAACTGCGGGTGGCACTGCTTCTACTGGTTGTTTTTGGAGTTGATCGTGAACTACTACTTCTTCTGGTTATATTTCTACTGCTGGTACTAACATTATTATCACTTCTTCTCCGGGTGGAACTATAAGCAGAGGTTCTTCTGCTGCTTGTTCTCTCAGATGATGTAATACCAGAACTTCTAGAAGACTTTGCTAATCTGGTACTACTTGCTAAACTTACTCTTGATGAAGTCCTCGAGGATGCTGATCCACTTTCAGATGATGAACCATCAGCTCTGCGTGCAATTGCACCTGATCTTTCCCGGAAGGAGCGTTGTTGTTGTGTCTCTTCATCAAAATAAGTGTATCCATATCCATTATAATAACCACCGTAATAACCACTGTAATAATTCCAGTAGGGATTATTACTGTATGAATAGTACCAGGGTGAAAAATACCAGTTATATCTATATCCATATCCATAATAAAAAGGATTCCTGTACCAAAAAGGAGTCAAGAAAGAATAAGAATTCAAGAGTGAATAGCGGTACCAGTAATCAGAATGATAATAATAATCAAATCCATAATATCCAGGCCAGTAACTACCGTAAAAATTTATGGTAGTATGAGGTCTGTCATTATAATAATCATATTCGCCATAATATTCATCATATTCATCGTAATTATAATCATCATAATTTGTATAATCCCGATAATTATAATCCGAATGTGTAACCATCAACTTGGTATAACAACCAGTGAAGAAGGCCGCAATAATCACTGATAAAATAATTAATGTAATTTTTTTTAACTTCATAATAGGCCTCCCTATTTTTATTTATCTCATTATTTTATACGAAATTACTCTTATAAGGTTCCTGTATTTTTAAAATCTGATTTACAACTACAAAGTAGTAAAGAATTACACCATTGTCAAGAAAAACTTTATATAGCACCTTATCTGCATCGCACTCCTAAATTTTCACCTGTAGCGTATCAATAATCAGTATAATATTCCTTTTTAAATTTTAGTTTTATAAATTAGACGTTTAAAAAAAAATTTTAATAATTACCTTATAACTTGACAAAACCAGGAAATTTTATTATATTAATTTGACCGGCTGGTCAGTCAAAAAAATGAGCTCTCAATGTCAAAGATAATTGACAAAAATAAGAAAAAACAGCAAATCCTGGAGGCTGCAATAGAAGTATTTGCCAGGAAAGGATTTAAAGAAACTAAAATCTCCAGTATAGCTGAAAATGCTAGTATAGGCAAAGGAACAGTTTATGAATATTTTAAAAGCAAAGATGAACTGTTCCAAAATGCCTTTTATTTTTTCATGGATGAGATTAACAATACAATTGCTAAAAAAATTTATAATATCCTGGATCCCCTGGAAAAAATAAAAACTTTTTTTAATGCCTGGATCGAATTTTTTGATTCACCTTTAAGTGATTTTATGGAAGTAATACTGAATTTCTGGGCTGAAGGAATAAAAAACAAGGGTAAAGAGACGGGTATTGATTTAAGAACGATGTATGAGGAGTACCGGTTGATGATACAGAATCTTTTGGATGATTGTATAATTCAAAACAAATTCAAAAAAGTAGATACTCACATAACCTCCTCCCTAATTATCGGTGCCCTGGATGGTCTCATGATCCAGTGGGTTGTGGATAAAAATGTATTTGACCTAAAAGACGGAATTAAATCATTAGGGAATATGGTAATTGAGAGTTTAAAAATCCAGTAATGTAAAGAATTAGGACTAAGTAGTTTGTCATACTATAATAATAAATTATGCTTAGTATAAAACAGCTATAAATAAAAAGAAAGATTTGGTATTATGCGTGATAAATTACTTAAAAAATTAGCCGAAATACATGCTCTTCATCCCTGGAAGATGACAACAGTAGCAATAATTATTACTCTCATATTTGCAGTATTTGCCAGCCAGCTTTCTGTAACCATGAGATGGTCTGACCTTCTCCCATCAGATGATCCGCGGACCTTGGAGTACGATAAGATACTAAAGGATTTTAATTCAGCTTCCAGTATCGTGGTATTAGTCCGGGGCGAAGAAAATAGTATTAAAAAATTTGCAGATACCCTTGCCCCCCGCCTCCTTGAGGCAACGGATATACCTGATAACAGTGCCGAAAGAGTAAAGTTATTTCAGCGGGTAGACTATAAAAGAGAAAAAAAATTCCTGAGAGATCATGCACTTATGCTGATCGAAGAGGATGACTTTAAAAATATTAAAACCATCTTTATCAATCCCAACCTGAGCCCTTTCATAAAAAATCTCAATAATTCTCTGGAACAAGAATATGTAGGCAAAGAGGAATCAATATCCACCCGGGAAAAAGAAGACAATGCAGTCATGTTTCTGGACGGAATTCAAAAGCTGATCGTAAATATTAATCACACTCTATCCTCAGGAAATCCGGATCCGGAAATGATACAAAAAGGAGTTGACCATATTTTAATAGGTGATCCATATTTTAAATCCTATGATGAAAAGGCAATTATTCTGAATGTCATTCCCAATTTTTCAATGCTAAATATTGATATGGTAGTAAAAGGAACAGATAAAGCTCAGGAAATTGTAGACAATACTTTAAAAGAATTTCCCCAGATTAAAGCTGGTCTTACAGGATCTATTCCCCTGATGAGAGATGAGATGGTATACGGTATGGAAAGTGCTAACTATACCACTGTTATTGCAGGAGTCCTGGTTTTAATCATGCTGATCATAGCATTTCGTATGTGGGTTGCACCTCTGTTTGCTATGGCGAATCTTCTGATCGGGATTCTTTGGGCAATGGGCGTAATAGTGATGATCGTCGGACAATTAAATATCATGACCCAGATGATGGCTGTAATACTCCTTGGTCTGGGGATTGATTTTTCCATTCATTTTATCTCTGGCTTCACAGAATCCAGAGCAGCCGGAAATTCCATATTGGAATCGATGCAGGAAACGTTTTTAAAAAGCGGAAAAGGAATTATAACCGGCGGTTTAACAACTGCCTGTGCATTTCTTTCTCTTACCATCAGCAGTTCCCGTGGTATGAAAGAAATGGGCTTGGTTACCGGTTTCGGTCTGATTGCTATCCTGGGAGTAACATTTTTGGTTCTGCCTATCTTCTTTGTATTCAGAGAAAGAAGAAAAGATAAAAAACAGGGACAGGAACAAAAAAAAATTAAAGATATATCATTCAGATTCCTGGGGGCTACAGGTAAATTTCTCTCCAGACATTATGTCTGGACCTGTACAGCCTCAGTTTTTATCACCTTGTTTATGATATTTATGGCTTCAAAAATAACTTTTGATCATAACTATCTTAATATGGAACCCAAGGGAATTCCTTCCATTACGCTTCAAGACACCATAATGAAAAAGTTCGATCTTGCTATGGATTATGCTCTTATCACAGCTGATTCTCCGGATCAGTCACGAAACCTCGCAGATGAGTATAAAGATATTCCCCAGGTAGCAATGGTGGAAGACATTTCCCTCTATCTTCCTTCTGAGGAAGAGATGCTGAAACGCTGGCCTTATGTGAAGGAAATATCAGACAAAATGAAAATATCTTCTATAAAGAAAAACATAACTATTACTGATTTAGACTTTTTAACTCAGGAATTACAGCGTCTAAGCTGGAATGTAATGGAAATGCAGGATATGGCCTTTCTTGGCGGTCAGGATAAGGTTGACAATAAATGCAAGAATATTGTGGGTGATCCCACTCAAGAAGATCCGAGAAATATAATAGAAAATCTTATTGCTATAGTAAATAAAAATAAAAATATTGCTGCTAAATCTCTTACTGAATATCAGAATTATTTTGCTCCCTGTTTTAAAAATACTGTTCTCCGTATGTGTAACAATAAAAAATGGACTCTCCAAGATCTTCCCGTCTCTATTGTAGACAGATATGCTAACCGCAACAGAACCAAATTTCTGGTTACTGTTTATCCTTCCATTAATATGTGGAAAAATATTGAATTACTTGATAATTTTGTTAACGATATGGAAAAAATCAGTAACAGGGTGACTGGACTGCCTCCGGTGATGTATTCACTTTTTGATATAATCGGGAAAGACGGCCGTAATGCTTTGATACTCACCCTTATTATAGTGTTTGCTCTGCTCTGGCTGGATTTCCGCAATCCTAAATATGCATTCATGGCAATGATCCCTCTTCTATCAGGAACTCTCTGGATGGTGGGATTAATGAAACTGACAGGATTACAGTTCACTGTCATCAATGTTATGGGCCTTCCAATGATAATCGGGATAGGTATTGATGATGGAGTACATATCGTTCACAGATGGCTGGCTGAAGGGAGAAGTAACATCGTCAGGGTTTTTGCCAGCACAGGTAAAGCTATCCTCCTTACCAGTCTGACCACCATGCTTGCTTTCGGATCCCTGGTATTTGCTATCTGGCGGGGATACGGATCCTTGGGCAGTGCTCTGTTTTTGGGAGTAGGAGCCTGCTTTTTAACTACTGTTCTTTTTCTTTCTTCCATTATGGGGGTTGTTAAAAGAAATCGGTGAGAATAGGCTAAATCATGAATAATTACAACTTATTCATAAAACTTTTAGGATCAATGCTGAAATCCCAGTATGAGCGTCTTTGTGTGAAGTAATCTTTTAATGTATTAAGGAGTATTTCACTGCTACGCTCCACACAAAGTTAAAACAGTACTTTTAAAAGTCAATACAGTTGTTCTAAAAACTAGTAAGTGTGTATTTTATCAGTCAAGGAGAAATTCCCGGGTACGTTTTAGACCTGGCACTGATACAATAGGATGACCATTCTTACTGATCTGAATATCCTCAGGCCAAATGAATTTTGAATACATATTCTGGTAGTAATCCAGCGTATACGGTAAAAGTTCAATATAAATATTTCCTTCATCATCACTCTTTATAACTTCCGAGGTTAAACCAAAATCCACTTCACCAAGAAAGGAACGAATAATAAAACGCGGTAATCCTCTACCGCTCTCGAATTGACGCATTTGGGTTGCTATATCGATTATCGTCGAAATATCAAGTGGATACTCCCGGCTCCAGGACAATTGAATTGGTAATCCGGCGATATAAAGATGATGAAATTCAATTCCGGCCTCTCTCAATTGATAAGAGATCTTACTTAGCTCATCACCAGAGTCATTAATAAAAGGTAATAAGGGTGTATTATTGTAGACAGTAATTCCTTTATTACGCAAATTACCGGCAATTTCTTTATGCTTTGAGGTAATCTCACTTGAATGTAAAAACTGGGTCTCAATTTCCAGTCTTTTGGGATTGGCGATGGATAAATGATTCAGTCTGCCTAATTGATTGATCAAGGAATGAGTAAAAAGTTCAGGTTTATAATTAAATCTATGGCTCCGCAAGCGAACCGTGGTTATATGTGGAATTTGGATTAATTTCTGAAACACATTTTTTAAATAAAATAATGAATTGATAACATCCATCTTTTGTGAGACAACAATATCAGTAATGTTTTCATCACTTCCAATGTACTTCAAATTCTTATCCAATTCTTCAGAATCAATTTCCATGTCCATTTCAACCCGGGTTTTATGAGTTCTGAAAAGTGTCTTGGAATTAGTCGGAACTACAGACTCAGTAAACCGCTGATCATTAAGAGCTGCTGCCTGTAATTGCTGAAGAGCTTCTAAGGATCTATTGGTTTTCGTTTCAGCCAGCTCCCGTTCCGGTGGGAAAATAGCATGGGTTGTTTTATGTACTCTTGATCCCCACAGAAGTGATTTATCACCAATATCTGCCCTAAACTTGGTATCAAGTGTGCCCTCTGAATTCAGCCGGGCATTTCTTTTGAATTGCAGGATAGGAGCAAAAGAACTGAAATATTCCTGGGTATAGGGTGTACGGATCCATATATAATTACTATCATCCTTATCTACTTCCACAGCCCAGCCGCTCAGATTCCAGTCTATCTTGCCAATGTGAGTGGCAGTACAGGTACGAGGAACCGCTCTGTCCGATAAATGAGCCCGCAGATAACTCGCCAGTTTAATACCTGACGAGATAGTAGTAACATAGGAACGGTTTCCTTTAATTGGACTGCAGGGTATGTAAACATAATGCATTTCTGCACCGGCACCGCTTAATTTATTATACAGTTCGACCAGTTCCGGACCTTTATCATTACAATCTTTTAACAGTGGTGTTTGTACATAAACCGCTATACCACTTTGAGTTAATTCAGTAATAATATCCAGGCTCTCAATTGATACTTCGTCCGGATGGATAAAATGAGTTGCAACTTCGATCCGTTTTCCTTTTTCCAAGCTTTCCAGATGTTTTCTTTTAAGATAATTTAACCAGTAGGAATTCTTATCATAAAAGAGATATGGATAGTAGGAAATTGATCTTGTTGCAATACGGAGGGTCTGTATATGCGGAATATTGAGTAAACCATTAACTGCATAGCTCAGAGTGGCCCGGTTCATAAATGGATCACCACCGGTTAATACTACTTCTTTTACCTTGGGAGAAATCCTCACATACATCAAGGCATTCTTAACATTTTCCTGCTTGGGAGACCTCTGATTCCGGCATTCTTTATGCTTTCTAAAGCAAAACCGGCAATAAACTGGGCAGGTCATGTTTAATACAAATATTATACGGTTTTGATACATCTGTTCTACTATACCACGATGGAACTGACCAACCCAGGTATGAACTTCACCCTCCCGGTTAAGTTCATCTACAAAGGGCATATACTGATCCGCCACTGACAGGGATAATCTCATCTGACGGACAGTATGCAGGGATAATCGTACGGGATACCGATCAATAACATTCTGTAGCTTTTTTTGATTTTCAGGAGTAACTTTAATATTATTCAGTTTCATAAGCTGTCTGACACTTTTAATTTTTATAAATTTATTCCCTGGTATGAGAACTTCAAGAATTGATAAGACCAAAAGATATGGAAGTATTATTTTGTTTATTTTGATGGGATACGTTTCATAACAATTAATTTTTTCAATATGCTGGATTACATTACGGAAAAATCCGTGGGGATCGTTTTCATACCCTGCTGCTTTCAATAACTGGGTGAATTTTGTCTTTCCGTCCTCATCACCAATTATTGAATAGAATTGCTTACCAACAATATTTATCTCACCGTAGTGTTCAAGGAAATCGATTGTAGTATTAATCAGTGACTCTAATGATATTATTTTCTTTTCATTTGAATTCTTAAAGATAACTTCCAGTAATATTTCTTTAAAACTCATTTGTTACTCCTTTAAATATCACAGCTATATTTGCTATTACTATTTATAGAATTTATATAAAACGTAATATTGAAAAAATTTTATGGAAAGTCAAGCTTAATGAATTTGATTATAATAAAAATAATAAAATTTCTATAATCACTGCTCAACTAAATAATCACTGAGATCAGAGATAGTTTCAATCCCTAATTCCTGGGCATGATTTTTTCTCATAGTCAGGGTATAGGTATTATTAAATCCAAGTGGGTCCAGCCAGATAAGATGATATTTTTCTTTGAATACTTTTTTTACAATCGAATATGTTTTATCAGCATCTCTGACATTTTCTCTGTTTAAAATATTAAGAAGACCGGTCCCGGTATACTCTACATAGAGATCAACATCACCTGATCTCAAGGCATTGAAACAGATCATGGTACCGCCCAGATTAAGTTTGCGTCGTACCTTAATATTCATTTTTCTTTCCAGAAGTAAAGCAATGATTTGTCCGATTATCTCCTGCTCGGTAAAATGTTTTCCTCCTACAGTAAACACAGCATTTTCATACCTGGGTTCTTTATTTAATGGTTGTATAAGTTCTCTTTTTAATAAAAAATTTCTGGCGATATTTTCAGCCTTATGTCCTTTCCGATCTGCTAAAAAATTCAGATGCTGCATGGTGGAATCATCTATTTGATTTGTGACTAAGGATAAAACTTCTCTAATATCCGGATAATTTTTTAGGGTCTGTTCCTTAATCAGAGGAACAGCATAATAAGGAGGAAAAAACTCCTTATCATCTTCCAAAACTTTTAATCCATAGGCAGGAATACGCCCATCAGTAGCAAAGGCATCAATAACATCCACTGCTCCGCTGGCCAGGGCTCTGTACATGAGTCCAGGATCCATTTGCAAAGGCGGCTGGTTAAACTCAAGTCCATAATGTTTCTTTAAACCTGTATATCCATCCGGACGGGAAAGAAACTCAGCATCAAATGCTGCTCTCAATCCCCCGTTTCTTGAATATGGAGAAGCTATAAGAAGAAATACGACAATACTTATAATAGAAATAAAAATAATAATTGCTTTATTTTGTAAAGACATGAATCAATCCATTTAAAATATCTTTTTATAATCGTGATATATTCTCAAATAAATTAACAATTGTGTCTTCCTGAGGAACGAAGTGACGAAGGATCTCCTGCCACTGAGAGGAGAACTTCAAAAGAAATTTATCGATCAATGAATGCATTATTTTTCTGCATCCAAAAGACATTTATCGTCAAGAAGCGTACATAAAACCTTTTTGGCATATCGGCATGAGATTCTTCACTCGCTTTGCTCGCTCAGAATGACATTTTGGATGACTAGATTGAAAAACTGTAAACTTTTTACAGGACGACACCATTCATTAGTCTTTAGTCTTTGAGTCATAGAATCATCTCATATCTGGCCGTCTGCCGTCCGTGAACTGTGGTCCATTTCGACTTCCGACCACTGATAATTGACTTTTGAACATAAATTCTCTCAAGTTCTCTCGCTCTAAAGTTCTCAAGTTCTAAACTCTTGATTCTTGCTTCTTCCCTTCTCCATCCTCCATTCTCACATTTTCCATTATACATTATTCATCGACAACTGCCCACCACACCCATTTTAATACATAAATTCTTATCCCCTACCTTTCTTCTTCATCATTCGTAATCCCGAAGGAGTAAGCCATTTTTCCACTCCTCCCATTAATCCGTCAAAAATCAGGGCCAGAAAAGCAGCAGGCAGGGTTCCGGCAATAAGATAATCAATCTGATTACTTCTCAAACCGATAAGAATCAGATCTCCAAGTCCTCCCGCACCTATCAGTCCACAAAGTGTTGCAATACCGATTGTCCACACTGATGATATTCTGATACCAGCGGTAATAAAAGGAAGTGCTAAAGGAAGTTCAATGGTCATAAGAATTTGTTTCTGGGTCATCCCCATTCCCCGGGCAACCTCTAATACGGATGGATCCACCTCTTTAATTCCCGTATAAGTATTTCTTAAGATAGGCAGTAAAGAATAAAGGACCAGAGCAGTAATTGCAGGCAGTACTCCGATGGTGGGGATAGCACCTCCGGTACGATACCAGTTACTTCCGCTAATTATTTGATTAATCAGGATAAAAACTGTTACTGTTAAAGCTAATAGAGCTAAAGTTGGAATGGTTTGAATAATACCGGCAATATTCATTATCACAGTAACCAGTTTATCTTTTTTTGTTTTTGTCAGATATATTCCCAGAGGTACAGCAATAAAGACTGCAATAATAATACTGATAAAAGTAAGGTAAAGATGCTGAAAAGCATGAATAGCAATATCATTTCCTAATTTCATAAAGAACTGTTTTATCATAATTATTGACTCCCTATCCATTTACCCAGAAACTGGGAAATAGAAGATACCATTGTCTCTTTTTTCATTACCCCCACCAATGTTTCTCCATCATAAATTCCTATCTTGTGAACCTGACTGATTTTAAAAAGATTAATAGCTTCTAACAGTGAATCAGTAAGTTTAAGATTGACCTCGGATTGGATATCTTCTTCAGGTTTCTTTTTTGTCATACTTTTTATATCTTTTAAGTCTCTGATTTTTTTAGTAAGAAGAGCTAATTGGAATCGATGTGATCCCAGAAAATCTTCCACAAATTTATTAGCAGGATTGTCGATTAAGATGTCAGGTTTATCCAGTTGCTGTAACTTACCTTTATCCATTAAAGCAATGCGGTCTCCAAGTTTTATGGCTTCAAACATATCATGAGTAACAAAAAGAGTTGTTTTTTTTAGTTTTCTCTGTATCTGTAAAAATCCATCCTGAAGAGTAAATCTGGTGATAGGATCGATTGCTCCGAAAGGTTCATCCATGAGCAAAATATCAGGATCAGCAGCCAATGCCCTGGCTACTCCAATGCGTTGCTTCTGGCCTCCGCTGAGCTGATAGGGATAACGATCAATAAACTGACCAGGTTCCAGTTCTACCAGCTGGAGCATTTCAGTGTTTCTCTTATCTATTTTATCTTTATCCCAGCTAAGCAAACGGGGGACAGTAGCAATGTTTTCCCCTACAGTCAAATGGGGGAATAAACCAATATGCTGAACTGCATATCCTATCCTGCGCCGCAGTTGAATGGGATCATAATTCTGAATGTCCTTACCCTCTACAAAAATGTTGCCTCCACTCACCTCTTCCAGCCGGTTAACCATTTTAATACAGGTGGTCTTGCCGCTTCCGCTTGTGCCTAAAAACACCAGCAATTCATTTTCCTGGATTTCTAAGGACAGATCCTTTACCGCTTCAACATTTTTACCGAACTTTTTTGATACATTATTAAATTTTATCATTGTCTGCTATTTTTTAATAGTAAATATTCCTACCAGCCCATGACCATTTCCCCTTCCCTTTTGAAACTTCATTTCCAAATTTCTGAGGCAATAACCTAACTGAGGTTCTATTACATCTGCTCTCACATCATCCATTTGAAAACACCCAATATCTTTAACAATACAATATATCTTTTCTAATGCAGACAGCACAATCCCCGGATATTTTTCATTTCCCTCTGAAAATGAAGATATCTTTTCCCCGCCTTTGTTCTTTAATAGCTGGGCAGTATACTCAATAATTGTATTCCATGCAAAAGAGAACTGTGCAAAAAAATTATTCTGTGACTGCATGGTTGCATGAGAATGATAATTTACCTTTAACTTTTTCAAATCAGTACGTCTGCCTCTTTCAAAAAGTAAATTTATCTGATTTCTCAAAGGATGCAAGTATTTATTATAATCATTTGTATCCATGTGTCTTCCCGCAAACAACGAACGATCAAATATTTCCTCTACTCTCCAGCTTATTCCGGTATTTTCCTCCACTTTATCTAATATTTTAGTGATCTCTTCCCTGCTCATAAGACGTAGTTTCAAAGGAGTTAATTCTAACCCCTTTCTTATTTCAGAAGGATAAATATAAGAAATATAATAATCCATCCACTGTTCCGATGTTATCTCATCTGTCCACAACTCCTGCCATTCATAGGAATATCTACCCAGCCAGTCCCCTATAACTACAGAACTGTTATCTGCATGCCTGGCAATATCCGAAAAAAGCCGCACTGTTTCTTCTTCATTGATATGGGACATTACACCATATGAAGTAAAATAGACATCATAAGGCCTCTCATCCTTTTCTACAGGTAACCCTTGAGAAAAATCTCCCCAGGAACAGATCATTTTTGATTTATTCCCCCATCGTTCCGAATTCTGAGCCAGTAAATCTTTATTATTCTCAATCCCTTTGTAGAGTTCAAGTGAACTATTATTCAATAACTTTGTTTTGGTTTTGCTCAGCCCGGGCTTGCTTTTATTCAGATCTCTGAACATTTCATATCCATCACCACTACCACATCCCAGATCCAGAATTCTGAATTTTTTCCCTTTTTTTTGCTGTTCTTTAAATCGTCTTTCAACAAAGGGGCGTAAAAAAATACGGGTAATCTCATCTTCCCAAAAAATACGAACATTGTCATATTTTCCCCGGATCCCTTTTTGTCTTCTGTACATTCCGCTACTAACTGCCTGGGAATATGGATCTTTTTTTCTCATCAAACAGCCTTTAGTTTATCCAGAGCAGCAAAAGCATCTTCACAATAATAATCTGCTCCAATTTTTTTAGCAAATTCCTCTGAAACCGGAGCACCTCCAACTAAAATTTTAATTTTATCTTTGATGCCTTCTTTTTCAAGCATTTCTATAACTTCCTGCATATGTCCCATGGTTGTGGTAAGAAGGGCAGAAAGACCTAAAAATTTTGCATTACTCTGTTTGACTGCTTCTACGATTTTATCTGCTGATATACCGGTACCGATATCATTTACTTCAAAACCGGAACCTTTTAACATAGTTGCCACAATATTTTTCCCTATATCGTGTAGATCTCCTTCTACTGTAGCAATGACGAATTTCCCCCGGCTTTTAATATTTTCATGTACCAGCAAGGGTTCAAGTATATTCATAGCCTCTCCTACACATTCGGCTGCAGCCAGCATATCAGGTATCAGATATTCCCCGCTTTCATACTTCTTACCAACTTCTTCCATTCCTGGATTAAGAGCTTTAGTTAATATATCTGTTGGATCTATCTTTTCATCCACTGCCTGATTAACAAGTTCAATTACTCCAGGACGTCCAACCATATCTCCCTCAAATCCTTCATCCTCCTTGTCAATACGCCCTGAAATAACATTCTTTCTTATTTCTTCTAAAATATCACTCATAATTATCTCCTTATTTATTGTAAAAACTACCTTTTTAACCTCATCAACTGCTGGCTTGTTTTATTTTGTATCTTGCATTTTGTATTTTGTATCTTGCATCATTATTCATTATCCTTAGGTTCAAACCTTGTATCCGGCAATAAACCTGTAATTTGATCATAAATTTTTTCTATCACCTCACTCTCCAGCCGTTCATCTTCATCATCTAGTATTGATTTGAGTTTATGATAAGCGTTAATCAAAACACGGTCTTCTTCCTCACCGGTCTCAAAAGGATAGGGATTACTCACCAGTCCTTCTCTTACTGCTTTTCTGATATGCCGGGCAAATAAACGGGTAGAAGATTTCATTACTTTTCTGACCTGTGCTACTGCTGATTCGGTCTCCTCTTTACCAAATTTAGGTTTTCTCAGTATTTCTTTTACAATGCCGATCTGAGCATCATCCAAAACAGCCTGAAGAGGAGAGAATCTATTGGTTTTTTCTAATAGACCAATAGCATAATGGATATATTGCGCTCCTGCTTGTGCAATCTCCAGATGTGAAAACACTTTTTCCAGAGTTGCCTGTAAGCCTGGTACTTTTGCATCTCCTACACCGGCGGTGGAATAACAGGGGATGCCATAATGTCTTGCCATTTGAATACAGTCTGTATTGTAGTGAATAAACTCCGGTGCACCATAAAGATCATGTAAGGTATCTAATCTGGCTCTTACCGGCACTGCACCATACAGTACGGGAGTACCGGGATTGACAATCTGGGCTAAGGTGATACCAGCCAGGATCTCGGCATTAATCAAAGCAACCATGCCTTCTTCCTGTATAGGTGCGGTTGAGCCACCCTGGGGGGAGCTGGAAATGACAACCGGAATCCCGGTCTTGGAAATATGTATCAGCTTTTCTGTGGTATCTTCCACCATCTGCAGGGGACTTTTAATCAAACAGGTAATAAATGAAATAACCGGATTTTCTTTGAATTCCTTTTTTCCTCCTGCAACAATTTCGGCCAAAGAAATCACATCCTGTAATTTTTCTAAATTAACCAGACCGGCCTGTACATGTTTGGTCATAAATTTTAGAGAAGCAAAAAATATATTAACATCCTTGTTTTCCGGGGTGATTTCGCTATCCTGAATATTAACATTTCGAATAAAAAAATCCACATTGGATAATTTATTACACAATTTAGCTGATCCGCAAAGATATTTTATATTGCCTCTCTCTTTTTTATAAACCGGAATTTTCCTGGTCACAGAAGGATTGCCCTTTTGGACAAAATCTTCCAGCTCCGTACGAAGAAAAATATTTGTTTCCGATCCGGTTCCGAAATAAGTTTCCGGCTGTTCAGCATCAAGAAAAAGTCTTTTATTCCGATCTCTTGCCCCTAAAATAACCTGACCGGGAACACTCTCCAGAGCTTTAGCAACTACAGAGCCGGGAAAACGGATACGCCAGCAGCCCTTCTGATCCTCCTCAGATTTCACTTTACATCCAGCTTTATCCAGTATATCTGCAGCATGTTCATTAAAACAAATTATACCCGGATCATTTAGAATAGAAAGTGAAGCATTATGTATCAACTGTATCTGTTCCTGATTGATTCTTTCTTTGGGAACAACTTTCAACCCTTTACGAAAATTTACTGACATATATTTCTCCAAATTTTCTTTATTTTATACTAACCGCAGATCTCTGACAGCCGATCGCTTTGTCACTTTTATTTTATGTTTTCCCCCGATACTTTTGTTCATTTACCCGATTGACTATATTCCCCATCACATACAACAGAAAACATCTAATTTCCGAATAAAAACCTTAACATGTTCCTAATGCTGACTTTCTAAGTTACCACGAAGCTCACGAAGAACACGAAGATTTTTAATTGGTCTTGTCCTGAAACAGGTTTACAATTATAACATTAGTTCTTTCCGTTAAGTTTTTAATTCTTATATACTTTTTCTCCCTCCTTCACCTTATTTTTTCAACTCAAAATAATAATTAACAATCTTATCATCCTTAGGAACGAAGTGACGAAGGATCTCATGCCAATTACGATATAATAAAGTATCAACTTTTGCTGGAAATGAATGTTATTTTTTTAAGAATCGTACTTTTCCAGCAAAATCCCGGCATACTTCTTTATTTAGAGGCGTGAGATTCTTCGCTCCCTCCGGTCGCTCAAAATGACATTTCGGAACGACTGGCTTGGTAAACTGTAAACTTTTTTCAGGACGACACCCAAGACATCCATACTCCATTCTCCCTTCTCCATTTTCCCTTAAACTGACCACAGACCACAGACCGCTGACCGCATTCCACCTCGCCGTCTGCCGTCCGCTGTCTGCGGTCCTGTTAGACTTCTGAAC
>JAWODZ010000116.1:0-69335 GCA_046483025.1 bacterium
TGCCTATCAGTCTAACTATATCTCCAACACTGTTTCCACCGAGTACTATCTGAATCTCTTTTATACCAGAATCTACCATAGTGTGGATCACTTTGTACAGCATAGGTCGATACCTGTATACCTGCCATTTTGGGACAGTCACTTATATCATCTGGTGAGTATACAATAAATCCTGTTCGCTGCTGATCCGGACCATCAACAATATAGGGAATTGTATCCTCTTCATTCAGAAATTCCATGGTAGGGTTATTATATACACGCAATGTATATGCTGAAAAATCTTTTTCAGTTCTTAATCCGATAATACCCCATGATCCGTATGGTCCGTTATGTCTGAGAAAATGTTCAAAATCTCTCTCAGCAGTTAAGATGGGGAAACTAAATATTTCCCTGAGATTATTATATGTATCTTTAAAATCAAATGGACCGTAGCTTCCGTCTTGGGCGATAACATTGCCTTCTTCATCCAACAGTCTGATATATATTCGGTTATCCTCAGATGAATGAGGAGTAGAGGGAGTAACGAACCATTCATATAATCCGTTATTTGGTACAGTTGCCATTAAATAAGTTTTGAAATGATCGGTTGTATCTACTAAATACATATGATGTATCTGGACCTGACCTTGTCCATATAATTCTGCATTCGTGTTCCAGGTTATATTAAAGGTTTTGTTGATAGCAATGGTATCTCCTCCTGTACTAGAATTATACTCCTGGGAACCAACAGGGGATGTCAACCTTACTGAACCAATACCCGGTGATTTGGGATTCATACAAATGGTAGAGTAAAACCATTTCACATATAATATGTGTGGTATAATATTATCCCAAGTATTATGAACATAGACCCATAGTTTATTACCATCATCTCTGTATCTGTAACCATAAGCTGCATAGCTGTGATTCGAAGAATTAACTATACAGGGACGATGTTTACCAATAGCATTTCTGATATCATCCTTTGCAGTGGCATCTGCAGATCCGCATCCATGCCAGCTTGCATCACAGTCATACCCCTTTTCTCTTACTAACTGCTTGATTCCATCATCAGCATTCCACGCATATGTTCTACCATTAGAGGTATCCATATAATCTGCCAAAGAATTTATAATGTCAGGCACATTATAATCTATTCCACCTTCTATATTATCCTTCTCCTGAAAACAATAGGACACAATATTTCCGAAATAATCATGGTTAGGGTACAGACTGACATTATCAAAATACCCCAGACACATTGCCGCTGCTGTTGGAGTACATCCCTTATGCCAGTCATAAAATGGCATTTCCTCCCAATGGTCAATCTTTTTTATGGTCTCTTTACTGTCATGAGTTTTCCCTTTTTGCAATCTGTCCCAGGATTTTTTATTTTCGATTATTTCTTGTGTATACATTGACGGATAATTCTGTCTGATATTTTCAATAAAATTTCGCCATTTATCTGCAACATTAAGTTTAAATTCGCTGGAGGAATATACAGTATACGGAGGAAACATTTTTATATACAGACTATCAGTTTTATTTGAATACAGCAGCCATTTGTCTCCGGCATCTATATAATATCTTCGTATAATAATTGCATCACTACCCAATTTCTGTATCGCTAATTCATCAAGTTTTTCTTTAAGAATAATATCGTCAGACAGTCTTTCTGCATATTCAAGTAAAGGCTCTTCCTCAGTCCTGGCACTGATACACATAAAAGAATAATCCTCATTCCCGTATTCAGATCTTCTGTTATCAACTGTATGTTTATTGAACGATCCGCTGCGGCAGATGTTATAGGTATACATAACGATCTGATCATTTAAATCATAATATGGTATTGGTTCTGATATATCTGCTGACAGCCATATCTTTTGAGCAATCTTTTGTGCTATTTGTTTGTGTACTTTCAGCTGAATTACTTCAGAAACAGCATTGGTAAAAAATAGAAAAATAAATAAAACAGACTTGATGAGACTGTTGCAATATTTTTGTTTTCTCATAACATACTCCTTATAAATTCTTACTACAGAATAAGTTTTTACCTCTGGTTTTTTAATAAATTTAAAAAACTTAGCTTACCACAGGCTGTGTCTTGAGTAAGATATATCAGATAATGCCTGAACTTTACAGACATGAGTATGTATTTTATTCAGAGGAAAATAATGTATTAATATTGAATGTTAAATAAAAAGATAGGTAATGTCAAGAGAAAAAATAGTTTTTTTTGTAGTACATCCAATCATTAACGATTTATGATATATGATGTATCCTCTTCTAAAATCGTTAATCGTTAATCTGAAATCAAACTCCATCTCTTGTGTCAGGAATAACTAAAAATAATATTTTAACGCAAAGTTCGCAGAGATCGGAAAGTGATAAATTTATAATTATTAAATAGTTACATTCTTTGCGATAATCTCAGCGATCTCTGCCTTTAAAGTATTTTATACTTTTTAGACAAATCTGAGGCAAAATACTCAACCACAAAATTATTAATTTCAAAAAACTCATTCCATAAACCTGAACATTTATAGTATTCTCATCCAACAAATCCATCCCAATACCAGATTGACCGGAATCTGAGCCAAAGGAATATTCTCTTGATCCACTGTTAGGCTCTCCGGCATACAGTCAAAACCAGAACTCCCAGAGTCTGAATGTTATAAGCCTGAGAATGATAAAGGATATTGTAATAATTATTCCTTTTTTGATCTGAGTATTGTTCAGGGTGATATAATTCATTTTTTATATTCTTCCTCTACCGCTTCAGCGCCGCTTTGGAAAAAAGATACTCCGGAATTTCTTTATTGAAAGTAATGGACTCTATAATAAACTCAGTTCCCTTTCCCCTTTTCAGCATATCCTTGAAAACCATCTTAAACGGATACCACCTGCCTTCTACCATTTTGACCTCCGTGACTTCGGTTTTTTTGAGCAGTTTACCCCCTTTTGCATATAACTCTTCCTTTAAGGGAACATATTTCTCTTTATCGATCCACATCTTACGAAAATGGTAGGCTACATCAGTGGTGATGGCAGTAAGTTCCATCACCCAGCATTCAGTTCCGTTTAAGGTATCTGTTCCGGATACAACCGGATCATAGTGATTTTCCAGTCTGGAATCCTCCATCATATCCTCATAGGAAAGATCAGACCCCATAATCGACTGTCTGAGCATATGACCGGAAATTGTTATTATACGGTCAGTAGAGGGAGAATACATCCAGAGATTATCCTCGATTTTAAGCATTTTGGTCCCCTGTTCCCGGGGCGGAGACAGATACTCTGTAAATGACTTCTCCTCCCCTTCTATCCAGCTTTTGGATTCAATAGTACGACTGGCTCGTCTGCCCCGAATAATCATTTTACTGGTAACAATTTTGGTCTCTGAATTCAAATTTTCATCAATGAGCTCCAGAAGTTCATATCCGTTAGAATTCTGAGCTAACAGAATATGATTCATTAATATTAGTACTATGGAAATTACATATTTCATATTATGTCTCCTATTTTTGTACCAACATAAAGCGTTGTTACATGATACAAAATTGTTGATATGAGATAGGTTTTTTTGATTTACGAACAAGGATTAACGATTTTTGATGTATGATCTTTTCACTTCTAAAATCATCAATCGTTAATCTTAAATCAATTTAAATTATTCATTGTTCATTATACATTATTCATTAAAGACTTTACACCTCCAGCTCCTTGAAAAGCCGGGCTGTGCTTCTTCGGTAAATACCGATACCAGCAAGAGAGGTGCCCAGTACAGTAGAAAACAATCCGGGAATAAAACCGATATAGTATGCCTCCGGTCCGATCCTGGCTCTGAAAACAGTAGGCATCATCATGGTGACATCCTTCATCATAGAGCCTATATCAACACCATAGGTCTGAAGATACCAGGAAATCGCCAATCCGAGCGCTGTACCGAAAACCGAACCTATTATTCCAATTGATACTGATTCCAGGATCATGGAAGAATGTACATGAAACTTAGTTTCTCCCATTGCAAGCCGTAATCCTATTTCCCCATATCTTCTCAACCCTCCGATAAGGCCTGCATTCCATAAGACAATAGACATGATCACTAAAAAAACTGAAGTAATAATACCGGAAAAATGGGAATAATAATTCATCATTTCAGCCAAATCATTCTGTTCTTTCAGACACAGCATAACAGGAGAGAACTCATCACCAGGATCTGTATATTTTTTATTAAATTGATTTTTTATTCGTTGGGCCTTTTCATCATCATATAAATTATTATTAAAATACCCTAAAATCTCACTGCTTCCGTTCTTCATATCCAGAAACTGCCGGGCATCGGATATATCAACAATAACTGCACTCCTGTCCATGGCCCGCACTCCGAATGCAATAGTACCCACAATAGTAAAATTATGCATTGCCATACTGCCGTACATAGTGGAGCTGATGATAGTCACTTCTTTTCCAGACCGTACATTCAGCTTTTCAGCAAACATTTCACTTATCAGAATCTCCCCATTTTGAGAAGGAATTCTCCCTGACTTCAGTGATTCTTTGAGCTTGAATCTCTGAATCTCAGAGCTCTTATCTGATAACATATCTATTCCCAGACCTGCTGCAGGTCCCTGCTCCCTGGTTTCACCCTGTTCATCAGGTACATCCATCAATCCGGCAAATCGGATACGATTTACCCAACTCATATCAGGGTATGTCTGTTCCAATTTCTCTTTCAGCTCCTCTACTCCCAGCAAAGCCAGATCATTCGGCATTTGTTCCATATTCTCTGCATAAGCTCTGGTTACTATCTTCACATGACCGGTAGAAAATCTGGCATTATATTTTATAAAATCACTCAAAAAACCCTGAATCCAGCAGTTCATTACCACCGTTAACATAACTCCCCCGGAAACCACAATAACCGGAAATAGACTCCGCTGTTTATCTCTTAGTATGCCTTTTATTAAAAATTTAAACATTGCTAACCTCTTGAGTGTTATTGGATTTTACCCCTTATAGCCTCAGTCGGATTCATCTTGGTTATTTTTCTGGTTGGAAGGTAACTAACAATCGTAACAGATATAAAAATAATTATTGTTGTACTGATCACCAATCCCACACTATAGTAAGGGTATATTTTCGACGCTATAGCCAACCCAAAATCATCTGTGTTTTCAGGAAGCGGAAAACCTTTTACTGCCTGATAGTAAAGAAGCGGAATCCCGTAAACAGCTCCCATAATTGCAGCTAATACCCCGTGCATAGCACCTTCCACTGTAAAAAGCCTGATGACCTGGCCTCTGGTCATACCCAGGGCAATATCTGTTCCGATTTCTCTTTGTCTTCTGAAAACAGACAGGACCTGAGTATCAAATATTGCCAGCAGTGCAAGTAACAGTAAAATTATATATAAAACCATACCTCCGATATTTTTTGACTTTATTATACTGTCAAGATCCTGGAACAGAAAATCATGGTTCTTAAATCCCCAGCCTTTAACCTGTAAATTTACATCAAAATTTTTGGAAGCAACCAATAAGGTAGCCTGATCTTGCATATGAGTCATTTTCTGCAGTTTTTGCAACTGCACCCATATTTGTCCGTTATCAACCATAGGAACAGTAGAATCAAATATGCCTACGATTTTAGCATCACCGGCATCAAACGTTCCGTTAACATCTCTCCACCGAAGGGTAACGTAATCCCCTTCTTTTAGATAGGTACTTGAAGCCATTCGTTTGCCGATGAGAGCGGGAATAAAATCTTCTCCGTCTTTCAGAACATGAGAAGGGATTTTCAAAATATTTTGTTCCGGATCAATTCCTTTTATCATAACACTCTGCATCCTTCCTTCCGGGTAGATAGTTCCCTGGGTCAGCAATAGAGGAGTCATTTCATCTTTTTTGATCAAAGGCCTGAATGCTTCCGGAATTACATCATGACTTTCAGTTATAGTAAAAGGGTCATAAGGATCATAATTTTTCTGCCAGTATTGACCTCCTCCAACCTGCCAGTTGATTGTATCACGGCGTGCCTGACGGTTCCATCCTTCTATAATGCCACTGTACCATATTATAATTATATACGAAAGAGAGAGTATAAATACATTCAGCCAGGTTCTTAGCCCGGCCCCGATAAGGTTTTTAATAGCTAATTTAAAGGCAATCATATTTTCCTCATTCTCAAAAATTATTTTTTTATTTCATCCTTTGCTACTGACCCGTCAAAAAGGGTGATCTTTCTTTTTAAATACTGTATAACCTTTTCATCATGAGTAGCAAAGATAAAAGTAGTGTCCAGTTCCTGATTAAGCTTTACCATGGTCTGAAGTATATGATGGGAATTATCAGCATCAAGATTTGCGGTAGGTTCATCGGCGAGAATAATTTCCGGTCTTTTTACAACTGCCCTGGCAATTGCTACCCGCTGGCATTCACCCCCGGACAACTGGGCAGGTTTGGATTTTTCTTTATCTTTCAAACCCAGCCATTCCAGCGCATCCATAACTGCTTTCTTTCTTTTTTCTTTCTCCATTTTAAGAAGAAGGAGAGGAAATTCCACATTCTCGAATACTGTATATACCGGAAGAAGATTATAAGTCTGGAAAATAAAACCAAAATGCTTATTTCGCAGTTCAGCTGCTTGTTTGTGGGTTAATTTGCCAATTGAAAAATCCAGTACAACCGCTGAACCTTCAGAAGGTGTGTCCAGAGAACCAATAATATTCAGCAAAGTAGTTTTTCCTGATCCGCTGGGCCCCACTACGCCGGTAAATTCTTTCTTTTTGAAATTTAAGTTTATATCCTGAAGAGCAGTAAATTTCCCTTTTCCCATAGGGAACCGTTTCACTAAATTCTTAATAGAAATAATATTGGAATCTTCCATATTGTTATCTCTCTTTCTGTTTGTTACTGTTTTCCCATCCTGACAGGGTCCTCTTTTTTACCCTGTCAGAGTGGTTAATATTTAATGATTAAAAACTACCATAATCTGTAAACCCTTACCAGAGAACAATGAATTTTCAGTAAACGAATTATACATCTGAAATTTTTCCGGATTCCAGTACATCATAAGATAGATACTCCATCGGTCATACTGGCGCTGATATCGTAAAAATCTGTAATAATCTTCATTATCCCAATCATAAAATATGATTCCGGTTACAGTATCCAGTAATCCCAGGGGATAATTCAAGGATAATGCTGAAAAATCAACTCTCTGATCTGAACCGAACATCTCTTCTGAATACTGGGAAAACAAATGCTCTCCCATAACATGCAGACCATTACCTACCCCAAAGGTATAATCTGCACCCATGGTAAACATCTGCTGATATTGATAGGGTAAGAGATCCAGATCCCGGTAAATCAATACGCTTTCCAGCCAAATACCTATCTCAATATCCCATTTTCCGTCACAACTGTAACGATATTCATTGAAATCATGAAGATCAAAATATTCCTTGAGATTATCCAAAGAAGGTATTTCTGATACATTGGAATTGAAAAATAAGGGAATCATTTTCAATCCTTTGCTGATATCAACTTTGCGCTGATGATAGGTAAATCCGACTTCACCCAGAGGAACCGGGCTTTGCAGTCTTCCCCCTTTCTCAGGATCAGTATCAGTGGAAGGAAGGATCTCCCATCCTTTACGGTTGTCATTTCCCAGCAATACCCAGAACCAGATATTAGTATTATTCAAAAAATAATAACGCAGAAGAAGTCCGTATACACCCTCAGTTATCTGCAGTGGATCCCGCGGATCAAGCCGATCAAACCACATAAGAGATCTCAGAAGTGCTGCTGGTCCAAAATTAATTTTCTGAAGTCCTATTCGGGTTTCAAACTGGGGAGTAGAATATCTGAGCCAGACTCGATAGAATTTTGATTTGGTCTGATCAGATAATTCCCCTTTTTCGTTCAGATGAGCAGATGCATACATATTCAAAGAACAGTTCAGATCAAACATTCCGGTTTGGAAAACTGATCGCTGCAGAGCAAGGGATGGGATATAGCGCATTCCTGCCTGAGGTTGATCAATTCTTTCTAAATTCAAAATATTCCATAAAGAAACCTGACCTTTAAATATTAAAGTCTGTGCTTCTGTATACTGTTTTATACAGAAAATTTCTAGGAAAAAAATTATATAAAAAATAAACTTTTTCATACCATTGGATACTCTCATATTATACAAACCATGTAAATAATAAATTAATAATTGCTACAATTGATTACAAGTAAAAATAATATTTATTTTTACTGAGTTGAAAATACTTAGATCCAAATGTGGTTTTACAGAAAGACTAAATTTATACAAAATTAATGCTATTTTAAAACTGCAGCAGAAACATATCCTACTGTATACTGTCCCGGAATTTTTTCTCCTGTAACATCTCCGGAATTAGTCTGATGTAAAATTTGAATTTCTGAAGCATCAAATCTTTTAGAAATCTCCAATAATATTGAAATTGGAACCTTCCCGCAAATAGAAGTCTCAGGCTCAGACAGAATCTCCTTGATATTTTTAATATTAAATGTCTTTAGTACTTTTACTGCTCTTTTATCCCTTTCTTTTACTTCCTGATAATCACTAATGTGATGAAAATCACTACTGGCAATAATCAAAAAGTTTTTATTTTTTATTATCTCATATAAACTGTTCACTATCTCATTTAAATTAAAAATATCAACCATACTGATCATAATCGGGAGTAATTTAAATTTTTTTAATGTGTATTGTAAAAATGGAAGCTGTATTTCTAAGGAATGCTCATTATCATCAGCTATAAATTTCAAATCAATTTTATCAGACAATTTTTTTAAAAAATTTTGTTCTACTTCTACTTCTCCCAAAGGAGTTTCATAGTAGTCTGCGGTGGTGGTCAGATATGACCCGAACGCCATTCTGTGCATAGGAGAAATAACAACAACCAGATCATATTGGTTATTTTTTATCAGACTGTATCCATATGCAGCAGTCTGTCCGGAAAAGGGAAATCCGGCATGAGGACTAATTAAACCAATTACTTTTTTATCAATGGAGGATAAATCTACATTACTGAAAAAATCTTCTAAAGTTTGATTGAGTTTTTCCTTAGTACCTGGATACCAGGTTCCTGCAATAACTGACTTTCTTATTTGAGCCATAACTACACCTATTTATTATGTATTTCAATGATATCACCATCATTTAAAATATATTCTCTATCCACTCTTTGTCCGTCATATTTATTACGGCTCCATATACGTGCATATTTCATATTCTCAGCTAACTCTTTATGTATAGCTTCCGCGGCATCATAAACATTCGATCCTCTCTGCAAAATATATGGTTTGCCAAAGTCTTTTTTCTGACCGGGAGCTTTTGTGTAAATTCTGATGATATTTAATCTTTGAAAAACTGTTGCAGCAAATTGTTGCGTACCAGAAATATCTTTCAAAGACAAGCAGACACTGGGTATATCATCATCAATGATAGTATTAATATCATTAGGTGAAATATGTGCAATATCACACTTTGTACCCACAACCAAAGTGCTTTTATATGCATCGGTTCCTTGTGGTCTTTTGTCCCCATCTTTTACAAGATAAATATTATGCTCACCCAATAATTCATTAATCAACTTATAATCTGCAACAATATCAAAAGAAGTCAAATCCAATAAAACAATAGCCAGATCTGTTAATCGTATTATGTTATGGACATACTGTTCATCATATTCCAGAGATATGGGAGGAAGATCAATTATTTGGATATTAATATCTTCATACTGCATCATGCCCTGAAACGGTTTAAAAGTGGAAAAAGGATAATTTGCTACCTTTGAGTTAACATTAGTAAAATAATTTATTAGTAAAGATTTCCCGGAGTTTGGTAGCCCTACCAGTGAAATCTGTCCTACTCCTTCTCTGGGAATATTATCTAAACTTGCAGTTTGTTTGGTGGCAGATTTTTTCTGGGATAAAGAGGAATACTTAGAAATCTTTTTCTTGATATCTCCTTGTAAATGGTCAGTGCCTTTATGCTTGGGCATAATGGCTAACATCTCTTTCAATATTTTAACTTTTGCTTTAGGATCACTTTCTTCACGAAATCTTTTTTCAGCAGCATAATAATTTGGTGGTAAATTTGCTGGCATAAAAAAATAATATATTTAATGTTGTTCAGTTAATGTAAATTTTTCAATTTTCTTACTTTTCCTATTTAAAACATACAGTACTGTATTATTCCCAAAACCGTGTGCATATAAATCATAGTATGCACCTTCATTACCTTCAGCAACCTTAACAATAGAATCAAGAAAATTACCATTACTGTCAACAATTTTTATTCCATATCGGTCAGCAATATATATCAACATATTATTAATGTTATTTACAGTACTTTCAGAAACAGAAATTCTGGTTGGATAAGTAAGTTTAACCGGTAACCCAACCATGTTATTTCTACCATTTTCTCCAAATACTTTTAAAAAATTCCCATTACTGTCAAAAACAAATATCTGGTGCGCTGCCCAGTTAACAATATAAATATTGCCTTCAAAGTCAACAGCTATTCCTTCCGGAATAAAAATTTCTCTATACTCTTGAGGAACAGATATATTAAAATCAGTTCGATTATTGTCTTGATATTTTGTTAAGGTGGTTGTATCATTTCTTACTCCAAAATAGGCATTGTGAAATTTAGAATAGACAACGTCTCTATAATGAATATTATTTTGGAAATCATCTGTGATTATCTCTCTGTTATCACTTAATTTATTTGAGAATAAAATATTCCAGTCATTCCGTTCACTTAAATCAATAATATCTATTTGCTCTGTGTTTTTAAAATCATTAATTGACAGTCGTGAAGATATATATGATAAAACATATTGTAATCTGACTCTGATCTTTTTTGTCCCAGGTGTGACAAATTGTATTTTTTTGTAAACGGGATAGCAATCAGGATTTTTTATTGATAAAATATGTGAAGTATTCAATTTAATTGAATCCTGGGAAAAAATATAATTTTCAACTGATTTTATTGCTAAACTATCTAATAATACAGATGGTTTATATACAACTCCCTCCGGACAAATAATTTCTACAACAAAATTTGAAAATAACTCTCCTATTCTTTCCTGAATTCCAATATTTATAGTATAAATTCTGCGAGTAAATATTGATTTTTCATAACTGTTGATGGAAGGATAAAAGCTCCTTTTTGGTAATCCATATTTTTTGTAATATCGAATTGCCTGGTTAAAATCTTTCTGTTTTAAAAAATCACTGTCTGCAAATTTTTCCATAGAAATAATTTCTTCGTCATCTCCTACCAAAAGAGCTTCAGGATAGATAATACTGGAAATATTGATATCATTTAATACTCTTAAATTACCGGTTTCATTAAAATTCTTTGTTCTGTCTAAACCGGCATCCGCATTAACGTACCAAAAATTATTTTTTTCCTTTTCACCTATCTTTTCTTTTATACTTTGATAACATCGGTATGAAGCAGCAAAGTTCTCCCTTAGACGAAAAATTTCAGATAAATAGTAAGTTGAACGTAAACTATGTTTTTCATTTATTAAGGTGATGAAAATTTCCTGGGCTTTATTAAAAAATCTGTTTTGTTGACTATTGTTTGCTGAATTTCGAGCTGCTTCAAAAAAACTTCTTGCCCGAATATAATTCCCTTCATATTGATATTTACCTGCCAGATCATTCAACTTTTTCAATACATCAGCAGCATTTCTGAACAATTTTCTCTTATCATCCTGTGAAGGTTGGATTTCCGCTTCTAAAAATAGTTTTAAACCATCATAAAAAATAATTCGCTGACCAAGATCAGAAGGTGTGTCTTCCAGACCTTGTTCTAAACTTCTCAGATACTGAAGAAGATTATTTATATGATTTAAAGAACTCTTTCTCTCCTTCCCCACCACTTTTGTAGCCCGTTCCAACATTTCTTGAATTAAATTAATAACTTTATCTACTACTGCTTTAGTTTTGATTTGCATTCCCTTAGTTTGAATAATATCATTGATATTATGTCCCAGACAAATCCTCACTAAACTATGCAGGGTATTTTTTTCTTGTTCGATAGATGAATTTTCGGGGGTAAAATTCTCAAGATTATCATTAATCTCTTGTAAAATATTGCTATGCGAAACATTATTATCGAATCTTATAAGTAATTTTCTATAATAAGCAGATTCTCTTAAAAAATTTATTCGTGAATCTATCAGCAATTCATCTGTGTTTTCTAGATAGTGGTCAAAACTTTCCATTGCATTATGATCATTATTCAAAAATTGTAACCAACCCAGCCAATACCAGGCATCAGGAATTATCTGAGCGGCATTTTCAAAGTTAGTTAAGTTAATATTCGATAAGTTATTTAATTGCCTGCTTCCCTCATATATAAAATCTGTCAGACTATTGATAAAATACTTTTCTCCGGAAAAACCAGAAAGATTCTCCAGTGATGAAATTACATTATTTCTATTCTGACTAGTAGGATTAATAATAAGATTATAAAATAATTTATATAATGTTGAATAATCTACAATAAAATTAAATTGATTCTTTAATTGATGATCCACTCCTGATAATAATCTTTGATAATTAATACTTTTTAAGACATTAAGCGCATTTTCACTATTTCCCTGAATGATATCGATTATTACCTTCTTAAGTAATACATCATTTTTTCTAATGTTGGCAATTACTCTCTTTTTTTCAGAAATCTGAGGATTAGAAATAATAATCTCAAATAAATTTTCAGAAGAATTTAAATAATCAATAAGATCATCCCAGGAGGGTTCAGGTAGGCATATAAGATATTGTACCAGCCTCAAATATGATTCAGCAGTCATAAATACACTATTATTATAAATCATACTACCTGCAGTTTCTGATATCTTGCTAAACTCGGTCGCACTTTTTATTAAATAAGATACCGGGTTTAAGGACAACTCTGCACTTCTGAAACTACACCACGCTTTTTTATACTGAGGGTTATATTGTGATCCTTCAATATCAGGTTGCTGTGATGCCTTTTCAAAAAAATCTGTTGCTTTACTGATATAATCCAATGCTGATTGATTACTGATTCCATCACTAAATGATAAATTATAATAACTTTCACCTATAAAATAATAAGCTTTGCCTCGATTAGACTGATATTTTTCAGCATAATTATTCAACAAAGAAATCGCTTCATCAAAATTTCCTTTATTAAATGATTTCATTGCCTGAGTAGAATATATATCCTGAGAAAATAACTCTAATGTACAAATTAACCAACTAAATAAAAATAAACGAATTAAACGCATATGTACATACCTCGCTATTGTTTAATTAATGCTGCCGTATTTTACTAATTCTGACGACAACCCCGGTATATAATATAGCATACCATCTTGAATAGGAACAAAATCCGCTATATCAGGATTTCTTTTCAGATCATAACTGTCAATGATTAATTTCTCTTCCTCCGATGGAAGATTAAAATAAAATTGAATATTTCCGTTTTTATAAAACGTATATCTCCAGGTTGTCATTTTTTTACTTATTATTCTTCCCACATTTGTATGACCAGCATCATCTAATTTCTGTATATAAAAAATTCCATTATCATCTATATATCCATCTACTGTAATCGTTGCTGTAGGATCAGTACCCATTAATTGCTGCCAGTCAATTTCAATACTATTTGAAGCTAAATCAATAGTAAATAATAATGGTTTTCTTTCTGGACCGGTAATAATAATATCTCCTATACCTGGCCTTATTGGTTGAGACAGAGGTGTTTCATCATGTTGAGGTATGTACGTATCATTATTTGGAAATTGTTTAAGACAACTGATTACACCAGATATGATTATAAAAGAAATCAATACAATAATGAAAATAATAACTTTTATATATTTTCTCATAAATCAATCTTTATAGTTTGTTCTTGAGGATTAATCTTGATAGTATTACAATTTAATATATCATTAACTGAACCACCAATACAGCCATATTCGATATTCATTTGCCCTGCAATCTTCGAAATTATATCCATAATCACTCCGCAGGCAAGATCATTGGGAGATCTGATTAAAATAAAATAATGCTCTTCAGGATTTTGTTGCACTATTTTGTTTACATAGTCGATTTTATGACCGAGTTGATCAATTGACATAGAATTTCTATTATATAATCTGTAAATTATATCCTGAGTAGATAATCCACTGAATATACTATTTCTGATAAAATCATAATCTGATTTATCGAGCCAGAATATTGTATTTGAATCTATAATTTGGACTAGTATTTGGGCTGTTCCTGGTTGATTTTTTGGAGTAGGTAAAAACAACCCTCTCTCTTGCGGCGGTGTCTGAATCACATAACTTGACACCAAAAAAAATATAAAAAGAATAAATATCATATCAATTAATGATACCAGTTCTATACTTTCTTTTATTTTAAAACGCTTTTTAAAAGCCAAATTATACCTCTAATATGATAATGATCGTGTAATAACTCTGGGAATTGTATCACCATAAGCACTGCATTGGTCAAGTATATAATTAAAAATTCTAAATTCAATATTTCTATCAGCCCGGATTTCTACTGAATTATTAAGATTTGGTTTCAAAAAATGAGCTTTTTTATAATCATTGATTGACTCTCTAATCAATTGACAGGCAGAAAGTGAGGCAAAGGCATTATCATTCAAATTTAAAAAATTATCTGGAAACGTGTCACATCGTGCATCCTCAATTGCCTCTCTTTTAGCATGACTATATTTTGTAGTATCTCCGGAAGGAAGTAAAACATACAGAACTCTGGGATTGGTAATATCATCCTCTACAAACTTTACTTCAAACATTAAGGTAGTTAAAATTATATCTTTTTCTTCGGTTAAATTACTGTTTATAGCGGGTAGATCTAATCTTTTGATGGGTTGCCCTCCGGCATGATGGGAAATATCCGGATTTGTATAAGATAGAGTAACCAGAGAAAAAATTAAAAGCAAAAAAATCATATCAATCATTCCCGGAAGTGAAATACCTTTTTTCGGATAATCCTTTTTAAAAGACATTAATCATCCCTTTTATCATGAATCTTTTCGGATAATCTAACATACAATTTTTCCCACTTCATATAGATTCTCTTCAATTTATTATTAAAATAATAATACACCATTAAAAATATAAAACTGATTGCCAGGCCTTCTATAGTAGTCCACAATGCTTCATTGATACCTCCGGATAATTCTGTTATCATTTGCTGTCCCTGAGAAATACTAGGTTGTATATCATCGAAAACTTTGGATATTCCTGTGGCTGTACCAAATAATCCCACAATAGGAGCCAAAGTACCAATATTCCATAACCAGTCAACATGACTTTTACGTCTTAAAATTTCAATTTCAGAAGCAGCCCGGTTTTCTATGGCCCTGTCCACTTCTTTTGATACTTCTATCCAGTGATAGCCATTAATTTCATGACTTTCAAGACCCACTTTAAAAATATTTACCGTAGGTATATGCTTCCATTTTTCTTTATCATTAATTTCTTTGATTAATGTCTGAATTCCTTTCATACCCTCATCTGCCCAATGTTTTACATTGGCACCTTCTACTTCAGAAATAGAAATTTCTTCATTCTTCTTTAATCTTTTATTTATTTCACTGTTAATTTGTTCCTTTGAATGAGTGATTATTCTGTTCCAGTATTCTAGAATATAACTAAATTCATCTGATAAAACTCTGTCAATATCTTTATTAAATAATTTTGTTTTTTTAATATACTTTCTTTCCTCAACCGGAAAAACTCTATTATAATTTAATCGAGGTAGAAAAAGAAAAATAAAAGGTATTAAGGCTAACATAAATATCCATAACACAAAAAATGCACCTTTTCCGGTTACGGAAGCATTCTCATATTTTTCCCCTTTACCTAATAAAGATAAAGGAAGTTTACCTAAAAAAATTAACTTAATTACATTAGGTATCTTTACATAATTTCTTGTTTTTCCAATAATAGTATAAGAAGTATCTGAAATTACATGATATGATGAACCTTTAAATCCTTTTATATACAAATTCCATCTGATTCCGGCCTGTTTATTCTGAAAAGTATAGGGGTCATTTGCATTTAATACATCTGAAGAATCAATCAGATCGGATACCGTTGCATTTTCACAATAGATTCGATAATGATCAAATCCCGATTGATTATCATATCCGGATAATCTCCATCTAACAGTAATATCCCCGGAAATTGGTCTGATGAAAAACCTTTTTTTAATATTCTCTTTTTTAACTTCAAGAATCTGGGCAGGATAGTAATTATTATTATCTTGTGCATAGATATTTATTGAAGATAGAACAGACAAAAGAATAATCATAAAAATAATTGTATTTTTTTTCACACCATTCATATTTAACATTTTATCCTCCATCAAAGAATACACCTTATATTAAATAAATAAAATATATCATCCGGGTTTCAATAACATGATTGGAATAAGTATCCCTAATCCTGTTATACGTAAAACCAATCGGTAATTTTTCCAAATCAATCTTCATACCTAAAAAGTTAAACTTTCTGATAATATTATTTGATATTACAAACTCCGCACTTATCTGCCATCCTTCTCCGTTAAAAATTTCTAATTCTTTATTCTTATTTGCATATCGTATTTGATATTCCGGCAGCCATCTGACAGAAAACGCCATATATCTTCTGGGCATCAGTTCCAGATCAAAACCAAAAGAAAAAGAAAAAAAATTGGATGCGAATCTATTGATCCCGGTAGAAAACCACATTGTCGAAATATCTACAGCAGGGTACAGGCAAAAATATACATTTTTATCAAGAATCATTCTTGATGTGAGCGATAATCCCATCCCTGTCTGAGAAAGTAAATATATTTTTTCCAAAAAGTCAAGAGAAGAAAAAAACAAATTTCTTTGCTGAAAAACAATCCCTAATGATTTGAAATCCTGAAAACTATATTTGCTCTCCACGTTTTGGAGAAAATTTTGAAACTCAGAAGTCTTAGAGTGATGCAAGAACTGTATCTCAAGCGCATGGATATAATCTAAAGGTGGTAGATTTTCTCCTTGATTATTACATTTATATCGAAAAGTTCTTACTGGTGACGCTATTTCTTTTCTCTGTTGAATGGCTTTGACATGCCATTGATACACCCCCGACCGTTTCAAAATTCCTTTAATATTTCTTAAAGTAAAGGAGACCTCGGAATCATCATCAAATATATGAATTTCTCGCTTAAAACTCTTATCCTCAATAGTTATAACTAATAAATACTTATTAATATCCACCAAACCTTCCCATTTAAACATCAGACTATCTTCAGTAACCAGTACATTTTTCTCAGGCAGAAGGAGATCAATTCCAAAGCGTTGGGAAGCGAAAAATGTTGACGGGATAAATAAAAAAAGTAAGATTAATATTATTGAATTACTTTTTAAAAATATATTCATAAAATAACAAATCAATCAATAACTCTTAATAGACTAAGCTATGCAATTCAGAATACTTTTGCATGAGCTCAGAAGCGATTCTTTTTAACTCAATCCAATTTTCTTCCTTGAGGTTTTTGATAATTTTTTCAAATTTTTCCTCTACAATTTCTCCAAAATCCAGAAATGGATATAATTTTTGTGTTTCTAATAAAAGTGAAACACCTTTTTTTATATCAATATATTCATCACGCATTATAAAACTAATGCCTTTTAAAAACTGAACATCATCAGCTATATATTGATCACTGATGATTGGATATCTGGGATAGTCCTCATGTAACTTGGAACTAAAACTGTCTAATATATCCTTACTTAAGGTTTCAAAAGCAGACTCATACTGCCCATTATATAAAAGAGTTTCCCCCAGAGATAAAAAGGAAAGGGTAACCATATTTCTGTAATCTAATAGTTCATCATATTGCTCTATGGTTCTTATAGCATCACTAAACATGGTAATGGCAGAATCCCAATTGCCAACTTCTTTATGACATACTCCTAATAAATAATAGGTTTTTAAACTTTTATCCTGGAGAGAATCCAGAACATTAATAGCTTTATTGATCTGATTTGAAATAATCAATACTTCTGCATATTCAATCAGATGCTCAGAAGTTAAAGATTGATAATCATCATTATATATAGGAGTATATTCTTCAACAGCATCCCTGGCAGCACTTTTTGCTTTATCGATTTTACCTCTCCTCAGATACTTTCTTGCATCACTGACCAATAAATTTGCCTTGCCAATACCACCTCTGAGATAATAATACCTGCGAAGCATAAGACTGTCCTCTTCTATTTCAACAAGCCTATCAATGGACTGATTAATAAAATTATTTGGATATTGTGCAATGACTCTTATTAGATCTTTTTCTTTCGATGAAGGTTCTACCTCATCTTCTGCTTTTTGAAAAAAATAAACTGGATTAAAAATATTTCCCAGTTTAAAAGTAAGGAAAAATCGATTATCTTCCGGCAAGGTTGGATGATAACAGTAAGAATAATCTACCTGGAGCGAAGTCTGGTGTGCAAAGGGAATTGATAATCCTAATCCCAGGGAAAAATCCTCGGTTCTGTTATTAAGCCCCATCCGGGGATACAGAATATAATCATTATTTAACAAAGGAAAGAATCCTTCCATACCAAAATAATAACCTGGGCTGGATCCTTTAAAATATTCATAGTCAAGAGAAGTCAGTATATAGGATTCCTTAAAAAATTTCCGCATTGATTTCCAGCTGATCGGAATCCAATCTTTAAAAATAATCTTATAGCTTAATCCACCCCGGAAAACAACCGGAAAATAATCCTTTTCATCATCATAATCGCTCCAGCCAGGTCGAATAATATTCTGTACAGCAAACCCTAATCTTAGGGGCAAGAGATAACGCAGGGAAACAAGATTAAAAATTGGAGCATGAATCGGCTGAAAAATTAAACCTATATCTGCACCGTATGACCATTTATTTTTTATATTATTATAATTAACTTCGGAAGTAGACTGAAGGTCACTAATATTTTGATTTACTAATTTTAGATTAAAACCGTAGCTCAGTATCCCCCAGGTAGTAATTTCCTCCCGGGCCCAGGCACCAACAAAAGCATTTTCATTAAAACCAAAATCACCTAAATAAATCCCTTGGTTATTCCGCTGTTCATATCCTGTTGAAGCCAACCCCACCCAACCAAATCCTATACTTGATGATGAACCAAGAAAAAAATTATTGGAATTCTTCATCATTCGAGGAATGACAAATCCAACATGAGAAAAACGACTGTCATAATAAAGGTTTGTATACATGGATGTTAATTCTATTCTATCTGCAGCAATTATTCCGGCAGGATTCCAAAAAACACCACTGGCATCATTAGCCAAAGAAATAAAAGACCTGCCCATACCAAGTGCCCGGCCGCCAATTCCATAACGAAGAAACGTTCCTGGTTGTCCGCTATCTTCTTGAGAAAAAACAAACTGCAGAGAAATAATTATAAAAATGCCAGTTAATGTTCGCTTAAGCAATATTTTCATCATATATCTACTCTAACTATTTATACTGTTTACCTTACTACTGCTATTTTACAATACAAATCACTTGATCCGGGAACGATACATATATATCCGCCTGATGATACCATCTCATTTTCTCCATTCAGTCCGTCCCATTCAAAAAAATAATTCCCCCAGGTTCTCTTCAATTTTCTCACTAAATTTCCAAATAAGTCATAAATCCTAACTTCTTCAACATCCTTATTCTCAATTTTTATAATAGATTTTTCACCTTTTTTAGGATTAAAAGGATTGGGAAAACAAAACATTTCCGAACTGGATGAAATCCAGAATAAAGTAAATTCTCTTTTATAAGATTTTCTGCCGGCAAGATCAGAAATCCAGAAATCCAAATGCAGTTGTTCCTGTTCAGATGCTAATAAGTGATACGTGAATTCTCTATTAATATATATTTCAGGTGGTTCTATGTTTATAATAGTAGTATCTGCTTGTGAATTGATATCATTTGATTCTCTTATATATATCTTTTCAACTTTACCTAGTATAGAATCACTGGCAATAATAAAAAAATGTAAAGTGTTACCCAATACCCAATTTGTATTATCTCCCTGCTGTAAATCTGCAATATGTAACTTATGAATAACCGGAGGATTTTTATCCTGAATTGATATTTCCGGTTCTGACCAGTAGCTTAAACCATTTTGTCCTGTTGAATCAATTCCGATATAGCGTAAACGGTATTCTATAGGAACACCAGCAGGTAAATTCATAAAAGTTGCCGAATCAACATTAGAATCAACAAATCCCCATAATTCAATATTATTGTATACCGCCTGTACTTCATAAAGAATTAAAGACGCTTTTAGTTTTTCCAGTGATGTTTGAATACTGTCATTATCCCATTTGATGGTATTTATATTATTAAGGCTGTATTCAGGCTCTGGTAATAATTCCGGAGCAGGAAATATAGTATCCAACATGGCTTTTTCAAAAAAAGAATACTGCTGTATTGTTTCCGGTGTACTCCAGGCTTGAATTCTTTTCTGCTGTGAATAAGAATAATGTGTAACAATAAAACAAAACAAAATAATAATGCATAGAAAAGGAATATCACTATTTTTCTTCATTTACTGGACCTCGCAGAATGTTCTATTACATTAAATAAATTCAAAACTTTTTTATCCTGATAGTAAGAAGTTTCTATTTTATTAATAACATTTTAGTTTCATTTCTCCACAACTTGCCACTTTTAGTTTTCACGGTAAGAAAACAAATATAGATACCCGAAGAAACATATTTTTTATGCATATCAGTACCATCCCAGGTAACTGAATAGCTGCCCGGAGAAAGACTGCTTCTTGTAAATCCTCTAACAAATGATCCCCTCATATTAAAAATACTTATGGTTACATCTGATTGTTCTGGAATCTCATACCTTATTTCTGTAGTACTATTAAAAGGATTTGGTTTGTTGGGATGTAAATTAAATGATAATATGCTATTATTACTCTCCTCAATTCCGGTTAAACATTTATTACCTGATGAATTATCCATAAAAGCTGCTAATAAGGACCACGCACTCTCAATCATGTGCCCATTCTCAGCCTTTTTTCTTACCTTCAATCTAAACCAAGTAGTGTCAATTTTAATTGATCCCCAGCCGGTTGTACAGCTGCAGGTCTCACTGACAGTCCATCCAATCTGACATAATAAACGATCAGTAAGGTCGTCATCCTGATAAGCAAGTGGAAAATGAGAAGGATCCTGGGCAATTTCAATAAAATATTCCAGGGAATCATTTGATTCAATCTCCGGAATACTACACACTTTGTAATCTATAGGATCCGGAGGAGGCGGTGTTGCCAGAAAATTTTCAGCATTGATGGTTGTATCACCCTGAGTAATATTTCCAGCACTGTCAATAACATTGATCTGCCACTGATAATTTCTATTAAGAGTATAACCTTGATAAACGTAGTTCTGCATTGTATCAGTTGTGTCAACAGGTATTTCATCCTGAATCCATTTCTCACCATTCAATTCTCTTACAATTCGATATAATTTGGCATTCCACATTATATTTCGGTTAGTATCAACTGTTCCTTTTTCAACTCCTTCACCACTCCAGGTACAAGAAACTTTAATAGAATCTGAAGCTGAATTATACGGTCCATTATATTTTACTTTAAAATCATTTACTGATGGAGAAGGTATAGTATCATACACCGAAACTCTTAACCCATAAGAATCACTGGACCACACAACAGTCTCAGGTGCAATAACAATATTATTACCTGATTCATCCTGGAAAATCTTGACAGCATTATGTCCCCATTTATCCTTGGCAGTAACCCGGATAAAAACAGGATCATTTTTTTGACTGGCTAATTCTGGAATTCTAACTTTTTTGTTCCTATTATAATCAGCTTTAATATAATCTGTGGTCACAGTCTGATCAGCAATAGGAGGAAAAGACGAACTGATACTCAACTGTATTAGTAGTGAATCTGCATTCTCTGTTTCCAGTTCAATATCTTCACCGGTTTTATCATTAATCCATTTCCAGAATACCTGCAGAGAATCCTGATTAAAATATTCCAGAGTTCTGCTTGAATCAATATCCGGAATAAATGCCACACTATCACAGGTAACTGTAACTGCATGCTCATCCAGAATTTGGTCTAAGGAATCTATAGCTTTAATTGTATAAGTATAATCTTTACCATGTTTCAAATTATCAGAATTATCAACAAAAGATAAAATATCAGAGGGAAACGTCCATGTATTTTCTTGAGTATCATCTGCTGAACGGACAACCTTAAAAGAATCAATTTTATATTTCCTGATAATTTCAGAATTATTCCAATAGATAAATATACTTTTGCCAGGCAATGCAAAAGACTCAAGAGAATCAAATAAACTGAAATCCGGTACAGTAAAAGGTCTTGACCAGGCGCTGGGTTTATAGGGATATGAGTTAGGTATTCCTCTTATTCTGAAAATATAATTATGATCTGATACTACCCGAAAATCTTCAAAAAATTCATCTCCATCAATAGTATAAATGATTTCAGATTTTCTATAAAGATTACTCAATGAATCCTGGTAAATTTTTACTTCATATTTTATAATATCTCCTTCCTTAAGTAGAGAAGGAATCACTCTCTTCCAGCCAATTCTTATAAAATAATTATCATTTTGATTTTTTTTCTCATAAAATACTACTTCCGGGGCAGAGTTACAGTAAGTTGTAACTTCATCAGTAGGATCACTCGTATCCTTAAAAACATCAATAGCTGTAATCGCATAATCATAATCTCGATATCCAATTAAGGTATCACCCGGTTCATTTTTCAATTCATCCATCCCGTATTTATCAACCCAGCTAATCTTTTCCTTCCTGTTATATATTTCTCCAATTTTCTTACTATCACGAAAAATTTCATACCCGAAAGCATCCAGTGATGCTCTGGTCCAGCTAAGTTTTATATTCCCATTCCAGTCTACAGAATCAATTTTTGCTTGGAGATTTTCTGGTGTTCTATTTAAATTCCTTATTGCAATTAAAGTATTTGACCATAAACTGGAAACATTACCTATATAAACTGCTCTTGCTTTAATAAAGGAAACTTCATTTCCAGATAAGTCAACTTCTAAAGTATCCGTATCTCTGTTTAAATTTCTAATTGTCTGAAGTGTACCATTTACATCTATTTCATATTTCAACACCTCAGTAATATTAAATTTATTAATTCCAGCAGCCACAATATCATTTTGAGTCCACAGTGTATCTTTATCGTCTGATAATTTTATATCTGAACCAGAATCAGTAAAAACAATTTCCGGTCCCTGTAAAGATCTTTCCTGAACTTCCCAGTCACTTTCATTGACTGCTCTCATATTTCCTAAATAATCTTCAGAAGTGACTTTATAAGAAACAAGAGGATTCAATATTGTATAATCAGCTAAAATATTTAAAGTATCTATAAACTCAGTAGAAGTTGCTGTGCCGATATTAACAAAATGTTCTTCAATCTCCTCAATTTTTCTCCACAAATAATATCTTTTAACCCCGGTCACTTCATCATATGCCGGCTCCCAGGATAAATTCATACACCATTTGGAATATTCAGGTAGAGATTCTTCTAACACAATCTCTCCTGTTAAATTATGAATATCATCGGGAGCAAAACAATCCGGAATTCTATCATCTAACTGAACTGTATCCTGCGCAATCTCATATTTACAAAGTATACGCCGAATATAGGTTCTGCCATTAACAAAATTTGCATCAATATGTTCACTCCCGGAATTGTTTTGAAAAGCTCCATTTTTATCCACATAAGCATTTTCAGTATCAGTATAATCAAATACAAAAAAAACTTTATCAGGATCACTCTTACTCACCCACCCCCTGTTTCTTAAAATCTCAGGAGTTACCCAGCCGCTGCTGAAATACCGCATTTTTGAAGACGGTTCAGAATCAAAATATCTCGAACTGTCTCTCACAGATTCAAAGCATAATGCCTGCACTGTATTTTCCAGTCCCAATTGTATCCATAACGTGTCAACAGAACCCTTAATATATTCATCTCCGAAAGTATTCTCATTCGAACCATCATCGTCATCCTCATCTGTGTTTTCCCGATCATCCTCCTCACCTGAAAAATAAACACTGTTGGACCTAATCCCTCCTCCTATATTACCAACAACATCCACTGCTCTGACCCGATAAAAGGATATTTTCCCCTTTTCTAATGATTCATCAACCCATCTCAAAATTTCATCCTCAGTTGAACTGGAAAGAACTGTATCAACCGGAATTTCACCCTGGCTGGCGGTATTTCGATAAATTACATATTTTTCAACCTTACTAATTTCATCACTGACCTTTTTCCAGACAAGTTCAATCTTATCACCTTTATTTAAAGCCTGAATAACAGTTACTTTTTTAGGAGCAGAATTATCCTGTACAGAATAGGTAATGTCAGAACACATAAATAAAGTATCGTTTTCAACTATCACTTCCGAACGGGCAAAATATCCATACTTGTGACCATCCTCAAGATTTTCAAAAACTGTAGTCCTGGATGCATTATTACCATTCTTATAAAGACGCTGAGCAGCTTTTCGTAAATTGGAAGGATCAGCATCATCAAAATAATAGGCATCCTGAACAAAAGACCCTTCTACTGGATACCAGCTAATTTTATTTGATGTCCCCGAAGTAAATTCTGGTTCATTCTCAATTTCGGGATGTTCAATATCAACCTGATCTACATTTATTATTACTTTCTGCCAACGAGTAGTTTCTTTTTTATTTTTTTCACCATACCAAATCATTACAGTATCACTGGAAGCGTTGGTGGGATGAATATACACAATATTTTCCAGGGTAGTTGATTTTTGAGGAAGTAAGGTTGTGGTTTTATTCTCCCATTTATCAACATAATCAGGAAATTGATATTTATACCAATTACTCCCATAGTAACCGTCCCTGACCCAACAGCTGTATTCATCAGTCATGGAAGAATTGTTATAGTGTACAGTAAATTTAATTGCAATTAACTCATGAGTTCTGATATTTACATTAATTGTATTATTATTAACATATCTCTTATTATTATGCAAAATTTCAATTTCCAGCCAACCAGCATTAAGATTGGCTGTGATAACAAATAATAAAACCATACTATACAGAAATAATCGGGTTTTTAAACCCTTTAACATTTTATTTCCTCCAATAAATATCAATAAGTTAGTTTCTTTAATATTAAGAAATTATATAATAAATGTCAAGTAGAATTTGTCAGTCATTAATTTAGTTTCAAATTCACAGATATTTTTTCTTTTGATTTTAATTCTATATTTTAATATATTAAAAATAAATAGTAATAAACGATTCTGATAAATGAATTTTAATAATTGGCTGTATAAAAAAATTTTACCCCCAATTAGTTGGTTGGCTATAACTCTTCTAACTAACTCTCTTAAAATTAAAATCATAAATAAATATAAAACCAATAATTTTAAAAAAGAAGGTGGAAAATTTGTTTTTGTCTGCTGGCATGGCAGGCAGTTTCTCTTAACTACTCATTTATCCAAACTGAATACAGGAGTTATTACTTCTATCAGCCAGGATGGAAGACTGCAGGCAGATATTCTCGGCAGAATGGGATTTAAAATAACCTATGGTTCCAGTTCAAAATCACCAGTTAAAGCTTTGGTAGGATCAATTAAACTAATGCGTAAAGGTATCAATATGGTGATTGCGGTAGACGGGCCTACTGGTCCGATCTACAAAGTTAAATATGGAGCCCTTTTTCTGGCTAAAAAAATGAATGCTCAAATTGTACCAGTAACCTTTTCATCCCATCCATGTATAACCCTGAACGCCTGGGATAAATATCTGCTCCCTCTCCCTTTCTCCCAAACAGTTCTTCTCTGGGGTAATCCTATTCAACTGTCCGATTCTACTGACAAAAAAATTCTTGAAAAAGAAGCTGGTCTAATTGAAAAAAAACTCAATGCGATTAACAATACTGCTGATTTTATTGTTAATAAAAACAAATTACGATGATACCACTCTTCATAAAAATTTAACTCTAAAATTCTAAAAAATATGGTAAAAACAAATTTTTCCCTTGCAATTAAGTAAACTTTTAACGAGATTAATGTTTCAGAAACAAATTTTATGAAATAATGAAGATTTTATTAATAAAATTCTATCGATGCTTAAAATATAGTGAGGTTCTTTGGTAGGTGATGCATTTAAAAAATTAGTAGAGATAATGAAAAAACTCAGGAGTAACGGTGGTTGTCCCTGGGACCAGGAACAAACGCATCAATCTCTTAAACCTTATCTTTTAGAAGAATCATATGAGGTGATCGAATCTATTGATAATCATGATACTGAATCACTTAAAGAAGAATTAGGTGATCTTTTACTTCAACCTATTTTCCATGCGCAAATTGCCCAGGACAATGGTGATTTTTCCATAGTGGATGTTATTGAAAGTATCAACAAAAAATTAATTCGACGACATCCACATGTTTTTGACAATACAGAAATCAACACAAGTGAAGAACAAAAAATTCATTGGGAAAGAATAAAAAAACAAGAGGGGAAAAAATCGGTTTTAGATGGTGTACCCAAAACAATGCCAGCTTTGACCCGAGCACACCGTATCCAGCAAAAAGCTGCAACTGTGGGATTTGACTGGGATACTGCTGACCAGGTATGGGAAAAAATTCGGGAAGAAATGGAGGAATTGAAAACAGCTATTGATTCCAATGATCAGAATAATATATTTGAAGAATATGGAGATTTACTTTTTGCGCTGGTAAATCTTTCCCGATTTCTCCGGTTGGATCCTGAAGATGCTTTACGAAGTGCCTCTGGCAAATTCTGTAAACGATTCAAAAAAGTTGAAAAAACATACGATTCTACTGGTGAGGATATTAAAAAAGCGACTCTAGAAGAAATGGATAAAATCTGGAACAAAATAAAAAAAGATTAATTAAACAATGAAAAAAGGCAATTGATTATCTAAACTTTAATATACATAAAATATAACATACAAACAAAAATTATTTGGGAATTATTATGAAAAAAAAATTTTTATCTGAAATTATTCTTTTATTATTAATTATAATACTTTTTATAACCTGTGCTGAATATAAAAAAAATCCAGTAGGTTCGGAATTTTTTAATAGCGACGAAATCGGAAATGTAAAAACCTGTGTTATTTACTCCTCTCCTTCGGATACTTTTTTTAAATATACTAATGTAAAAACAGGCAATAGTCCATACTTAAACATAGGAGCTGTCCAAAATCATAATATTAAGGCAAAATCTCTTATAAAATTCCAGCTTGATCCGGATACAACCAAAATAGACAGTGTTTCATTAACCTTATATATCCATAAATTCTATGAACAGCATAATGGAATATTTTCCTGTTCCATATTTAAAATTGCAGAACAATGGGATGAAGATTCCCTTTCTATGAGAAATTACAGTGAGGGATTACAAGGTGAATTTATTACAAATTTTGAAGTTTCTGTTAACGACACTGTAAAAAGTTTCACCATTCCCCTGCCAAATGATCTTGTACAATCATGGAGTGATTCAACCACTGCTTCCAAAAATCATGGGTTGCTTTTTATTCCAGATAATTCCCAATTTATTACTGAATTCTATAGTAGTGAAGCTGATTCTAACCAACCGGAATTACGAATGTATACTCCTACAGATACTGTTTCTAGTTATACAGAATACTTTATTAAGGACATAGAAGATCTATTTATTGCTGAAGGTGAATTTGAAGCTACTCCAGATTATCTTTATATTTCTAATGGAATAGCCACGCGATCACTTTTATTTTTTGATGTATCAGTTATACCGGAACAAGCTACCATCAATAAAGCATTTGTAAATATTCATTCTGACGTTACTGCAGCTTTTCCTGCCTGGCAAGATACTTTTTTAATATCAATTTTTGAAACTGCTACTGAGGACTGGTCCATGCCTGATGTTCCACTGGATTCATTGACCTATTCAACTTTTCTTTTAGATGGTGATTCAGCATTAGCAGATATAACTCTTTCTGTACAACAATGGACTTCAAAAACAAAAGAAAATTACGGACTTTTACTAAAGGGACGAAATGAATATATAAATCTCGACTACAGACAACTATATAGTTCAAAGGCTGACAGTTCCAAAAAACCATCATTAAAAATATTTTACAGTCTTCCGCCTGAAGAGAATTTTAATAATTAAAATCTGGAGTTTTATAATGAAGAAATTAATTTTATTTTTTCTAATTTTATTACTATATAACCAAAGTTTAATTTGTGGATCTGTGCTTTCTTCACGGGGATTGGGAATGGATTTTGAACATCCAAATACTCGAGCCCAGGGAATGGGTTACTTTGCCATAGCAAATATTGATCCCTATACTATTTCAAAAATCAATCCTGCAAGTTTATTTATTCATAAAGCAACTCATATATCTGCCTCTTATTTTAACGAAAATAACTTTTATGAAGACCAACTCCATGGTGATGCTTTTTCTCAATATTCTAATTTTGATGGGTTCAATATAGTTATTCCACTGCATAAAAATTTTGGCATCTCATCAGGGTTAACTCCCTTGACCAGGATAGATTATAAAATATCATTTGATAATTCAATTGATCTCTTTGAATACACCAAATCAATATATGGAAGTGGAGGATTAAACTCTTTTGATCTTTCATGTTACTGGTCATATAAAAATAGATTTTCTATAGGTATTACTGGTAGATACATTTTTGGTAATATCAATAAAACCTGGAGGGTGAATTACGATAATACAACTTTTGTTCAAACTAAATATTCTTTTTCCACAAAAAATGATGGTTTTAATTATAAACTGGGAATTATTGTACAACCATTGTCATCAATTACAATAGGAGCCGTATATTCTCCCACAGTAAGAATAAATAATAATACATCTCAGGATATGGCAATAAAGCTAAAAGATGAAGCAACAACAACAACATTAAAAACACATAAAGGTTCTATCAGTTATCCTGGGTCATATGGAGTAGGTGTTTCATATAAGATCAAAAAAATAGGCTTGTTTGGTATAGATTATTCCTTATCCGAATGGGAATCATTGTTAATTAATGATCAAAAACCAACATATGTAAATAATATAAATAAATTTTCTTTTGGATTTGAATCAATTTCATCCAATAATCCCAACACATCATATCTAAAACAAATAAGATACAGAACCGGATTATGTCATATGTCTTCCTTGTCTCTTGATCCTGAAGGAAATGAAATACTGGAATCATGGATATCATTGGGTTTAGGTCTTCCCCTTAAAGGGCGTATAGCAGAAATAAATCTGGCTGTCAATTATGGTAAACGGGGATCACTACAAAAAAACGGACTTTCAGAAAATCTATTAAGAGTCAGTCTTTCTCTATCTATTGGTGAAAAATGGTTCCAGCGTGAATATTAATATGATTTGTTCTTCTGTTTTTTTGTTAATTAGATTACAAAAATTATAAATTTATGAGATATTTTCCTTGATTTTATCTGATTTTTTTATTATTATTAAGGATTATCATAAAAAGTTATAATTATTATTTATATAAGGAGGGATAGTTGTGTATCAAAAATTAAAAACATTAATTTATTTCTTAAATATTGTATTAATTCTTATATTCACACAACTTTATTTTAATAGCTGCGGTGGGCCTGCCACAAAAAAAGATTTAACTCCCGAACAGAAAAAAGCAAAGCAGGACTCAATATTTAAAGAACACAAACAAAAAGTAGATAGGTATATGAGTTTTGGTTGGGAACCTTTTAAACAGAAAAACTACGAAAAAGCAAAAAAATATTTTAGCAAAATTGCCAAAATTGACACAACTGGTATCTACGGAGCAATACTTTATCAAAATCTTGGTACCTGTTACTTACAGTTAAACCAGCCAGATAGTGCAATATGGGCATATAAAAAAGGAATAGAAAATGTGCCCGATGCACCTTATAACTACAGTGCACTTGGATATATATACCGAAGACAGGGAAAAGATCAGAAAGCTATTGAAATGTATGAAAAACTCACTGAACTTCAACCTGATTCAGCTGAACATTTTCATCAGTTAGGAAAACTGTATGCTAACGACTATCAGAATCAAAAAGCTATTCAAGCATATCAACAAGCTGTAGCACTTGAACCCAATAATACAGAGTATCAGGAAATATTGAGTAATCTTTTAAGCGCTTCCGGAGATACTGAACAAATAATCAAACAAAAAAGACAAATGGTTAAGCTTAATCCGGAAAATATGAGATATAGATTTCAACTTGCAAAAAGTTACCACTCTGCTGCAAAATTTGACAGTGCTATAGTTAATTTTAAAATTGTCTTAAAAAATCAGCCAGACAACATTGAAGCTCTGGAACTTTTAGCAGATTCATATCGGAATACCGATAAATTTACTCAAGCTATAAACATTTATAAAATAATTATTGAAGAAAAACCAACGGACAAGAAAAATCTTTGTAACCTTGCCTCCGCTTATACATCGCTTGGCAGATACACAACAGCCCGGAGAACTGTAAATAAAGCTTTGCGTATTGATAATCAATACGGATTGGCCTATCTTACCTTAGGTAAAATATACGAAACAGCTGCTGACAGAAATATCAAAAATAATGACGGTAAAACAACCTATGATGATAAACTGGTGTATAAAATCGCCTATGATCAATATGTAAAAGCTAAAAATGATTTAGCCTATAAACGAGAGGCAGAAAACAGAATAAAATCTCTGGAACCAGTCATACCTACTACAGAAGATAAATTTATTCATGATTATAATACTCCAAAAAATGAAGTGTATAATTGGATATAGTTAAAAAAAATGAAAATTGTAATAGGCTCAGACCATGCTGGTTTTGAACTAAAAAAACATATTAGACAGTTTTTAAACACTGAAAATATTACTTTTAAAGATTGTGGAACTGATTCTTCAGATTCGGTTGATTACCCTGATATTGCTGTAAAAACTGCAAAACTATATATAGAAAAAAAATATGATTATGGAATACTTATCTGCGGAAGCGGAATTGGAATGTCAATTGTTTCTAATAAGATTAAGGGTGTAAGAGCAGCATTATGCAATACATCAGAAATGGCAAGACTGGCCCGGACACATAATAATGCGAATATTTTATGCTTGGGTGCCAGAATTGTTGAAGCTGAAAAAGCATTGAATATTATTACTGAATTTTTATTTACCGAATTCAGCAACAAAAACCGTCATCAAAAACGTATAAATAAAATTCACAAGCTTACTGGTGTGTAAAACTAGTAAGCTTTTTTCTTAGATATAAAACTATATGGAGAAAAAAATGGAACTAATAAAAAAATCTGATCCGGATATTTATAAAGCAATAAAAAATGAAATTGACCGTGAATCCAATAAACTGGAACTTATTGCATCTGAAAATTTTGTTAGTCCAGCTGTACTTGAAACTCTGGGCTGTGTTATGACCAACAAATATGCTGAAGGCTATCCAGGGCATCGTTATTACGGTGGATGCGAATTTGTCGATACAGCTGAAAACCTGGCCCGGGACAGGGCAAAAAAACTATTTAACTGTGAATATGCAAATGTCCAGCCTCATGCCGGCTCTCAGGCAAATATGGCAGCCTATATGACTTTCCTTAAACCTGGTGACACTGTACTGGGTATGGATTTATCTCACGGAGGACATTTAACCCATGGAAGTCCTGTCAATTTTTCTGGTAAACTTTATAATTTTGTTTCTTATGGGGTAAAAAAAGAAACAGGTACCATTGATTTTAATATGGTTGAAAATCAAGCTAAAAAACATAAACCAAAACTTATTGTTACCGGTGCCAGTGCTTATCCCCGTTTTATTGATTTCAAAAAATTCAGAGAGATTGCTGATAGTATTGATGCTTATTTAATGGCTGATATTGCTCATCCTGCTGGCCTGGTGGCAACCAAACTCCATCCTGACCCACTTCCTCATTGTGATGTTGTTACTACCACTACTCATAAAACACTTCGGGGACCACGCGGGGGTATGATCCTGATGGGAAAAGACCGTGATAATGATATGGGAATAGTTGCACGTAAATCCGGCCGGGTTAAAAAAATGTCAGAAATAATTGATAATGTTGTAATGCCTGGCATGCAAGGCGGACCACTTATGCATGTAATTGCTGCTAAAGCAGTTGGATTTAAAGAAAATCTAGAACCTGAATATACAGAATATTGTAAGCAGATAATAAAAAATACTAAAGCTCTTGCCGATACGATGATAAATAATAAGTATGATCTTGTATCCGGTGGTACTGACAATCATTTGATTCTAATTGATCTTACTTCCAGAAAAATATCCGGGAAAAAAGCTGAAAAAGCTTTAGAAAAAGCTGGAATTACGGTTAACAAAAACATGGTTCCCTTTGATACCCGGAGTCCTTTTATAACCAGCGGCATAAGGATTGGCACCCCTGCTTTAACCACCAGAGGTATGAAAGAAAATGAGATGAAAATCATCGGTGGCTTTATTGACAGAGTTGTTTCTAATCCCAAAGATGAAACAATAATTGAAGCAATTAAAAATCAGGTCTATGATTTATGTCAAAATTTTCCGCTTTATAAAAATTTAAAATAAACATAAATTATTTTCTCTGAAAATTAGACAAATAAGTATTATAGTTAAACCATTGACTGCTGAACAGTGAATATTTTATGTCCGAATCAGTTAAAATTCATCGTCCCTCCTGGGATGATTATTTTATTGAAATAGCATATTTAGTTGCAACCCGTTCTACATGCAGACGCAGACAGGTAGGAGCTGTGATTGTAAAAAACAAACGGATATTAACAACCGGGTATAATGGCGCACCTCAATCCCTTCATCATTGTTTAGATATTGGCTGTCTCAGAGAAGAGCTGAATATTCCCAGCGGCCAAAGACATGAACTATGCAGAGGACTTCATGCGGAACAGAATGCAATCATACAGGCTGCCACTTCTGGAACAAATATCAAAAACTCTGTAATTTATTCAACACACTTTCCTTGTTCTCTTTGCATGAAAATGATAATAAATGCTTATATCAAAAAAATTTATTATGTAGAGGGATATCCTGATGATCTTTCCAAAAAATTTTATGAACAAAGTGATATAAAATCAGTACAATTAATGAGACCAAAACATAATTCATTACAAAAAAACAGAGATAAATAAATGGTTTGTCCTTACTGTGGTAAAAATAATGATAAAGTGGTTGACTCGCGCTCATGGAACAATGGTAAAGCCATTCGCAGAAGAAGACTTTGTCTAAACTGCAACAGACGATTTATAACTCTGGAAGAGATCGAAGACAAAAATCTCTATGTTATTAAATCTGACAATCGAAGGGAATTATTCAACCGTAAAAAATTACAAAAAGGGATGCAAATTGCCTGCAGTAAAAGACCAATATCCATTAAACAAATCGAAAAAATAGTTGCTGATATTGAAAATCATCTTTCCTCCGAATTCGTTAAAGAAGTTAAAAGCCGAACAATAGGAGAAATGGTTTCAAAAAAATTAAAAAAAATAGATGAAGTAGCCTATGTCAGGTTTGCTTCCGTATATAGAAAATTTGAAGATAAAAAAGAATTCATTCAAGAATTGACAAAATTAAAATAAAGGTCATATCATATGGCGATGAAAAAGACATTCAAAGGCGGAGTTCACCCTGCAGAACAAAAATACAGAACAGAAAAGAAAAAAATTCAAAAAATAGATGCACCGGAAACTGTAATTATTCCTCTCCAGCAACATATTGGTGCGCCGTCCGAACCTTTGGTTAAGAAAAAAGATACAGTTAAAATGGGACAGGTCATCGGAAAATCTTCAAAATTTGTTTCGGCTGTATGTCATGCATCTGTTTCCGGCACTGTTAAAGCAGTGGAAGAGCGGCCTCATCCTTTAGGTACTAAGGTGCTCTCAGTAGTTATCGAAAACGACGGTAAAGACACCTGGTATGAAAAACCTGAAAAACATACAGATTATATGAAACTTTCAAAAGCTATGATGACACAACGGATTAAAGAAGCAGGTTTAGCTGGTATGGGAGGAGCAGCCTTTCCTTCCCATGTAAAACTTTCACCTCCTGAGGATAAACCCATTGATTATGTCATCCTTAATGGAGCTGAATGTGAACCTTTTCTTACTGCCGATCATAGACTTATGCTGGAAAATACTGATGACATTCTTGCTGGTTTAAACATTATAAGGAAAATATTGAATGTATCCAAAGCTGTGATCGGAATAGAAAAAAATAAACCTGATGCTATTAAGAAAATGAGAAAAAAAACTGTAAATATGGATTTTGTCTCAGTTCTCCCTCTTAATGTAAAATATCCCCAGGGTGCTGAGAAACAGCTTATAAAAGCAGCTACCGGACGCGAAGTTCCCTGTGGTGGGCTTCCCATGGATGTTGGTTGTCTTGTTCATAATGTGGGAACTTCTCAGGCAATATTTCAGGCTGTTAGCAGTAAAAAACCATTCATAGAAAGAGTGGTGACCGTTACTGGTCCGGGAGTAAAAAAACCTGGTAACTTTAAAGTAAAAATCGGCACACCTTTCCAATATCTCATTGATTTCTGCGGAGGGTACACTAAAAAAGCTGCAAAAATTATCAATGGTGGCCCTATTATGGGAATAGCTCAAATCACAGATGAAGTACCGGTTATTAAAGGAACTTCCGGGATACTGGTGCTTGATGAAAAAACAGCAAAATTACACAAGGAAAAACCATGCATAGCCTGTGCCCGCTGTGTTGATATATGTCCTATGCAACTTGTACCAAGTCATATTGCTTCTTTTATTGAATATAAAGATGTTGATAAAGCCCAGAAAATCGGACTGCTCGACTGTATGGAATGTGGATCATGCAGTTATATCTGTCCATCTAAGCGTCATCTGGTTCATTATATTAAACTCGGTAAATTAATATGGAATAAAAATCAGCAACAAGCTAACTAATTGATCAAGGGAGGTTCACACATAATGGAAAGAAAATTTTACATCTCTTCTTCTCCTCATATCACAGATACAGATTCAATTCCAAAAATAATGTACTCAGTAATTGGTGCTCTGATTCCAGCCGGGATTGCCGGAATCTACTTATTCGGCTGGCAGGCATTCTGGGTAATTATTACTGCTGTCATTACTGCTGTACTTACCGAAGGAATTATACAGTTATTACTGAAAAGACCTCTTAATATTGGAAACGGAAGTGCCATTCTCACCGGAATACTGCTTGCCTATAATGTACCAGCTGAAGTTCCCTTATGGCTTCCTGCTGTAGGAGCATTTGTTGGTATAGCGGTAGGCAAAATGTCATTCGGAGGATTAGGATATAATCCCCTGAATCCTGCTCTTGTCGGACGTGCCTTTCTTACCGCATCCTGGCCAGTATATATGACTGTGTTTAAAACTGCCCCCAAAGGAAGTACTCTATCCGGAATTGATTTATCTAATATCGATGCCATAACCAAAGCCACTCCTCTGAATGTATTTGAATCTGCTCGTGAGATTTTATTACATAAGTCTCAATTTACAGACAAAGTACCTGATGCAATGCAGGCACTCTCACAATTATACAGCTCTTATTCCAATCTTTTTATAGGAAAAATTGGAGGTTGTATTGGGGAGACTTCCGCTCTCCTTCTGTTAATTGGCGGATTTTATCTTATGTACAGACGAATTATTGGCTGGAAAATTCCAACTACGTATATTCTTACCGTGGGGGTATTAACCTGGATTTTCGGAGGAACTGATGGACTATTTACCGGTGATCCGATCTTCCACATATTATCCGGAGGATTAATATTAGGAGCCTTTTTTATGGCAACTGATATGGTAACTACACCTATAACCTTTAAAGGGCGTTTGATTTTTGGTACAGGTTGCGGCATACTCACCTCTGTTATTCGGCTCTGGGGAGGGTATCCGGAAGGAGTATCATATTCCATCCTGCTAATGAATCTGACCACACCTCTTTTAGACCGATACACTAAACCTAAAAAGTTTGGAGGTAAATAAAACAGATATGAAAATAATGATAAAATATGGACTTATCCTGACTATTGTTGGAATAATTGCTTCAGCTTCTCTTGCCTGGATAAATAATATTACTACTCCTAAAATTATTGCACAACAACAAAAAGAATTCAACCAGGGATTATATCAGGTTCTTCCTGGTTCTGAAAACGGAAAAGTAATACCTGTATTAAGGGACAATATAACTATTGCTCATAAGGGATTCTCAAATCCTGATACTACTGGTCTGATCGGTTATGCTTTCCAGGCCAATGGGAGTGGTTATTCGAGCACTATAAAAACTCTGGTGGGGATTGATACCTCCGGAACCATACTGGCAATAAAAATATTATCCCACACAGAAACACCTGGGTTGGGTTCAAAATGTGAAGAGACACGATCCGGTGAATCCTCACCCTGGTTTCAGGAACAGTTTAAAGGGGAAAAAGCCAGTAATATTGCTGTTGATAAAGACAATGGTAATATAGATTCCATAACCGGTGCAACCATTACTTCCCGGGCCATTACAGACGCGATTGCAGACAGTGCCAGATCATTAATGAAAAAACTTGATACTTTAAAGTAACGGAGTAAATATTTATGAATATGTGGAAAGAATTTATAAAAGGATTATATAAAGAAAATCCTGTTTTTCGTCTCATGCTGGGCCTGTGTCCTGTACTGGCTGTCTCTACTTCTGTTAATAATGCAATTGGTATGGGTGCAGCTGCAACCTTTGTTTTAGTGTGTTCTAACACGGTGGTTTCCATAATCAAAAAAGCAGTACCGGAAAAAATCCGCATCCCCATATTTATCATGATTATTGCTACTTTCGTCACCATTGTTCAACTGGTAATGGCTGCCTTTTTCCCGGCACTGAATAAATCTTTGGGAATTTTCATTCCTCTCATTGTGGTAAACTGTATTATTCTGGGACGAGCAGAGGCTTTTGCCAGAAAAAACAACTTATTTTTTTCTGTAATTGACGGCTTAGGCATGGGTATTGGTTTTACCCTGGCGCTTTCGATTATTGCAACATTCAGAGAAATTTTAGGCAATGGAACCTGGCTGGGTATTCCAGTCTTCCCGGATTCTTACCAGCCTGCAATAATGATGATTCTTGCTCCGGGTGCTTTTATAACCATTGGTTATTTAATTGCATTTTTAAACTGGATAGAACATAAAAGAATAAAAAATTAAACCGAGGTGATCAATGGATTTTCAATCCCTTATATTTATAGCAATAGGATCAATCTTTATTTCAAATTTCGTTCTTCATAAATTTTTAGGACTATGCCCCTATATAGGTGTCTCTAAACAACTTGATTCTGCTGTTGGTATGGGCATGGCAGTAATCTTTGTAATGACTATAGCCTCTATGGTAACCTGGATAATTTATAACTATTTCTTAGCTCCTACTCAGAATAATCTTATTTATCAATGGTTCATGCACGGTCAGGGTAGCCCACCGGATCTTACCTATCTAAGAACAATTGCTTTTATTCTGGTTATTGCTACTTTAGTGCAATTTGTAGAAATGGTTATTCATAAACTTAGTCCTGGTCTCTATCGTTCTCTCGGAATTTATCTACCATTGATAACAACCAACTGTGCTATTATGGGAGTATCTTTGCTTAATATTAATGAAAATTATAATTTCATTGAAAGCATTATTAACGGAGCTGCTTCTGGCATAGGATTCACACTTGCACTGGTTTTAATGGCCGGATTAAGAGAAAAACTTGAATATGCTAACCTTCCTAAATCTATAAAAGGAGCTCCTATTGCTTTTATCATGGCAGGATTAATGTCCATGGCATTTCTTGGATTTGCAGGTCTTAAATTTTAATCATATTCCTTTCAACTCAAATGAAATCAAAAAATACTGAAATGCCCTTTTTAGATCACCTGGAAGAACTTCGCAGAAGATTGATTAAATGTATAGGCTCAGTAATTCTGTTTACATTTGTCGCCTTCCCTTTTATCAACCTGGTTTTAAATCTTCTCACCTACCCCAATGACAAACTGGAAAAACCGGCTGAAATGATCTTCTTAAAGCCTACCGGGATGCTAATTGTCCGACTGCAGATAGCCATTACTCTGGGTGTTATCGTTTCCATACCAGTTCTTTTTTATCAGTTCTGGAGTTTTATTGCTCCAGGTCTTCTGGAAAAAGAAAAGAAATATTTTTTGCCCGGTTTATTTTTTACCACCCTTTGTTTTTTAGGTGGTATTGCCTTTTCCTATTTTATCTTAATTCCGATTGTACTGCCTTTTCTCTTTTCTATGGGTACTGAAACCATTAATCCTAAAATAAATATTAATGATTATCTGGGATTTGTATTACGAATAATTATTCTCTCAGGCATAATATTCGAACTGCCTGTGCTGTCTTTTTTTATTTCCAGAATAGGAATACTTACTCCATCATTTTTAAAAAAATACCGTAAATATAGTATTATTGTGGTTCTTATCATTTCTGCCTTAATCACCCCCCCTGATCCCATTAGTCAACTATTGATGGCAGGACCACTGGTAATTTTATATGAAATTAGTATCCTGGTTTCGCATTTTGGCATATATCTGAAAAAACGAAGTGATATGAAGTGGGAAAAAAAGTTTGACGACCAACAAAAAAATAAATCCCCGTCCTCTAAATCAAAATATCAGGGATAAATAGTATCTGGTGAAAAAACTTCTAAATGATTTTTACCCTGACAGAGTTTCAAATTAATTTATCAATATCATTTGAAGAATCTAATTTATTACCCTATAATTCCTTGAGGCTTTCTTTATAGTTTTTGAAAATTTCTTCACTTTGCTCCTCAATTGAATATCTTTCGAATAGAAATTTTAGTTCTTCTTTGTCTTCACTTGTCATTTTCTTCACTTTTTCAACAACATTCGCAGAATCTGAACTCATATAGTCTCTTCTTATAAAAATTATATGGTAATTTTACACGTCTAACACATTAGTATGTGGACAACGATCAACCCCCCGATTGTTGTCAATTGTTTCCCAACACCGGATGTCTAAGTTCAATCATAACAAACAGCATCAAAAACACCCGGGGTCAATAAAATATTGACACCCGGGTTTTTCCAAAATCCCGTCCGGGTTAAACCATTAATTTCAATTCTCAATATCTCTGTTCACCAATGAGTTCATCTTATGCAGAATCCTGGAAATCATCTGATTCCGGTATTCATCATTAAACCAGGGTGATTTTTTACTTTTCTTTAAATAAAGCTTACTAGTTCCTTTTGACATTACGATTTCAATATCTATAATCACATCAACTAAACTTCCTGTATCAAGTCCAAAAAATGATTCCAGTAATTCCATAACATCAATATCTTCAGTCTCTACATCATCCAAAAATTCTGATATTCCTATTGAAGATGTTAACGTTAAATTGCCACCCTGTAAAGAATAGTCAAACTCTAAAGGTTCACCTTCTTCTCCTTCTGGTGGCCCTAATATCAATTTATCATTTTTAACAGACCAACTTCCAGTGATAGAAGTATCAACTTCAACAAAATCTTCAATGGTAAACTCAGCAGTAAACGTACTGTCCTGATTCAGAGTGACAGTACCCATATCCTCAGCTGGAATTGGTATAGGAAAAGGCAGTATTGAGGTTGGATCATTGGCACTGATGGATATAGTATTTGCAGTGATAATCCCATCTAAAATCACCTGTGCAGTATTGCCTGCTGTGTTCAATTTCGAATTTGTAGAGCCAAATCCGGAAATAAATGTAGCATTGTTGGCAGTAACCTGTGCCTGAGTTTCGCTTATAGTAAAATCATCAATATCACCAAAATAATAAGTACTATCTGCGTCAGACAAAACCTGATACATTACATTCTGAGACAAACTTGAGAGACTGAAAAACAACATACTGGTAGTTGCTGTTGGTTTAAGTAATGCAGTAAGCATCATATCTTCAGAGATTAAAATAATTCGTGTGTCTTCCATGGGCAGATCAACAATATATTTTAGATCAGCAAGATAACCATCTGTTACAGAAATAGCTCCGTTTGCTTCAGATAAAAAATCATTGGCAGTCTGGTTAGAATTTGTTTCTAATTTAGCATCAACAGTAGCACTCTGGGAAAGCCAGGTACCTACCAGTGCAGAAAAATCAGTTGTTTCTGAATCACCATTGGAATCGGTTGAGTTCTTATCACAAAATATTACTAATAAAGAAATAGATAACACGAGGACAATTAAATTTTTAAAAATATTTTTTTTCATATGTACCTCCATTAAAATTGTCAACATTATACTTTCTTTCAAATTTATTTACAAAATGTTTAGAATGCAAGAAATTTTTTTACATTTTCTCAAATAATTTTTATATTTAACTTGGATTATAAAAAAAATTACTGTATATTTGAAACCATTTTTACTGAACTAAAAGTAAAAATTAAAACATTATAACTTACAGAAATTTTAAAATTAACGAGTATGAAGATGACTAACACAAATAAAAAATTACGTAACATTGGTATCAGCGCTCATATCGACTCCGGAAAAACCACTCTTACGGAAAGAATTCTTTTCTACACCAAAAAAATTCATGCTATGCATGAGGTTCGGGGAAAAGATGGTGTTGGTGCTAAAATGGACTCCATGGAACTGGAACGTGAACGAGGAATAACCATTTCCTCAGCTTCCACCAATGTAACCTGGAAAGACAATTCTATAAATATTATTGATACTCCTGGTCATGTTGATTTTACAGTAGAAGTTGAAAAAGCCTTACGGGTTATTGATGGTGCTATTCTGGTTTTATGCGCCACAGGAGGTGTTCAATCACAATCAATCACTGTAGATCGACAAATGAAACGTTACCATGTCCCCCGTATTGCTTTTATAAATAAATGTGATCGTCTGGGAGCTAATCCCGAAAGTGTAACTAATCAACTCCGTGACAAACTTGGTCATAATGCAGTAATGATGCAAATGCCTATTGGTATTGAAGACAGGTTTAAAGGTGTCATAGACCTGATACAGATGAAAGCTCTTTATTTTGAAGGTGATAATGGTGAAATAGTACGTAAAGAAGAGATACCTTCTGAACTTTTAAAAAAAGCCAAAGAAAAACGAGATATCCTTATTGATAAAGTCTCTATGTATAGCGATAAACTTTTAGAAGCTTACCTTGAAGACAAGGTAACCGAAGAGCTGCTTATAAATGCTATACGAAAAGGAACCCTAACCCTGGAATTTACCCCGGTGTTCATGGGAGCAGCTTTTAAAAACAAAGGAGTACAACCTGTTCTTGATGGAATTGTCAACTATCTGCCATCGCCTTCTGATGTAAAAAACACAGCTCTGGATCTTGACAATAATGAAAAAGAGATTGAGCTTACCCATAACCCTAAAGATCCCCTGGTTCTACTTGCTTTTAAACTAGATGACACTCGTTACGGACAATTAACCTATGTACGTATCTACCAGGGTGTACTGAAAAAGGGTGATGAAATATATAATGTACGGAGCAAAGATAAAGTACGTATTGGTCGCTTAATAAGAATGCATGCTAATGAAATGGAGGATATTGAAACTGCCAGACCTGGTGATATTGTTGCTTTATTTGGAGTTGACTGTGTCAGCGGTGACACCTTTACTTCCGGAAAAGTAAATTACTCTCTGGTATCAATGTTTGTCCCTGATCCGGTAATCTCCTTATCATTAAAAACATATGACAATAAATCCGCAGAAAACATGGCTAAGGCACTAAATCGTTTTTCTAAAGAAGATCCAACCTTTAAAACGTATGTTGACCCGGAAACCAATGAATCAATTATAAAGGGCATGGGTGAACTCCACCTGGACGTATATATTGAAAGGATGAAAAGAGAATACGGTATTCAACTGAAAACAAGTCCTCCTCAGGTTGCTTATAAGGAAAGTATCACCAGAAAAGCTGAATTTAAATATACCCATAAAAAACAGACCGGGGGCGCAGGACAATACGGCCAGGTAGCTGGTACAATTGAGCCTGATCATGAAGAAGACTTTGAATTCATCAGTAATATTAAAGGTGGTAATATTCCTTCTGAATACATTCCTTCCTGTGAAAGTGGCTTTAAACAATGTCTGGAACAAGGACCAATAACCGGTTTCCCCATAGTAGGAATTAAGGTTATCTTAACCGATGGAGATTACCATCCGGTTGATTCATCAGATAAGGCCTTTCAGCAAGCCGCTAAAGGTGCTTTCAGACAAGTTTACCATAAATGCAAACCGATAATTCTCGAACCCATAATGAGGGTTTCAGTAGAAGTGCCTATAGAATTCCAGGGTAATGTTTTGAATAGCCTGAATCAGCGCCGGGGTACAATAATAAGTGCGATTGAGGAAAATAAATTTGCCAGAGTTGAAGCAGAAGTTCCTTTAAATGAGATGTTCGGTTACTCAACTGTACTACGTTCCACAACTCAGGGAAAAGCTGAATTCTCCATGGAGTTTGCTCATTATTCTGAAGTACCTAAATCTTTATCCGAAGAATTGAAGGAAAACTTAAAAAATAAACATTGAGGTGATTTAATGTTAAGGGAAGAACTCATTAAACGCAGTCCTATCCGCATTTTTGAGAAAACCATCCACGGCGGGATTGGTAAAGGAAATCTGGGAGTGTTCACTGGAAGAAAAGGGGTAGGTAAAACTGCTTGTCTGGTACATCTTGCCGTAGATAAACTGTTATCTGAGAAAAAAGTTCTTCATATCTCTTTTTCCGAAGATCCTCATCACATAGAAAAATGGTATGAACAAACTTTTAAGGAAATTGCAAAAGCCTATAAACTTGACAATGTGCTTCATAATCATGATCAAATCATCTCCAACCGCCTTATTATGAATTATAAACCTGACTACAATAATCTGAAAAAAACTATTAAAAGCATTAACAATTTTCTTAAAGATGCCGATTTTTACCCCGATATAATCATTATTGATGGATTTTCTTTTGAAAATGCATCAGAAAAAAATTTTACCCTTTGGAAGGAATTTGCTAAAGACTTAAAAATACCTTTGTGGTTTTCTGCAACCCTACACCGGGAAAATTTAAAGTTTGATGATAAAGGTATCCCGGCTCCGGTTAATAAATTTCAAAGTATCTTTACGGTGATAATTATGCTTCTGCCACAAAAGAATCATATTGATCTTTCTTTGTTAAAAGATCACCATGCAAAAAAAATCGACCCTTTGCAGTTAAAACTGGATCCTGAAACTCTGCTTATTGCAAATCACCGGGTATAATAAAAGATAAAGGATAAAAGACAAGGGACACAGGATAAAGGATAAGATATTATAAAAATTTTGAATCCTAGATTAATATTGAATTCTCCTTGATTCCATTCCTCCTTTTCCCGTCCTCCCTTACAAAAGGAGCGCCTCATGAAAAAACTTGCCCGCTTCAGTATTTCTATCGACACTGATCTTTTAAAACGTTTTGATGATTTTGTAAATAAACATGAATATAACAACCGCTCCGAAGCATTCAGAGATATTGTTCGAGATAAACTGATACAGGAAGAATGGGAAACTGACGAAGTTGAAACCGTTGGTACACTGACTATAATATACAATCATCATCAGCATCGTTTGCAGGATAATCTAACATCTCATCAGCACCGGCATCATGATGCAGTTATTTCTACTATGCATGTACACCTGGACCATGATAATTGCCTGGAAGTAATGGTTATTAAAGGAAATGCCAAACAAATCAGAACTTTTGCTAATGAACTGATCAGCACAAAAGGAGTAAAGCACGGAAAACTGGTAATGACTTCAAGCGGTGAAAATTTATAATAAGATCAGAAAGACTGTTTAATAATATCTACGGTGCCTTCGACCATTCCCAAACCTGGGATTAACAATATTATTATATATAGAACCGAATTTATAACTGAATCCAATACGAAAATTAAAACTGTAACCGGTTTCCAATTCCCTTCTGTTTAAAAGAATATCTTCTAATGCAACTTCAGTATTAGCCAGGTAAAGCTGATCGTGAATGGCTGAAAAATGTCCCCAAAGATCAACTGAAAAACCTTTAAAAATCCGTATACTTAGGTTAGTACGGCAGGATAGATTGTTTTTGGTAATATCATGAAAATAATGAGACCAGGTTAAATTAATCCATGCTTCTCCCCATGGTTCTATTAGGTTGAGAATTAAAGAAAGAGATTCTTTAGATAATTTTTCTGAGGTTTTGAAATAAACAGTTTCTTCATGATATTTATTATATTCATAGCCGGCCTTATAGAGAAATCGTAATTGTTTATGAGTAGACTGGGAATAAGGAAAAATATTATACTCAACAGCTGGTTGTGGCTTGATTTGAAATTCTAAATTTTGTCTTGTTGACGAACGTAGAGATAACCAGGCTCCAATTGACCAGTGATCTGTTAAACTTTTCACAAAAAGAGAACTAAAATTAAAAGTTCTGCTTATACTTCTTTCAGTGTCCTCATCTTCAGTCCAACTGTCAGAATCATAACGACCCCTCAACGATATTGATAATTTTGAAGCTTCAGTGATTCTGTCAATATCAATATCAGCATCATAAGACTCTTCCTCTCTAGTCTCCTCGATTTCAAAATCTGTACTGAAACCAAGGTTAAACCGCCAATAATCCCATTTATCCTTAATTTCACTTTCTTCTTCTATATCTCCCTCTTTTACTTGCAGTTTAAGCATGTTTATCATAGGTGTTTTGGTAATATAGGGTGCGAGCCCTATTTTTAAAGTATGTATAAACTCTTCTCTTATTTCATATCTGGTGCTTGTACTTTTAGAGTAGTATTTCAAGGTATTTTGTAATTTACTACATTCTTTCTGTCCAATGTATTGAATAGTATATTCTCTGCCGCCGCTTCCGGTCTGCATGGTAGTAACTAAGATATGAACATCAGCTTCCTTGGGATCTCTTACATAATTAACAAAAGTAATTTCCCTGCGAATATGATCTTCAAAAGGAACACGATCCAGATAAACATTTAGAGCCTGTTGTTTAAAGGATACCTTATCAGATTCTTCCTGCTGGGCATAAACTGGAATAATAAACATTAATACTAATAAAAACAAACTGAGTAACTTTATACTTTTCACTAAAATATCTCCTCTTTATTTTTAGTTGTCTTCAACTGTTTAAATATAAAAAAAATATATGAATTATACCTGTTAAATTCATTACAATTCCATTACAATTTAAGATTTCAGATTATCATCTTGATTATATCTTTATTAAACTCTATATTTTCTAATAAATGATAATAATTTTTATACAAGTAATAAAGAAATCAAATTGTAACAAAATAATATATATCGGGAATAGCAGACTGTGAAGATTTTAATCATAGAAGATGAAAAAAAAGTAGTAACATTTATAAAAAAAGGACTGAAAAGTGAAGGCTTTGTGGTTACAACTGCTTTTGATGGCAGACAAGGATTGGAAAAAGCTCTTAATCAATCCTTTGATATTATTATTCTGGATTTAATGCTGCCCAATCTGGACGGCTTTACTCTCCTCCAGCACATACGTAAACAGGGAATCAACACAAAAGTCTTGATATTAACAGCCAAAGCTAATGTACAGGATCGGATAAAAGGATTGAATCTGGGTGCTGATGACTATTTAATCAAGCCGTTTGCTTTTGGCGAACTATTAGCCCGCCTCCGAGCTCTGCTCAGAAGAAGTTATCCAAACAAAAATCCGGTTCTCCAATTCAATGATCTATCAATTAATACTCACACCAGAGAAGTTTTCCGACAAGATAAAAAAATCGACCTTTCTGCCAAAGAATACGCCCTGCTTGAATTTCTTATCTACAATGCAAACCGCGCTCTTAACCGTGCTACAATCTCGGAGCATGTTTGGAATTATAACTTTGATACCGGAACAAATTTTATAGATGTCTATATTAACCGGTTGCGTAAGAAAATTGACAAAGGTTACTCAAAAAAATTCATAAAAACCATCAGAGGATTTGGATATATGTTTAAGGGCTAAACTATGATCAGCAGTTATAAGTTTAAAATAATTTTATGGTATACAAGTCTTTTTACTGCAATTTTATTGGGAGTTTTCATACTTATTTATCTGATACTCGGCTATCAACTGCAGCATGAAGTTGATTGTAAGGTTATAAAAAAAGCTGAATGGATGAATTCAGTATTAACAGAAATCAAAAAGCCTCCTCAGGATAAACAAGATTTTTTTCGTTCCATTACTTCCCAAAAACATCCTAATTTTTATGATATCAGAGAATATACTGACATAGCGGATCATAAATTTATCCTTTTTATTTTTCGCGAAGATTCTTTAATGTATCTTACTACGCGATACCATAACTACAGTAATCTGATTGATAATTATCCCGGTCAGCACATGTCTCTTTTTAAAATGCAATTGAATTCTACTCCCTTTACCATTATTAAAATACACAAAGAAGGCTATTCAGCTTTTTTAGGATATCAGATTACTACTATTTACTCGGTTAAATCAAAACTTTTTCAATTACTTGTTATTATTCTCCCTCTTGGTATACTACTCTCCATATTATGCGGTCTTTTTGTTACCCAGCGATCACTAAATATAATTAACCAGATTAATAAAACCACTCAAAGTATTACCTCAAAAAATTTACATAAAAGAATACATGTTCCCCAAGGAAATGATGAGATCGGGGAATTGATTGTCACTTTAAACTCAATGATCGACCGTCTGGATAAATCCTTTACTATGATAAAACAATTTTCTCAGGATGCAGCCCATGAGCTCAGAACTCCTCTTACCATTATCCGGGGGGAGGTTGAAGAACTTCTCACTTATGAAAAAATCCCCAACAAGGTTTCAAATTCTCTGGAAAGTATTCTGGAAGAAATTCAGTATCTGATATCAATTTCAAATACATTAATGCTCTTACACAGTATTGACACCGGTAAAATTGACTACAATTTCATAAAAATTGATTTAAGCACTATAGTATCAGATACATATGAAGATGCCAGTATTCTGGTTTCAGAAAAAAATCAAAAAATTGTATTACGCCAAAACGATAAAGTAAAAATCAACGGTAATGAAGAACTGCTCACCAGACTTCTCTGGAATCTTATCGATAACAGTGTTAAATATACTCCGGAAGAAAGTATTATCACTATTGAACTTAAAAAGAAAAACAAACATGCAACTATCACTGTTCAGGACAATGGCTTTGGAATTCCCGAAGATGATATTCCAAGGATTTTTGAAAGATTCTACCGGGTGGATAAATCAAGATCACGGAAACTGGGAGGCAGCGGTCTGGGCCTTTCCATATGTAAATGGATTGTGGAACTGCATGAAGGCACAATTCAGGTTAAAAGTAAACTGAACAAAGGAACCAAAGTTATAGTTGAATTTCCCATCATAAAAGATTAAATTCTTCTATGATCCAACGTTTTGCCTTATATGGTTTTTTAAAAAATCAACGATATTTTGAACCCTTTCTTCTGTTGTACTTTTTAGATTCTGGTCTGAATTTTTCCCAGATTGGAGTACTGATATTTTTCCGGGAATTATCCAAAAACCTGTTTGAAATACCCAGTGGCGGCATAGCTGACCTCTACGGCAGACGCAGAAGTATGATCCTTTCTTTTGTTTTCTATATTTTCTCCCTTCAAATTTTCTTTTTCTTTCCTTCTTTTGTGTTTATGATAGGAGCCATGGTTTTCTTTGGAATGGGTGAAGCTTTCCGAAGCGGAACTCACAAAGCCATGATTTTTGCCTGGCTGGATCGTTATGGTCGTTTACAAGAGAAAAACAAAATTTATGGTTATACTCGTTCTTGGTCAAAAATCGGATCAGCAGTCTCCATTGTCATAGCCAGTGCAATAGTTCTGATATTACGTGATTTCTCCTGGCTTTTTGCTCTTACCCTCTTTCCCTATATACTGGAAATAATAAATTTTTTAGGTTATCCAGACTATCTGAATTTGCAGTCACATGGCAGTACTAATACAAAAAGTATTTTTTTCCATCTCTGGAATGCGTTCAAGGATGCTTTTCAAATACCAAAACTGCGGAGACTGCTCACTGAATCCATGTCTTTTGAAGGGATGTTTGCTTCGGTAAAAGATTACATTCAGCCTATAATCAAAAATTCAATGCTCTTACTTCCCCTGCTCATACACCTTACTGAATTCCAGCGAACCACTGTTATGGTAAGTATAACCTACCTCCTGTTCCATATTTTTTCTGCCTGGGGCAGCAGAAAATCCTATAAAATTAGTCAAAAAACCGGTAGTCTGGAGACCGCTGCTGATTTTATCTGGAAGGTTACCTTTCTTTTGTATATGCTTTTACTCCTATTCATTCTGTTTAAAATACCAATACCTCTGATAATCATAATTTTTATTCTGCTCTATTTTACCCAAAATCTCTGGCGGCCTATTCTCATCAGCCGTTTTGAATCCTTTGCAATTGACTTTAAAGCAGCCACTATCCTTTCCATTGAGAGCCAGGCAAAATCAGTTTCAGTTATGATCCTGGCCCCGGTTATTGGATTTTCTATTGATTTGGTAAAACCATTTTCTCAGGGTGTTGAATTCTGGCCTATCGGGGTAATTGGATGCGTTATATCGGGATTGATCTTGTTAAGGAGGAGATAGGCAAATGTTAGATTAACAGACCTCAAGAGACTGTCCAAAAAGTCAATTTACGTCTTTGCGAGAATTGCAGCAACGAAGTAATCTCTAAAATTTAAACACGAAAAGCAGGAGACTGCTTCACAAAAAACACTCGCAGTGACGTATTCTGGACTTTTTCGACAGTCTCGCCAGGTTTTAAAGACCTGGGAAGTTCTCGATTTCTTCTTTTCTCAAAGGGGGATTACAGGTGGATTTTCTGCTAATTCCAGGTGAGTTTCCCCAGTTGGTCTCCATCTTGGAGATGGAGACCAACTTTACCCCATCCCATAATTATAAATTTATACAATCATTATATATCATTAAAAATCCCGGTTACCAAAATAATTCCTCTGGCATACAATGTGTCATTTTATATGTACTATGATTCTTACGAGAAAGTATTTCAAAAGTGTATGGAATGTGTCAATATACTGGAAAAAATTTCAAATCTGAACAATATTCTTCAGTATTCTTCATTTCAAAAAATATCTGAAAAATAAATATCTATCGGCACTTTAAAGAAATGGCTTTTACTAATTTAAAAATACTACCTAACCAAACAGGAGAATTGTATAAAATGCATAAAAACTCAAATGTTCAGTTCACCCTTACTGACTCTTCCGGTACCGGAGTGGACAGTACCTCTATAACAGTAGGAATAAATGATTCCACCATTGTTGCTGACGGTGCTGATCAGACCGGAGGACAGGTACAGATTCTCTCACACAGTTCCTCCTGCACCATTCTCTATGACCCGGTCACTGATTTTACCCCTGATTCTGTGGTTACTGTTTCTGTACGGGTAAACGATTTAGCTGAAACTCCCAATACGCTGGATGAAGCAGAAGTGACTGATCCCGATGATTTAGAGGTATACTATTTTCTGACCTCCACCGGTGAATGGAGCCTTCTTAATGTTACCGGATACGATGATACCTGTATCCAGGTAAAAGTAATCCGGTTTTGTTATCTGGTCACCGGCAAATCCACAGAAACCACTACGATACAGGACAGAGAAAAACAAATGCCGGATGCATGTATCTTGCATCAGAACCACCCAAATCCGTTCAATCCGGAAACCACTATCTCCTATACCTTATCAAAACCTGCACAGGTAACGCTTACAGTATACAACCTGATAGGTCAGCCGGTGCGCATTCTGGTTAACCGTAAAATGTCTGACGGCACCCATCAGGTGACCTGGAATGCAAAGAATGATGGCGGACAGACTGTACCCAGCGGAATTTATATCTATATTCTCAAAAGCGGTTCTTATTCTGAAATGCAAAAGATGCTGTTGATGAAGTAGCTATCTGAAAAACCTGTTATACAGACGGGATTGTCTAAAAAGTCATGGACTTGTCAGTCTGAGTACCATCGAAGACTGACAAGTTAATGGTTTTTGAACAGGCCACGATTGAAGAGATGAGCTGTTAAAATGCAAATAGTAACGTTGCTCTTTATTAAACCGGTTTCACAGTCTTTTAAAAATTTATATTAATAAAATTATTCGAAAGGAAAATATAAAGAAGCATTAAAATTATCATCAATGAGAAAATTAGTGACTCCTCCAATATCCCTTATAAGCATATCAGTAGCAGATAAGATAAATCCAATATTTTTTTCAATTTTTGTTTCTATAAAAAAATTTGTATTCCTTAAGATTTCTTCCTTATCATCCCACACATTATTACAATTTATATTAACTCTTGCATATTTCTCTTTTATTTCACCATTAACATTTTCCTTGAGATTTTCAGGCAAAGATTTGGAGGATAAGGAAATATTAATATCAACATCATCATTATAGGCCATGGCGATATTATATAAAAGATTGATCAAAGATAAAGAAATAATCTCTTTTCTACCATTTATACTTAATTTTGCATTATCAACTTTTAACTTAATGTTGACAAATTCATAAATCTCTAAAGACAAAATATGAATAATATTTTTAATAAGTTCAGGCAAAAAAATAATTTCCCGACTATTCTGCTCTTCTGAATATTTAGCAATCTTTTCAGTGAATGATTTAATATCAGTTATTTGTTTAAAATTATCAGTAATCTTCTTTTTTAAACCATCCGGTACATCTTTTAAATCATATATTTTTTTTATGTGTTTTTCTAATGAATCCAAATATTTAAAATTGTACTTATAAATAACCTCACTGCCGATAGAAGGACCAAATTCAGTAAGAAAATTAAAAAAATTATCTTTCAGTATTTTGTTTTGTTTACTGTATATGGTTAATTTTAAATGATGTTTTACCCTGGTTGATACTTCAATGAGATTAAAGGGTTTAATAATATAATCAACTGCTCCCATTTCAAATCCCTTAATCTTGTCCTCTGCTTCTGCTTTAGCAGTAAGAAATACTACTGGAATATCCCGGGTTTCTTCCTCAGTTTTTAAAAGCTCACACACTTCATACCCATCGGTTCCCGGCATCATAACATCTAATAATATCAAATCCGGATGATATTGAATTGCAGCTTTAAATCCTTCAAATCCATCTTCAGCAGTAATCACATTATATCCTTCTTTTTCCATATAGTGAGTTAATAGTCTGATATTTGAAGGATTATCATCAACAGTCAATATGGTAATTTCTTCAGGTTTCACTTATTATTCTCCATAAGCTCATCATATTCCGTAATAATCTCTTTTTTTAATTCCTGTAGTTTATCCCAGTCGCCTTCTTTACCAGTATCTTCAATTTCTTTTCCTATCTTTGAAAATATCGGAAACCCATAAGAAGCAGCTGTTCCTTTTAAAGAATGACCGAATCTTATTACTTCCTCAATATTTTTTTCTTTAAAATCCTTTTGGAACTTTTCTACTTTTTTGGTTATATCCTCTTTAAAAAATTCCTGTAATTCTTGCATCATTGGATCCGAAGTATCGACAAAAGTTGATTCTTCAGCGACGGATTCTGTTTCTTCCCGGGCAACTTCTTCCGTTACTTTTTCTGTTGTTATAGCATATTTTTCTAGTAATTCACTAAGTCTTTCTTGATCGACAGGTTTAGAAATATAATCAGTACAACCAGCATCAATGGTTTTTTGCCTGTGTTCCTTCATAGCATGCGCAGTAAGGGCAATAATGGGAAGATCTTTATATTTCTTCTGTTCTCGAATTTTTTCAGTAGCAGTAAATCCATCCATTACAGGCATTTCCATATCCATAAGTACAACATCAAAAGAGGATTTCTCAAGTAACTTTAATACTTCTTTTCCATTTACTGCAAGTTCCACTTCATATCCCATCCGGTTTAGAATATGTTTCATTAATTTCTGTCCAGATATATCATCATCTGCTAATAAAATTTTACTTTTCTTGGATACAACAGTGGGTTTCTTCTTTGCTTTCTTTTTAACCCCTCTTTCTGATATTAAATAATTTAGCTGATTCATAAGAGTTTCCGGAGTTTCATGTGTCTTTTGCAATAATAATTCGTAATTATGACTTAATTTAGATCGATCTTGGGATGTTAATTTTTTACTTGTATATATTACAACCGGTATATCTTTTGTTTTCTCTGATTCCTTGACAACTTCTAAAACTTCAAACCCATCTATACCTGGCATAAGAAGATCAAGAATAATTAATGAGATCTTGTTGTTTTTCTTCAAATAATCAATGGCATTATTACCATTATTAAAAGTTTTAACTTTTAAATCTCTTTTCCTGAGAATTTTTTCGAAAAAATTAAGAACCGCGTCATCATCATCAACAACAATAATTTCTTTTTTCTTAATTGAAGGCATTCCAATAAATTGGTGTAATGTTTTTAATAATTCAGTCTCTTGAGCAGGCTTCTCTATATATTCCACTGCACCCATGCTAAAAGCTTTTTTCTGGTTAGATAAAACAGAATAAACTAGTACAGGTATTTCTTTGGTAAGGTTCCCTGCTTTTAATTTTTGTAAAACCTCCCATCCATCTATTTTACCAGGTAAAAGAATTTCCAGAATTATGGCATCAGGCCGATAAAACTTTGCCTTAATAATTCCGTCTTCTCCAGATGTACTGCAATAAACTTCATATCCATCTTTTTGTAAATATCTCTGCAGTAATTCAAGCGCACTTCCGTTATCTTCGATTAGTAAAACGCTTGGTTGAACACCTTCTTCTCTTAATCCCTTGATATTTGATAAGACTGTTGAATCTTCACTCATTGTGGACTTAACTTTACCTTTATCAGAGGTAATTTTTTTTACTTCAGGCTTATCTTTGCTGGATATTACTTCAACCGGGATAGAAAAAGAAAATGTACTTCCTTTATCAACTTCAGATTCCAGCCATATTTCACCATTCAACAGATCAACCATTTGTTTGCATAAAGACAAACCGAGTCCTGTGCCCCCGAATCTTCTGGTTATAGAAGCGTCTACCTGGGTGAAAGATTCGAAAATCAATCCTTTCTTTTCTGGTTTAATCCCAATACCTGTGTCTTTCACATTTATTAATAATTGTGCCTTATTCTCCTTTTTCTGTTTAATAGTGACATCTATTTCAATTTTACCTTCTTCAGTGAACTTTATAGCATTACCAATTAAATTCACCATGATCTGACGTATTTTTAAACTATCTGCATTAATTATGGGTAATTTTTTAGGATTTTTATTTAACTTAAAGGTTAACCCTTTATCTAAAACTTTCGGTCGTAACAGTTGACTCACACTATCTACAAGTTTTTCCAGATCAAACTCTTGATTATCAACCTCCATCCTGCCGGTTTCTACTTTAGCCAAATCCAAAATCTGATTAATTATTTGCAGCAAACTTTCGCCATTCAGTTTTATAGTACGAATAAAATCAACCAGATCATTAGATAAGTTCTCTTGCAATAACAGATCTGAAAACCCAATAATACTGTTCATAGGTGTACGTATCTCGTGACTCATATTAGCTAAGAATTCACTCTTTGCACGATTAGCACTTTGTGCAACTTCTTTACTTTCCTTTTCACTTTCATATAAACGAGCATTAATTATTCCCATTGCAACCTGATCAGCAATCATTGTCATCATGGTCAGATCTTTTTCATCAAAATAATTTAATTTACTGCTGACAAGATTTAATACTCCTAAAAGTTTATCACCTTTTTTTATCAGTACTACCAATTCTGATCTTATTTCTGGAATAATCTCTTTATACCCTGATTCACTTTTAACATTATCAATAAAGATTGCTTTATCACTTTTAACTGCTTTGCCAACTATTCCGTCATCGAAATACTTCTTTTTAGAAAGATATTTACTGAATGGCCCATCATGCGCTTGTATATATAATTTATCATTATTTTCATTATTAAGCATTAATATAATATGAGTATCCTCAAATTCTTCATTCAATGATTCCACAATATGCTGACAGAGCTCGGCAATATTTAAGGTCGAAACAGCTTTTTTGGATACTTCATTAATTAATGAAAGTTGTCTGGTCTGGCGCCTTTCTTGCTGAAGCAATCGTGCATTTTCAATAGCAACAGCAGCTTGCCCGGCAAGAATGGTAAGAGTTCTAAGGTCAGCTTCTATAAACTGATGCAGTCCTGATTTTATAAGTACAATGACACCTAAAATTTTATCCTCATATTGCATGGGAACTACTAATATCGATTCATCAGCAGGCTTTTCATCTTTATTATAAAAGGCTTTGGGATGTTTGGAAACATCAGCAATTAATTCAGATTTACCCTTAGAATAAGAGGTCCCAATAATACCTTGACCAACTTTTTCTTTTAGTTTATCAATCTTCTCTTTTTTATTTAAATTAATTTTACTTTTCCCATAAAAAACCGGTATCAAATACTGTCCTTCATCATCGATCAGATAAATCCTACAGTCATCATAATCAATAAGTTTTTTTACACCAACTGCAATAGCTTCTGCAACATCTTCAGGCATCAGCATCCGGTTTAATTTTTCAGCTACTTCATTGATTGCCTCAATAGTTTCCAGAGCTTTACGCAATTCCTTGTTGGCTTCCTCTAGTTCCTGATTTCTTTGTACGGCATTCTCAAAAGTTGAAAATAATAAATCAAGAATCTGCATACGATCAGAGGTAATAAAGTGTTTTTGTCCCGCAAAAAATATTTCTATTCCCATCTCTGTAATAGAATTCCTTCTTAACTCCTGATTCGCAAGTATATATTGAATTCGTGATATTAAAAACTGTTCACTGTACGGTTTGGTGACAAAATTATCAGCCCCACTTAAAAGACCTCTTATAACATCTCGTGGATCAAATAACTGAGTTAATAGAATAACAGGAATATATTTTAAATTATCCTCTGAACGTATCTGACGACATAACTCATAACCATCCATCTCAGGCATTAATATATCACTTATTACAATCGTCGGTTTATTCTTCCTCATATATTTCAATGCATCATTTCCATTTTTTTCTATATGAGCTGAATAATTATGTTTCTTTAATATGTGTTTTAGATGTAAAGCTTGAGTTGGACTATCTTCGACGATAAGTATTTCCACACCTATATTTATTGAATCATTTTTAGGCATAACCTATTCCTCTAAATACTTTTTATTAATGATTATTAACGGACCAAAGAAACTATTTTTGATGCAATCTCATCTGCAGGAACTATATACTGATGAGATCCCAACCGTATAGCTTCTCCCGGCATTCCATGAATTATAGAACTAGCCTTATCCTGAACAATTGTTTTGCCTCCTTTTGATTTAATCAACCCCAGCTCCTTTGCACCATCTTTACCCATACCAGTCAGTAAAACACCAATTGCATGTTCTCCAAAAGATTGAGCCACTGAACGAAAAAGATATGAAACCGACGGTATTAATATGGAATTAGAGTAATCATCGTCCAGTAAAATTTTAAAATTTTTATCTATTCTTATCTGAAACCCATCAGGAGCTAAATATGCAGCACCTGGTTCAATATATTCTCCTTGGTCAGGTATTCTAACATTAAATCCACTTCTGGTACTAAGCCAGCTTGCCATACCAGGAAGAAATCCTTTGGCAATATGTTGAACAATAACAACTGGTAAGGGGAAATCTCTTGGTAAACTGGATAAAATTTTCTCCAATACTATAGGTCCTCCTGTGGAAGCTCCAATAGCAACAATAGCTATTTTTGTAGGAGGAATTTTTGGTTTTTTGGAAACCGGCTTTTTAGGAACTTTAACTTTGGGTGCTGGAGGAGGAGCTTTTGTCTTGAATTTATCTTTAGCCCAACGCCGTACTACTTTTACTTTTGACATGGTGCGAACAGTTTGCACCAATTCTTTCACATAAGGATCAGTATCAGGGGTTGCTAACCCTTGTGGTTTTTCCATCGCTGCAACAGCACCAGCCTCCATTGTCTTAAATGTTTTCTCAACTTCATCCGGATTATAACTTGCACTTACAATAACAATAGGGGTTGGATTTTGTTCCATAATTTTCCTGGTTGCAATAAATCCGCTCATCACAGGCATATGGATATCCATGGTGATTATATCCGGTTGTAGGATATCAACCATTTCAACAGCTTCTGCACCATTTTTAGCTAAACCTACAACTTCAATATCAGGTTCATTACTGAAAATTTCCTCTAAATATCTTCTTATTACTGTAGAATCTTCTGTGATTAATAGTCTAATCATTATTATTTATACTAAATTAGTTTATTGACAACATTTAACAAATTACTTTGATCAAAACTTCTTTTTACAATATAAGCATCTGCTCCAACGTCAATTCCTCTCTTTTTATCTTCATCAGATTCAAGACCAGTAACTAAAACTACCGGAAGTTCTTTTGTGTGCTTATTTGTTCGAATTTTTGAAACAAGTTCAAATCCATTCATACGTGGCATCTCAATATCAGACACTACTAAATCAAATTTCTGGCTGGTTACTGCTGTGTAGGCTTCTGCACCATCTACTGTTGCTTTAACTGTATAGCCGGCTGTCCGAAAAATATTCTTTAATAACGTTCGTGAAGTTATTGAATCTTCAGCAATTAAAATTGATTTTTTCACCTTTTTTTCCTCCCTTGTAATTCTTTCTTGAGATTCTATAGTCGATGCATAAATAGCAGATCTCATTACATCAGATACATTGAGAATTGGTACAATTTTACCACTTCCCATCATAGTTACTCCAGAAACATTCGGTACCCGATTTAATTGAGTCCCTAAATTTTTTACCAATACTTCCTGTTCACTAATAATCTCATCTACTGCAAAGCCATATGTTCTATTACCATGTGTGATGATCAAAGTCTGCAAAAATTGTTTTTCCTTGCTCAATTTTTTACTATCCTGAAGTTTTAATACTTTATTCATACGGGCAAATAAAATTGGTGCACCATTATAAGTAATTGTTTCTCTGTTTTTTACAGTTTTAATATCATCTTTTTTAACTCTGATAACTCTTTCCACACTTGAAGTGGGAATAACAAAAGATTCTCCGTTAACTATAATAACTATTCCGCGAAATGTTGCTAAGGTAACTGGTAAATTTATAATAAAAGAAGTCCCTTTCCCAAGCTTGCTTTCTAATTGTAAAGAACCGCCCAAACTTCCAATTTTTTCCCGTACAATTGGTAACCCTAGTCCTCGCCCAGAAACATCTGTAATAATGGGACTGGTAGAAATATCTGTTTCAAAAACTAATAATTTTTTTTCATTTTCACTGAGCTTTTCTGCTTCTTCTGCTGAAATCAATCCTCGTTTAACAGCAACATCCTTAACTTTATCAGTATCAATTCCTGCCCCATCATCAGAAAGAATAATTTCAATCATCCCATTACTCTTTTGAGTAATAGAAATTGTTATGATTCCTGTTTTATCTTTTTTCTTTCTGATCCGTTCTTTCGGACTTTCCATGCCATGGTCAATACAATTTCTTAATAAATGTATAAAGGGATCTTTCATCTCTTCTAAAATCCTTCTATCCACTTCAATTGTACTCCCCTTAATGACCAAATCAACTTCTTTTTTCTGTTCTCTGGAAATATCTCTCACGATTTTAGGAAAAGATTTTAACAAAGTTGAAAAAGGCAGCATTAACACTTTTTTTACATCTTCCAATAAAGTGTTTATCCTGGTTCCAACCTGAGTGGAATTATGCTCTGAAAGTTTTGACAAAGAATATAATCTGTTTTCAATATTCTTTAATTTATTCAAAGTATTATCAATAAAATCAAAAATATCTAACGATTTTTTGTAGGATGACAATTCTTTATTGTTAGCAATCACATCATTAACTATTTTTCTAATAATTTTTATATCATTTATCTGTTTTTCCCATTCAATTTTTAGATTACTGACAGAATTCTTTATTGATCCAATGTCATATGTCTGCTGATCTGCTGATAATTTAGCAATCAACATTTCCTCAGCTTCCAACATTATGGAATCTAATTTAGAAGTAGAAACCCGTATTGTTTCCGAAACTAATGATGTCTCTTGAGCTGAAGATATACTTTTTTTAGTATCAGTTTTTTTTGTATCAGTCTTTCTCCCATCTTTTTTAGAAGGCTGTTTGTCTGTGTCAGCGAGGGATTTTTTTGTTTGTACCGGAGTAGCTGGCTCTTTTTTCTTTTCCTTGACTTTTGTACCGACATCCTTTTTCTTGGCTTTTTCTTTAATGATCCGTTTAAGTTTGAATAACAAATCCGATATATCAACATCTTTACCGGATAAAATCATATCATTTAAGGAATCAATGGCCTTATGAAGAACATCAAATGATTTCTGATCTAATTCTACCTCAGCCTGTTTTATTGAGGAAAAAACATCCTCTGAGGTTTGGCATATTGTCTCCACATCTCTCATGTTAACAGCTCGAGCTGCCCCTTTAAGACTGTGAGTCTCTTTATAAATAAAATCAATGATTTTTAAGAATCTTTCCTGAGAATCACATTTCTCCAATTCAATCAACCCATTCGATATTTTCTTTAAATGTTCCTCAGCTTCTATCTTAAACATGGAAAGAAGTTCTTCAAAAAAATCTTTATCTGTTTCGTTCATATCATCACCTGGATAATCTATGATTAACTTATAATTTTATCTACTTTCTCAATTAATCCTATTACTTCGTGATCATCACCACTTTCCTTACCTTCTTCTTTTAATGTGTTGATCATTTTCTCTAAAGCATCAAATGCATTCGAAAGATTCCCGGCAATTTCCTCTGAAACCACAATATCAGACTGCCCCATTTTCCCAAATAGCTTTTCGAAATTATAGCCAGCAGATTCAAGATTCTCAAAACCAACTGTTCTAGCTGCCCCTTTTAAACTATGAGCCGCTCGTTTTATCTCTTCATAAGTATCTTTCTTATCATCAGACTCTTTTTTTTGTTCTAATTCATGTAAACATTTCTTCATGGTATTAATGTGTTCTTGACCTTCTAAGATAAACACTCCCATAAGCTCTTTAAAAAACTCAGGATCTTGAAGATTCATTGGCCTTCTCCTACTTAATTTTAAAACTATAGTTTATATTTTTGCAGTAATTCAGTTAATTGTTTACCAAATTGATAAAGCTCTGTTGTCGCTTCCTCCACCTGTTTAGTTGCATTAACATTCTGACTGCTTGCATTTTTAATGTTCTCCATGGCAGATACTACCTGATCCATTCCTACAAGCTGCTCCTGGCTGGAAACAGAAATTTGAGTAGTTGATTGAGATGCTTCAGTAACATTTCCGGTTAATTTTTGTATTGCCTCACCTGCTTTTTTTGACTGGTTCACACCGGCTTCCACAGCTTTGTTCCCCTGTTCAGTCTGCATAACTGCTTCACTAGTAGCATTCTGTATATCATCTAAAATAGAGCGAACCCTGGTGGTTGCATGTTTTGATTTTTCTGCAAGCTTTCTTACTTCTTCAGCCACCACGGCAAATCCCTTGCCATATTCACCGGCCTTAACCGCCTCAATTGATGCATTAACTGCTAATAGGCGGGACTGTTCTGCCACATCCTCAACTGTGACAATAATTTCCCCTATATCCTGACCATGCTCACTTAATTTCATTATACTTTCCGCTAAACTACCCATTTGATCTTCAATATGGTGCATGCCCTTAATAGTATCTGCAACAGACTGGCTCCCAGTTTGAGATATTTCCACTACTTTCTGAGCATTTTGAGTAACATCTTTTGCTTTCTGATTTGAGTCCTTGGCAGTTTGTCTGACTTCTTCTACTGTAGTACTGGTTTCATTTGCAGCTGAGGCTGTCTCTGTTGCACCAGCTGCAATCTCACTTACAGAAGTTGATATTTGCCCTGAAGCTGCAGCAAGTTTCTGTGCTCCTTCTTTGATCTGAAGTATAAATTCTCTCAATGATGTTACCATATCTGTAAATGTTGAAAACATTTTACTGATTTCATCATCAACTGCCATATCAGACACTTCTATAGACAAATTGCCATCTCTTATCTGTTCAGAAATTTTAGTTATGTCTTTAATTGATTTTGAAATTGATTTGATAACAAATAATGAGACAAGAATAAAAATTATTGAGAGAACAATAATTACTGATAAAATTATAACTACCATGTTCTTATTATTATTCCGGGCCATTTGAAAAGAACGTGAAATATCCATATTGGCTTCTCGGATATGTGCAGAAAGCTGAACAGTTAATTGTTGAAAAAGTTCATTCTGTTCCTGAATTTCATCAAGGACTTCATCTTCTCTGCCATTAAGAATATGTTCGGTTGTTCCTTTGGTTTTAATAAGATATTCCATAATCATATTATTTATATTGTTGATATTTTCCGAATCAACAACAGGATTGTCTTTTGCAAGTTTCAGCATTTCATTAAATTGATCTTTTTGTTGATCAAATTGTTGTAATATTGATACATCTCTATCAGAACATGCTTGATCTACATTATTTTTAAAATTATTTAATTCATCAACTAAATCAGTATAAAATTCTTTCTCAGGAATATAACCCGAAACAATTTTGTTCAATAGAACTGAATTTTTATTGGTTAAAAACATTCCCATACAAATAACTACAAGTAGGACAAAAATCGATAGTCCAGGAATCAATAAAATTTTTTGGCGAAATTTCAATCTTTTAAACATAACTTTCTCCCTAAATGAATAAAAATCACTCTACTTCCTCATCCACAATAAAATTTGGATCCGTTAAGATCTTTTCAATATTTAGTATAATTAAATGATCAGGGGTTATACCTTCTAAATATTTACTCCTTTTATCATTCATAGATATAAAATCTTTTTTTATATTATTATTGGATACTATTTTTACCCCCAGAATTCTGTCAGCAAGAATACCCATTTTCATATTATTTTTTTTAACTATCAATACTCTATTTAAATCAGTAAGTCCTTTCTCCGGCAGATTAAAAAATTTTTTAATGTCAACAATGGAAATTATTTCTCCCCGGAGATTGGTTATTCCCTTTACAAAATCAGGTGTACAGGGAATAGTGGTAAAATCCTTCATTGAATATACTTCTTTAATATAGGAAGACTCGATTCCATATCTCTCATAAGAAAGTAAAAACTCTATAATTTCAACTGTTGATTCATCTGCCTCTTTTTTTTTCTGCTCTTCTGCTAATAATTTAGCCCGATGCTTTAAAATTTCATCATCACTTTTATTCACCAAAGCATCTATGGTATCATCAACTGACTTTTTTTTATTATTATCAATCATACAAAACCTTTAATTATTTAATGGATACATTGTATAATATTTTTTTAATTAACATCTTTGACAAAATCAACCAATTCCCTTAGTCTTCCTGCAGTAATACCTTCAGTTTCCGGTAATATATCCTCATTTTTATATTGCTTCAGCAAAGACAAAACATTTTCATAATATTTATTCGATTCTTTAATTTTACCTTCATGTCTATTGATGTTCCCCATCATATAATGAGAAATTACAAAATCAGGATTTAAATAAATAGCTCTTTTTAATGATTCTTTTGCCTCCTTAAATTTACCCTTTTCTTGTAAAATAATACCATGAAAATAATGATATGTAGGATCTAATTGTTCCTTTTTTAATGAAAGCTCACACCACTCTAAAGCATTCTCAATGTCTCCCAGATTTGCATAATTCTTAGAAATTAACATTAATACTTTAGCATTTTTTTTATCTTCAGGAAATTTTTTCAACATCTCAATAGAATAGATATAGTTTCCTTTATTATAATATTTTATTGCTTTATCATAAATGGTATCTTCCTCAACAACATCCTTGTCTTCTGGAATAACTTCAGATTTACTGTATACAATTTTGTCTAATGGATTATCCTCTAATACACTTTTTAATACGTTTTGTTTGTCATCATTCAATAATATATCATCTTTCCCAATAGTAGCTGAATCAAAAGATATATTGTTTTCAGTCACTGTATGCTTTAATTTTTGGGGAGCAAAAGTGGTAATATCACTATCATCAAAACCAAAATTACTATCTTTTCTGTACAATATAGCTCCAGGAAAAGTTACTGAGATATAATCAGGAAATAAAATATGCGAAGTTTCACTGGCTCCAACCACCAACCAGCCATCATTATGCAAAGTTTGATAAAATTTTTCTCCAATTTCCTTTGCAGATTTGGACATAAAATACATTAATACATTACGACAAAAAATGATATCCATATTAAAAAAATTACTATTTTCAGAAGGGTAGCTACCATTCATCAGATTAAGATAAGAAAAACAAACCATTTCTTTTATGGATGATTTAATTTCATATAAGTTATCACCGACTCTATTGAAATATTTATTTTTCAGCCAGTACGGGGTCCCCCGGAAAGACCAGGGTCTGTATATCCCAACAGAAGCTCTCTGTAAATAATCAGGATTTATATCTGTACCATAAATCCTGATTGACCAGTCTTTGTAATCCGGAATTAAACGGCTCAGTATTATTGCAATGGTATAAGGTTCTTCTCCAGTACAGCATCCTGCGCTCCATATTTTCATAAATTTTTCATTACAGTTTCTCTTTTTTTCAATTAAATCAGGAAGTACTTTTTTTTCTAATGCATTAATTGTTTTTTGCTCCCGCAAAAAATAAGTTTCTCCAATTGTTAATTTTTTAGCTAATATCTCAATTTGATTCTTCTTCAAAGGTGAAGATATTAGCCAGTTAATACATGCCTCTACGTCATCAAAGCCAAAATCCAAGGAAGCTTCCCTGATGGATTTTAACAGATCCAGCCATTTTTCCTTTGGATAATGTAATCCCATTTGTTTTCTAATATAATCACTTAACTCTGCAAGTAATGAATTTGGAATCCGTTTACTCATTAATAACTCATTTCTTTTTTGTAGATTTTTTGCTTTTTTTACTTTTTTTCTTTTGCTTTTTTGTACCAGTCTTTTTCTTGGTAGATTTTTTTCTGGAAGGAGTTTTTTTAGTTTTTTGTGATTCTTTCTTAACATCCAGTTTTTTTAATAAGGTATAGATCTCTTCTTTCTCATCTAAAGAAAGTAATTTATTTAAGTCATTGATGTATATGATATCTCCTTCCAGTTTTAATATCCCATCAACATGAGGAATCCCGGGAAGCACATTTTTTTTATCAATAATTTTATCTGATGGAATATCAATTATTTCAAGAACATCATCAATTATCAAAGCAATTGATAATTCTTTTACTTTACCGATTATCAGGAAATCATCAACATTTACTTTCCTTTCAGGAAATCCAAATATCTTCCGAATATCAATAACCGGCATAATGGTTCCCTGAACATTAATAACTCCCAGTACAATATCAGGAGCATTGGGAAGAGATGTTACCTCTACGGATCTTGCAATTCTATTTATTTTCGCTACATCAAAAGCAAATTTGTACTTGTTTAACTCAAATAACAAAAAATGATATTTTTCTTTTTCCAATGATTCATTACTCCAAAATTTTTTATTGCATATATAGATTTAATTATTTATTATCAAGAATTTCTTTTACAACTCCAACCACCTGATGGACATCAAAAGGTTTGGTAATATAAACTTCTGCATTAGCCTCTTCAGCTAATTCAATATCTTTATCAGCATCTTTTGCAGTTAAAAATATAATGGGTATAGATTGTAATGGCTTATAAAGTTTTATTAATCTGGCAGCAGTCAGACCATCCATCCGCGGCATCACAACATCTAAAATGATAAGATCAGGTTGATTAGCCTTGGCTTTATCCACCCCTTGCAGACCATCTTCAGCTGTTAACACCTCAAAACCTTCTCTTTCTAAAAACTTTGATATAAGCATTCTTATACCTGAATCATCATCGACTATAAGTATTTTCGAAGACAATTATTATCTCCTTTTTAAATTTGCTTTCAAATTGAATAAAATTGATTTCAAAAATAAATCAATTTGAAATAAATACTATTAAAACTATCTAACTTTATTTTTGCAAATCCTATGCCAAGACATCCTCTTAAATTAAAAAAAGTCATATAAGTTATACGGTGTAACCCACAATTTTCTGTACCTGTATAAAAACCTTATTAAGTAATATGATGCAATATTTTTGATGCACATTCTTTACCACTTTCTCCCACTTCTAAAACAGGTCCGACACAGGAAGGACAGCCACCCTTACAGCTGCAGGAAATAATTAGTTCTCTGGCAGCATCCAGTAAGTCTTGATGAATGCTAAATAATTTTTTACTATATCCAACCCCTCCTGGAGTACTTTCATAAATAAAAATAGTCGGTTTCTGAGAAAGAGGAGCTCTAAGCATAGGAATGGTTCTCAGATCTCTTGGATCAGTCATCACCCAAATCGGGGCTACGTTTTCAAATACATTAGACAGTGCTGTTAAACCGCTGACTAAATTTGTCTCAGACAGGTTGATCTTTTCAAGTAATAAATTTCCAAGTTCCCACCAATAAGAAGTGGTATGCATTGAAATCTCAGGTAAATGAATTTTTCCGGATCCTACATTTTCATGAGTATTAAATTTTATTTTTTTATATAAAGTAGCTATGGTTGTCACACTTACTTCACCATGGGCTTTTTCCCCTCCAGGTATTGATTCTGATTCAAACTCTTCAATTACTCTGATATTTGTTTTAGTTTGCGCATCTGTATAATAATCAACATTAACCTTTTTAACATAGGCTTTCCTGCGGTCCCAATCTAATTTATCAACATGATACTGGATACTCTCATGTATATAAATGGCCTCATCATGAATTAGGACCGGAGCACTGAAAAGATCTACCTCTCCCACTACTCTATCTCCATCGGTTTTGTCAATAATAACTACATTATCCGGCGCAGCGCTCCTCAAACTTATTTCCTCTGCAGGATAGGTTTCGCTTGTCCAATGATACTGTCCTCCTGACTTATGCAATACACTGTGTTCTTCCAGGTATTTCAGAAGTTCATCAGTAGCATCAATGCCGAATTGTTCACCTTCCTTAAAGGGAAGTTCAAAGGCAGCACACTTAAGATGAGACAAAAGAATAATTAAATTATTGGGATCAATCACTCCCATTTCAGGAGTGCTTTCAAAAAAATATTCCGGGTGATTCATTATATACTGATCAAGAGGAGCACTAGTAGCTACCAAAACTGCACAGGATACTGAAGTACTTCTGCCAGCTCTTCCAGCCTGCTGCCAGGTAGAGGCAATGGTTCCCGGATATCCTGCCATTAAAGCTGCTGAAAGCTGCCCAATATCGATACCCAATTCCAAAGCATTGGTAGATACAACTGCTTGAATTTCACCGCTTCGTAAACCTTGCTCAATTTTACGACGCTGATTAGGGAGGTATCCGCCTCTGTAACCACGAATCAGCGTAGAAGACTTTTTCAGTGATTTCATGGTATCTCTTAAATAGGTCAGGAGAACTTCTACCCGTAATCGGCTACGGGCAAACACTATGGTCTGAACTCCAGCCGAAAGGAATTGTCTGGCAATATTTCTTATTTCTTTTATGGAGGATTTCCTGATCCCCAGTTCCCTATTTATTATGGGCGGATTGTATAAGATAAAATGCTTTTCACCCCGGGGCGCACCATTATCATCAATAAGCTCAACTTTTTCTTCTGTTATATTCTCAAACAGTTGCTTTGGATTGGCAATAGTTGCCGAACAACCAATAAACTGAGGATCAGATCCGTAAAAGGTGCAAATTCTTTTCAGCCTGCGTATTATGTTTGCCAGATGGCTTCCAAAAACACCCCGGTAAAAATGCACTTCATCAATTACAATATACTTCAGATTACTAAAAAGATTCACCCATTTGGTATGATGAGGCATAATTCCCTGATGCAGCATATCAGGATTGGTCACCACAATATGTCCGACTCGCCGAATTGCTTTCCGTGCTGATACCGGAGTATCCCCATCAAAAGTATAGGTTTTGATATCGATTCCGAGTTGAGTGATTAGATCATGCAGTTCTGTAACCTGATCCTGGGACAGAGCTTTGGTGGGAAATAAATATAAAGCACGTGCCTGCGGATTCTTTATAATTGATTGAATTACAGGCAAGTTATAGCATAATGTTTTTCCAGATGCTGTAGGAGTAACCACAACATAATTTTTACCCTCAAAAGCTTTTTTTAGTGCTTCAGACTGATGGCTGTATAATTTTTTTATTCCTCGTATTTGTAATGTATTGCATAATGATTGATCCAGTGACTGCGGAAAAGAAGAAAAAGAAGCTTCTTTGGCAGCCAGTACTTTCCAGGTGGTAACATTTGCCATAAACTTATTGGAATTCTTTAAGAAATCTATAGTCTGTTCAATATTCATATGAGCCTTTTTGGTAAATTGAGGAACAAAAATTGATTTTTTACATAAAATTAAATATAATACAAATAAGAATTAATTTCAATTATTTAAGGAGAAATTGTATGAAAAATAATGTACAACAATATTTACTTGTTTCAGTATTGATAATTCTACTTTTATCTATTACTCCCCTACCAAGTTTAGCCCGGGAAAAATATAATCTCGAATATAAATTCGGCATAAACGAGCAACTTCAATACAAAACTGAAAAACTGGACAGTATCACCAGTTCCATGCCTAATGGTCAGGAAATGACCAGACAAATAACCTCATATAATTTAAAAACCTTAGCTATTCAAAATACCCCGCCTGATAACCCCTTTACAGTATCCATTACTGTTGACAGTACCTGGTCAGAATCCGAAAATGATAATGTTCCCGGTGATCGTTCTGGCAATCGTAGAGCACGAATGTCTATAGAAAATGAAAACCAGCATTTAACCTTTAATAAATATGGAAAATCAACCACTGATAAAGCAATTGCTTCACCTCTGATCCTGCCTCTTCCCGAAAAACCAGTGTCAATAAATGATCAATGGGATTTCAGTATTACTACTGAAAGAAAAGGTCGCTTTCAGGGTGAAACTGCTATTACCGGAAAATGTCTTGTCTATGATATTCAGCAAAACAAAGGTGATAATATAGCTGTTATTATTGTAAATGCAGAAATAAGTGGCCAGGGAAAATTTAACATCAAAACTCAGGAGCGGGAAATTTCCGGTACCAACAGAAGTTCGGGTATCAGAAGTTCTCTGATCTATTTTAATATTGACAAGGGAAGGATTGATGAAATAGTCACAGAAGAAGAAACCGAATCAGCAACTGAAGGGTCGGCATTTTCTACTAATATGATCCGGACTTCAAAATCTACTACCAAGTTGGTTAATAAATAAATTATCAGTCTGAGATTCCTCCACCCTGACAGGGTCATGACCCTGTCAGGGTGGTTTAGCAATCTCGAATCATTTTTGAGATTTTGGGGATAGGGGGAATAGCTCCTTATAATTCCAAAGTTAGAGATTAGACCTGACGAGACTGTCGAAAAACTCGCTATTGTTGCTATAAATTTGTATATTATAACATAATCACAAATTGACTGTATCACTCTTTTTGAAAGGAAATTTATGGCACGGTATAAGCCGTATAACTATACTCAATTGAGAATGATTCCTGTAAGTCTTGAACAACAGCTTGTTTCCGGTACATTAGAGCATACCATCCATATGGTCGTTGAACATGAAATTGACATATCTATTTTTGATCCGCAATACAACAATGATGAGACTGGTTGTAGAGCGTATAATCCTAAAAGTCTTCTTAAAGTCATACTCATGGGATTTGCACGAGGGATGTTAGGATCGAGAAAGATAGAACGAGCCTGCCATGAAAATATTATTTTTATGGCTTTAGCCTGTGGACAGGTACCGGATCATTCCACCATTGCTGCTTTTGTCACAACGATGAAGAAAGAAATACTTCTTGTATTTCAAAGAGTACTACTTATCTGTGATCGCATGAATCTCATTGGCGGAACCACTTTTGCCATAGACGGGGTTAAACTTCCGGGCAATGCATCCAAACAAATGAGTGGAACATTTGCTGAGTTAGCGGAAAAAAAGAAGAAGTTTGAAGCCCGTATTGCAAAGATGCTAGAAAAACATATTGCCTGTGATCAGGAGAGTGGCTTTAGTGATACTGAGAAGAGGAAATTAAAAAAATTGAATCAAAGTATTCAAAAAATAGATCGTTTTTTACAAGAAAATGAACCAAAGCCAGGTAAAAAAAAGAAGGAGAACAAGAGTAACATAACAGACAATGACTCCCAGTTGATGATGAGTTCCCATGGAGTAATACAAGGGTACAATGCACAGGCGCTGGTAGATTCCAAACATCAAATTATTATCCATGCTGATGCAGGTAATTCTGGTCAAGATGATGAGCATCTTTCAATTATGGTAGAGGGAGCGAAAGAAAACTTGAAGGCCATAGGAAAAAACGAAAAGATATTAGAAGAGGCTATTTTACTGGGAGATCCTAATTACAACAGTCCGACAAATTTGAAAACATGTGTAGAAGAACACTTACATGCAATTTTTCCGAACACACAATTCAGGAAGACAGATTCAACTAAAGATCCTGAACAGAGTACATTTACTATAACTGATTTTACATTTAACGAACAGAAGGACACCTATACCTGCCCGGCAAACAACACCTTAGTACGTAAGAGTGATGTCAAGAAAAAAGGGGAAAATTATTATCGTACCTATGTAGCGAAAGCGTCAGATTGTCAGGGATGTCCATTTAAGAAACGATGTCTTACAAAGAAAACATCTAAACGTCGTACATTATCAGTATATTATGATAAAAAGGTTGCTGAGTATGCTCACATGATGGAAATGAAGTTCAATACAGAAGAAGGGCGAGCACTATATGATCAACGCATTTGGATTAATGAGCCTGTTTTTGCGAATATTAGAGCACTAAAACGGATGGATCGGTTTCTGTTAAGAGGGAAACCTAAGGTAACTATACAATGGCTTTTATATAGCCTTGTTCATAACATTGAAAAGTAGCAAAGGAGGATTTGCTTTTAAAATAGCTTTAGTTCCGAGATTAATTAAAGTTTTCAAGTTTTCTAATTTTTTTTTTTTTATCATGTTATTTATAATATTCCAACTAA